>CAYVUV010000153.1:0-71213 GCA_964455095.1 uncultured Binatia bacterium (SeqCode)
AGTGCGGGCGTGAAAAAAGGATGGCGATTAAACAAAAGACGCGGCTATGCCGCCAACGGAGCCGTGTGCTCAGTTGCAACCCGCCTTCCAATGGGTAACCCCTCCTTGGAAAGGAGGGGGACCGGAGTCGGGTAAAGCCCCCGTAAGCCAACGGGGGGGATTCGGACTCGTCCTGCTGCTGGCAGCCGCTCTCTTGACACACGGCGTCGAGGCGGGCGCGCAGGTATGCGCCGGCGACTGCAGCCGCGATCGCACGGTGAGCGTCGACGAGCTCGTCCATTGCGTGAACGTCGCGCTGGGGACCTCCGATCTCACGACGTGCCGCGCCTGCGACGTCGACCTGGACGGCAGCGTCGGCATCGACGAGCTGGTGCGCAGCGTCAACACGGCGCTCGGTCACGCGCGCGTTGCGGCGGCCGGAATCTGTCGCGAGCCAGGCCCCGCCGGCCTGCAGGGGTGCGCGCTAGGCACGGCGGTGCAGGTCTACCGCTGTGATGATCGCGGCGGCTGTCTCGCCGGGAGCGGCCGCAGCGCGGTCGGCACCGGTGCGGTATCCGCTACCGGCGGATTCGCCCTGGAGCTCGATCAATGCCAGGTCACCGGCGCCACGCTGCTCTTCGAGGCCCAGGTCGAGCCGGAGACGACTTACCGCACCATCGAGTTTGGCCCCCGGGAACTGACCGGAGGGAGCGGAGCCTCGCTCGACAATGTGGTGCTCGGGCCGGATTCGGAAGCCGGCGTGCGCATTCTCGCCGGCACCGGTCTCGAGAACTGCGACGACATCGATATCAGCGCGCTCCTCGCGGCGGTGGCGCAAGCGAATGCCGCAACCGACTTTGCCGGCCTCGCTGCCGCCGCGGCGGCGGATCTGGCGCGGCAAGTGGCGCTCGCCGACGCGGTGGTGCTGGGCCTCGCGCGCTGCAACCTGCCGACGCTGACGCCGACCAGAACTTCGACGCCGACGCCGACCTCCACCGTCACCCCGACGATCACGCCGACCAGCACCCGCACCAGGACCCCGACCAGAACGCCGACGCCGACGCCGAGCCTGCCGCCGCTCGAGCTCGCCGTCGAGGTCAATCCGCAACCGGTGACCGCCGGCGAGATGGCGCAAGTCGTCATCACGGTCACCAATACGCACGACACCGAACTGCGCAACGTGTTCGTCACGCTCACCGTTCCCAGTGCGGTGGCGGGGTTCTCGCAAGTGCTGGCCGAGGGCGGCGTGTGCAGCAGCGCCTTTTGCGATCCCGGCGAGCAGATCACCTGGCAGATCGACCGACTCGCGGTCGGGCGCGGCACTACTGTCGGTGCGGCCGTGATCATGCGCAGCGACGCGCAAGCGCCGGCGAACGGCGAGCTGATTACCTTCCGAGCCGCTGCGGAGGTCGGCGAGAGCTTGCCGCTGTTCGCCCAGGGCACGACCACCTTCGCGACGGTGCGCAACCTCGAGCTGTCGCTCGACGAGGAGCGCGACCCGATCGAGGCCGGCGCGGAGCTGACGTACACGCTGACATTCGGCAACCGCGGCGCCGGGCTGACGACGGACAGCGCCATCGAGATGGACGTGCCGGCGGGCACGACCCTGGTCAGTGCCAGCGGCGAATTCACCCAGGAGGCCAACGGCGTGCGGTGGCCGCTGGGCACGCTGAGTCCCGGCCAGGGCGGGACCCGACGCCTGACCGTGAAAGTCGACGATACCCTGAGCGAGGGAGACATCCTGCTGGCGCGGGCGGATATCTCGGATGCGACGTCCGCCGCCAGTGCCAGTGCCGCGACGCGAGTCGAGGCGCCCGCCAGCGCGAATCTCGCCCTCGAGGTCAATCCGGACCCGGTGGAAGCCAACGAGATCATGGAGGTGCAGTTGAGCGCGACCAATCGCGGCCAGGTCGCGACCGACGTCGAGCTGCGCCTGGCCGTGCCGCAAGAGGTGGTGGAGTTCGGCAGCGGCTTCAGCGAGGGCGCCGTGTGCACGTCGGCCTTCTGCAACGCCGGCGAGAGCATGGCGTGGAACATCGCGGCCCTGGCCGCCGCGCGCGGCACGACGCGCGCGACGCCGATGACGGCGAAGAGCTTGGCCGATGGCAACGTGGTCGCGTTCGACGCGCGCATGACCGACGCCAGCGGCGTGCATCAGCGCATCCGGCGCAGCATCTTGATCGATACCGGCCGGCGGCTCGATCTGTCCTTGGACGAGGAATTCGATCCGATCGAGCCGGGCGCCGAGCTGACGTACACGCTGACGTTCGGCAACCGCAGCGCGGCGCTGGCGCCGAACAGCGCGATCGAGATGTCGCTGCCGGCCGGGACGACGTTCGTCGCGGCGAGCGGCGACTTCGCGCAGATCGGTGACGTGGTGCGCTGGCCGCTCGGCACGCTGAGCCCGGGGCAGGGCGGCACGCGGCGGCTGACGGTGACGGTCGACGCGGCGCTGGCGGATGGCGACATTCTGCGCGCCAATGCGCAGATCGCCGACACGTCGAGTCCGCCGGCGATCGCGCGTGCCAGCGCCGCGACGCGGATCGAGGCGCGGACGGGCACCGATCTCGGGCTCGAGATCAATCCCGATCCGGTGGAAGCGAACGAGATCATGGAAGTGCTGCTGAGCGCGACCAATCGCGGCCTGGTCGCCACCGATGTCGACCTGGCCCTGGTCGTGCCACAGGAGGTGGTGGAGTTCGGCAGCGGCTTGAGCGAGGGGGCTGTCTGCACATCGGCCTTCTGCAACGCGGCCGAGAGCATGGCCTGGAGCATCGTGGGTCTGAGCGCTGGCCGCGGCACCACGCGGGGAACGCCGATGACGGCGCGCAATCTGTTCGACGGCAATGTGATTACCTTCGATGCGCGCACCACCGACGCGGACGGGACGCATCAGCGCATTCGACGCAGTGTCGTGATCGACACCGGCCGGCGACTCGATCTGTCGTTGGACGAGGATCTCGATCCGATCGAGCCGGGCGCCGAGCTGACGTACACGCTGACGTTCGGCAACCGCGGTGCGTCGCTGGCACCGGCCAGCGCGATCGAGATGCCGTTGCCCGTGGGGACGACGTTCGTGTCGGCGAGCGACGACTTCGTACACGAGGGCGGTGTCGTGCGCTGGCTGGTCGACACGCTCAGCCCGGGAGAGGGCGGGACGCGAAAGCTGACGGTTCTGGTCGACGACGCGTTGGCGGACGGCGACATCGTGCGGGCGCGGGCGCAGATCGCCGACACGTCGAATCCCCCGGCGATCGCGCGCGCCAGCGCGGCGACGCGCGTCGAGGCGCGACCGGGTACGGACGTATCGCTCGAGATCAATCCCGACCCGGTCGAACCGGACGAGATCATGGAAGTGCTGCTGAGCGCGACCAACCGCGGCCTGGTCGCCACCGATGTGGCCCTGAACCTGGTGGTGCCGCAGGAAGTGGTGGAGTTCGGCAGCGGCTTCAGCGAGGGGGCGGTCTGCAGCTCGGCCTTCTGCAACGCGGGCGAGAGCATGCTCTGGAGCATCGCGGGCCTGAGCGCTGGCCGCGGCACGACGCGGGCGACGCCCATGACCGTGAAGAATCTGGCGGACGGCAACGTGGTCACGTTCGATGTGCGCTCGACCGATGCCGGCGGGGCGCAGCAACGCATCCGGCGCAGCGTCTTGATCGACGACGGCCGGCCACTCGATCTGTCGTTGGACGAGGAGTTCGATCCGATCGAGGCCGGGTCGGCGTTGACCTACACGCTGACGTTCGGCAACCGCAGCGCCGCGCTGGCGCCGAACAGCGCGATCGAGATGCCCCTCCCGGCGGGCACGACGTTGGTGTCGGCGAGCGACGAGTTCGTGCTGGTCGGCGATGTCGTGCGCTGGCCGCTCGGCACGCTGACCCCCGGGCAGGGCGGGACCCGGCGGCTGACGGTGTTGGTCGACAGCGCGCTGGCGGATGGCGACATCCTGCGCGCCAGCGCGCAGATCGCCGACACCTCGGCGGTGCCGGCGATGGCACGCGCCAGCGCGGCGACGCGGGTCGAGGCGCCGCCGGGGACGGACTTCTCGCTCGAGATCAATCCGGACCCGGTGGAGCCGAATGAGATCGTCGAAGTGTTGCTGAGCGCCACCAATCGCGGCCTGGTCGCCACCGATATGGACCTCGCTTTGGTGGTGCCGCAGGAGGTGCTGGAGTTTGGCAACGGCTTCAGCGAAGGCGCGGTCTGCAGCTCGAGCTTCTGCAACGCGGGCGAGAGCATGACCTGGAGCATCGCGGATCTGAGCCCTGGCCGCGGCACCACGCGCGCGACGCCCATGACGGCGAAGAATGTGGCGGACGGCAACGTGGTCGCGTTCGATGCCCGGTCAACCGATTCGGGCGGTGTGCACCAGCGGATTCGGCGCAGCATCTTGATCGACAATGGGCGCCGACTCGACCTGGCGCTAGACGAGGAATTCGATCCGATCGAGCCGGGGGCCACGCTCACCTATACGCTGACGTTCGGCAACCGCGGCACCGGGTTGGCGCCGAACAGCGCCATCGAGATGCCCCTGCCGGCGGGCACGACGTTGGTGTCGGCGAGCGGTGAGTTCGTACAGGTCGGCGATGTCGTGCGCTGGCCGCTCGGCACGCTGAGCCCGGGGCAAGGCGGGACACGGCAACTGACGGTGACGGTCGACGAGGCCCTGGTACAGGGCGACATCCTACACGCCGGCGCGGCGATCTTCGACACCTCGGCGCCGCCGTCGTTCGCGCGCGCCAGCGCCGCGACGCGCGTCGAGGCGGCGCCCCTGGCGGTGCTGCTGTTGAGTGTCGAACCCAATCCGGTCCAAGCAACCCATACGCTGACGGTGGTGCTCGACGAGACCAATGTCGGTCCGGTCGCCGCGGACCTGTTGCTCAGGCTGCGGGTCCCGTTTGGGATTGCGGCCTTCAACGACAACCTCGCGCCCGGCGGTGTCTGTGGCGGCGGCTTCTGCGAGCCGGGCGACAGCGTTCGGTGGGACGTTTTAGCCGCGGCCCCCTCGGGCCGGGTGATCTTCACCGCCTCACCCAACGTCGGCGCTGGCATCGGCGTGCCGGTGGGTACGGTCATCACCTTCGACGCGCGCTTGACCGAGAGCTTCGGCAGCCACGTGCGATTGCAGCGCAGCGTGCGGGTGGGTTCGCCGTGAGTCGACTAGGGGAATTCCCTAATTGACGATTGCGGTAGCGATCGGGCAAGTTCTCGACGCGGATGGCGGCGAGAACGGTTCGAGCTCCGATCGATAGAGGTTCGCGCCGCCCGCAGCGGGCACGCGCATTCTGCGCACCGCTGTATCTGGCGGTCGCCGCGGTCGTGCTCCTGGCGCCGCATGGGGCTCGCGCGCAGGGACTGAAGGTCGGCGCCGAGTTTCAGGTCAATCAAGTCACCGGCGGCGATCAAAAGGTCGCCGCGGTGGCGGCGCTGAGCAGCGGGCGGTTTGTAGTGGTCTGGGAGGACCACGGCAGCACGGCACTCTCCGGCCAACGGTTTGCGAGCGGCGGAATCAAGCTCGGAACCGAGTTCATGGTCAAAGACTTCACCAGCGTCCTTCCCGATCTGGATCCTGTCGTCACCGAAACTGCCGGGGGGGCCTTCGTCGTGGTCTGGAACGAGGGCGGCATTCGCGGCCAGCTGTTCAACAGCTCGGGCGACAAACAGGGGACAGAGCTCACCATCAACGCCGAGACCAGCTTCCTGCCCGGCGTGACGCGCGACGGCACCGGGGGATTCGTCGTCGTGTTCTACGAGGGGTTCGCAACGCCGCTGGTTCGCGGCCAGCACTTCGACTCCAACGGCGCCAAGATCGGCACCGAGTTCCAGGTCGATGAGCTGAGCTATTTCAACTACGGGGGGCCCGACGTGGCGACCAATGGCGGCGTGGAGTTCGTCGTCGTCTGGCCGCACTCCTACATATATGGACAGCGGGTGAACGGGCTGGGTACGCTGCTCGGCAGCCGGTTCACGGTGGCGGAGGGCGACTACATATTCGATCAGCCCGACATCGAGGCGCTCGGCGCCGACACGGGGTTCGTGGTTGTGTGGTCCAGCGTGTATCAGGACTACGACTACACCGGGGTGTTCGCGCGGCGCCTCAGTACGTCCGGCGCGCCGCTCGGTGTCGAATTTCAGGTCAACGCGCAGACGCTGGGCGGACAGGAGCAGCCCGCGGTGGCGAGCGACGGGACGGAGGGTTTCGTTGTCGTGTGGGCGAATCGCCCATCGAAGAGCGGCGGCCCCGGCGACGGCTCTTCCGACGGTATCTTCGGACAGCGCTTTGCCAGTGCCGGTGTGCGCCTTGGTACCGAGTTCGTGGTCAACACCTT
This sequence comes from uncultured Binatia bacterium (SeqCode), assembly GCA_964455095.1. Lineage (GTDB taxonomy): Bacteria > Desulfobacterota > Binatia > HRBIN30 > CADEER01 > CAYVUV01. The sequence goes on from CAYVUV010000153.1 coordinate 6,309, forward strand.
CATCAACAACGCCCAATACTATCCCGCCATCGCCAGCCGCGGCGGCGAATTCGTGACCGTGTGGAGCAGCCAGCAGCAGGATGGGTCGGGCTACGGCGTCTTCGGCCAGCGCCTGTCGGTCAACACGCCGACCCGCACGCCGACGGTCACGCCGACGATTACGCCCACCCGCACGCGGACCCCGACGATCACGCCGACGCGGACGCCGACCATCACGCCGACGGTCACGAATACACCGACCATCACGCCGACGCGGACGCGCACGCCGACGTCGACATTTACGCGCACCCCGACGATCACGCCGACGCACACGCCGACCCGCACGTTCAGCCACACGCCGACGCATACGCCAACGCGGACCCCGACCCGCACCCCGACCAGCACCCCGACACGGACGAATACCCGCACGTTCACCGTCACGCCGACGCGCACGCCGACCCCGACCATCACCCCGACGCGCACCTTGACCTTCACGCCCTCGCACACGCCGACGGTGACGTTCAGCTACACGCCGACCATCACCCCGACGCGCACGCCGACGCGCACCTTCACGCCGACGCGCACCGCCACCAACACGCCGACGGTGACGCCGACAGTGACCGACACGCGCACGCCGACGTCGACGCGCACCGCGAGCGCGACGCGTACGCCGACCAGCACGCCCACCGCTTCGCTGGCGCCGACGGCAACGCCGACGCCGACGCCCAGCGCGACACCGAGTGCGAGCCCGACCGACACGCCGACGCAGACGCCCACCCGCACGGGAACGCGCACGCCGACCTCGACACCAACAGCGACGCCGAGTGCCACGCCAACGCTGACCCCGACTTCCACGCCGACGGCGACGCCGACCCGCACGCCCACCGCCACGCCGACGCGCACAGCGACCGCGACACCGACCGTGACCTCCGTCGCGTCGCCGACCCGCACCGCCACCGCGACGGTGACGCCAACCCACACCTCGACCCGTTCGCCGAGCGCCACTCCGACCCAGACGCCGTCGGCCACGCCCACCGCGACATCGACCCCCACGCCCACGGCCACGCCAACGCGGACGCCGACGACGACGCCGACCGGTACTCCCACGCGCACCGCCACCGGCACGCCGACGATCACGCCGACGCCCACGGCGTCGGTCACGCCGACACCGACCGTGCGCTGCGGCGACGGCGTCATCGGTCCGACCGAGCAGTGCGACGACGGCAATACCCGCCCCGGAGACTGCTGTTCGGCGACCTGCCGGTTCGAGTCGGCGCAGGTCATCTGCCGCCCCGCGGCCGGCCCATGCGACCTCGCCGAGCGCTGCACGCCGACGAGCGCGACCTGTCCAGTCGATCGCAAGGCCAACGACGGCACCGCTTGCGACGACGACAACCCGTGTAGCGGGCCCGGCATCTGCCGCATGGAGCAGTGCATCAACACGACGTCGATCACCGAATGCCGCGCCGTCGCCGACGGCTGTTGCCCGGAATTCCCCCCGCGCGCGTGCAGCCGGACCAATGATGGCGACTGCAAACGCATCGAAACCGGCCAACAGGCGGTGACGCAGCCGACATCGGATCAGGGCGCGGTGGCGACGGGCGACCTCAACGGCGACCGCGCCAGCGATCTGATCGAAGGGGACTCGCGCACCACCGCCATGGTCACACTGGTCAACGACGGGCAGGGCAACCTGCGGCCATCCGGCGCCGGCGCGGTCGGCGCTGGTGAGGCGGGATTTGCCGACGTGGCGGGCGCCGACCTCAACGGCGACGGCCACGTCGATGCCGTCGGCACGCTGCCTGATACGCACGAGTTGGCGTTCTTTCCCGGCGACGGCTCGGGCGCGCTGGCGGTGGGTCCGCGCAGCGCCGTCGGCGCGGCCGCGAGCCGACTGGTGTTGCGCGACCTCACTGGCGACGGTGTGCTCGACGCCGTCGCGGCCACCGACGACGGCGTCGTCATCCTGCGCGGCCTCGGCGACGGCGGCTTCGCGCGGCTGGCGTCGGCGGGCGCGGACGTGTTGATCGCCGACGTGGCGGTCGAGGACGTCGACGCCGACGGGCTCCTCGACGTCATCGCGGCGTTGCCGGAGGGGAACTCCGTACGCGTGTTCCTCGGCCGCGCCGGCGGCGCGCTGGTCGAGGGGCCGAGCCTGGCCTCGAATCAACCCGTCGCGCTGGTCAGCGGCGACTTCGACGGCGACGCGCGCGCCGATCTCGCCGTCGCCAGCGCCAGCGATCGCGCCTTGACGATCTACCGCGGCACGCGCGACGGCTTTGCGGCCACGCCGCTGAGCCGCCTCGCCGATGTCGCGCTGACGCGCCTGCTGCGCGCCGATCTGAACGGCGACGGGCGCGCCGACCTCGTCGGCCTGGAGGCCGAGAGCGGCCGCGCGCTGACGTTCCTCGGCCGCGGCGACGGCACGTTCGACGATGCCGCGGCGGGCGCCCCGGTGGTCAGCGCGGGCACGCCGGCGCGCGGCCTGGCCGTCGCCGACCTCAACGGCGATCTCTTGCCCGACATCCTGGTCAGCGCGCCGCAGCTGGTCATCGGCACCATCGGCAGCAGCGGGCCGGCGGTCCTGGCTGGCGACGCGACCGGGGAGGGTTTCGTCAATGAGCTCGACCGCGCGCAATTGGCCGCCGAGCTCTTCGACGGCGACGGCACCGACGCCCTGAGCTGCGCCGGCGGCGCCACGGCGAGCGCCGCGGGCGCGGACGGCAACCGCGACGGGCATCTCGATGCAGCCGACGTGGTCGGTGTCGCGCGCGGGGTGCCACAGTGAGCGTCTGTGTCCCGTTCGCTCTGGTTTCCCCTCTCTCCTCAGGTCCCCCTCCTTTCCAAGGAGGGGCTAGGGGAGGTAGCTCTTCGATGCCGGGGACAAGTTTAACCTCCCCCCTGGCCCCTCCTTGGTAAGGAGGGGGACAAGACGCCCTGCCGTTTGACGAACTCCTGAGGATCGTTCCAGATTGACGCTGCAGCGCATGGCAGAAGCACAAGAAGTGACGGCCGGCCCCGTCGGCCCCCTGTTCGCGGATTTCCGCATCGTCAGCAAGCTCGGCGAGGGGGCGATGGGCACGGTGTACTACGCGCACCAGCTCAGCCTCGATCGGCCGGTGGCGCTGAAGGTGTTGGCGGCGCATGTTGCGGCCAATAGCGATTTCGTCGAGCGCTTCTACCGCGAGGCGCGCATCTCCGCCAAGCTCGATCACCCCAACATCGTGCGCGGTCTGGCCGTCGGCACGGAGGGTGGCCTGTACTACTTCGCCATGGAGCTGGTCGAGGGTGAGAGCGTCGACCACGTGCTCGGCCGCCGCGGCAAGCTGCCGATCGGCGATGCGGTCAAGATCGTGCTCGACGTCGGCCGCGCGCTGGTGCACGCCGAGGCCAAGGGGCTGGTGCACCGCGACATAAAGCCGGCCAACATCATGGTCACGCGCGCCGGCGTGGTGAAGCTCGCCGATCTCGGGCTCGCCAAGACCACCGCCGACGACAGCGGCCTGACGCAGACCGGCGTGCTGTTCGGCACCCCGTCGTACATGGCGCCGGAGCAGGTACAGAACGCCAAGGGCGTCGACATCCGCTGCGACATCTACGCCCTCGGCGTCACGCTCTATCATCTCGTCACCGGCCAGAAGCCGTTCAGCGGCAAGACGATGTACGACATGCTGGCAGCGAAGGAGAAGGGCCAGTGCGAGCCGGCGCGTCGACACAATCCCGATGTCCCGCGCCCGCTCGAGCGCGTCATCGACCGCATGATGGCGCCGGATCCCAACCGGCGCTACGCCACCGCAGCCGAGCTGGTCAGCGCGCTCGAAGCGACGCACACGGCAAGCGCGACGCTCTCCTTTCTTTCGGCCGGTTCCGACGGCAGCCAGGTCACCGTCACGGCACCGCCGAGCGTGCCGCCGCGCCGTGGGCGCGCGGCGAGCGGACCGCTTCGCCTGACGCTGCTGGCGGCGCTGGCGTTGGCGCTGGCCGGTGGCGGCTACGCGCTGTGGCGCAAGCAAGCGGTGGTGTCGGACGCTGCCCCCCCGGCCGCGGTGCCGATTGCGGCACTGCCGGCCGCCGCGGCGGCCGGCGATGCGCCGCGCGTCAATCGGTTCCTGACGCGCGCGTTCGCCGAGCTCGGCGGCGGCGATGCGGCCGAAGCGCATCGGGTGTTGTCGCAGGGCCTCGAGCGCTATCCGGGCGCCGCCGTGCTCGAGCGCGCGCTGGCCGAGCTGGAACGCGGCACCCTGGTGCTGTTTCAGTTCCAGACACCGGAGGAAACGGCGCCGCTCGCGGCGGTGTGGTCGGCGGAGGGCGTCGCGCTCAGCCAACAGGACAACTACCGCTTCGCGGTCGTGACCAGCTCGCCGTGCTTTCTCTACGCCTTCCAGGTCGACGAGCGGCCGAGTGTGTCGCGCGTGTTTCCCAACCCGCAGTTCTCCACCAGCGGCAACCCGCTGCGCGCGGCGCAGGTGTACTGGCTGCCCGAGGAGGGGAAGGACCCCAGCCAATCGTGGATGCACCTCGACGACTTCGTCGGCACCGAGCGCATCTATTTCGTCGCCCTGACGAAGCCGCTGCGCGATCCCGACGCCGTCGGCGAGCAGTTGCTCAGCGAACCCGCCGCCGCGCGCGCGGCGCTGCGGCAGCGCCCGGGTGAGTTCGTCAGCGTCGGGGCCACCGGGGCGGCGCCGTGCTTTACCGACGGGGCGGTGCAGGAGTTCACGTTTCGCCATCAGTAACGGGATGAGACGATCGACCAATGCGGAGACACCCTTCGACGGGCTCAGGGTGAGCGGAAGAAGTCTTGTATGAAATCAATGCCCCAACCGCTCGGGCTGAGCTCGTCGAAGCCTCGTTCCGGAGAGTTTCACCAAGGAGGCTGTCGATGAGTGTGTGGCGTGTGATGGTGGTCGCGCTGGCGTTGGTGCTGGCCGGGCCGGCGCGCGGCGAGGAGCCGGCGGGAAACAAATCGCTCGAGGACATTGTCGGCGGTCTGATCGGCGCGGAGGGCGAGCGCGGCTTCAAGAAGCCGGCAGCACCCGGCGCGCCGGAGACGGCGGGGGCGGCGGCGCCCAACCCGCGCGTCGCGGTGCCGATCCAGTTCGAGTACAACTCGGCGGAGATCAGCCCGAGCTCGCAGGCGCAGCTCGAGACCATCGCGCAGGCGCTCAACAGCGAGCAGTTGCGCAGCTTCCGCATTCGTATCGAAGGCCACACCGACGACCGCGGCAGTGCCGAGTACAATCAGTCGCTCTCCGATCGACGCGCCAACGCCGTGCGCCGGTATTTGATCGAACGCCTGGGGGTGACGCCGTCGCGGCTCGAGGCGCGCGGGTACGGCGAGAGCCGGCCGCTGGCCGGCGTGTCGCAGGAGACCGAAGAGGGGCGGGCGCAGAACCGGCGCGTCGAGCTCGTCAACTTGAGCCTCGGCTCGACGGCCAAGGCGGCGCCGGCTGCCGCCGCGCCGGCGGCCAAGCCCTCGGTGCGCGTCGTGGTGAACTATAAGAAGGAAGGGCGAGTGCAGGTGCTCGAGCCCGGCGGCGCCCTGGCCTCCAACGAGGAGTACCGCATTACCTTCACGCCGGGGCAGAACGGGTACGTGTACCTCTACCAGATCGATTCGACCGGCAAGGTGCAGCCCATCTTTCCGAACCCCGATCTGTCGCCGCTCGACAACCCGGTCGAGGCCCAGCGCAAGTACGCGGTGCCGCCCGACGAGCAGTGGCTGAAGCTCGACGCCAACCGCGGCGAGGAGCAGATCGTCGCCATCGCGTCGAAGAACAAGCTCGCCGATCCCAAAGGCGCCGCCTTTGCCGCTTGGGATCAGGGCGCCGATGCGCTTGGTGGCACGGCGTCGCGCGGTGTCGCGCCCGTCCCGCGTCCGGGCCGCGCCGCCGGCGGCGGCGAGGACATGTTCATGTACCGGTTGCCGTTCAAACACCAGTAGGGCATGCCGGTGCCCGCCGAGCGGTGTCGGGCCGCGGCCCTGGCGATCGCGGCGTGTCTCTCCTTCGGCTCGAGCGCCTGGGCGCAGGACGACGCGGAGCGCGCCGCGGCCCTGTACGCGCAGGGCAAGTACGACGAGGCGGTTGCGATCGACGAGCGCGTGCTGGCGGCGCGCGAACGCGCCCTCGGGCCCGACCATGCCGACGTGGCGCAGGCCCTGACCGACCTGGCGCGCGCCTACCGCGCCGCCGGGCTCTACGACAAGGCGCTGGCGGCGGCGCAGCGTGCGGTGGCGCTGCGCGAACGAGCGGGCGGGGCCGACGCCGTGCCGGCGCAGGTGGTACTCGCCGACGTCTACAACAGCCTCGGTGACGCCGCGGCGGCGCGACCGGTGGCGCAGCGCGCGTTGGCGGCGGCCGAAGCCCGCGGCCGGGCGCATCCGGACACGGCGCGCGCGCTCGATACGCTGGCCGAGGCCTACCGCGGTGTCGGTGATTTCGCCCAGGCCTTGCCGGCGGCGCAGCGCGGCCTGGCGATCCGCGAGCAGGCGCTCGGCGCCAATGATCCCGAGACGGCGGAGTCGCTCAACGAAGTGGCGCTGATCTACGCCGGCATGCGCGACTACGATGCCGCCCTGCCGCTGTACGAGCGCGCCCTGGCCATTCGCGAAAGGGCGCTGGGCGCGCAACATCCGCGCACGGCCGAATCGCTCAACAATCTCGCCGCGTTGTACTGGGCGCTCAAGGAATACGATCGCGCCCTGCCGCTGTTCACGCGCGCCCTCGACGTCAAACGCGTCGCCCTGGGTGCGAATCACCCCGCCACCGCCACGGCGCTGACCAACCTGGCCGAGCTCTACCGCGCCCGCGGCGATCGCGCCCGCGCGCAGGATTTCATGCAGCAGGCCCTGCGCGCCTGGGAAGGTGGCGCCGGTCCGAATCACCCGCACACCGCCAGCGCGCTGAACAATCTGGCCGGGCTGTACTGGACGGCCGGCGACTACAAGCAGGCGGAGCCGCTCCTGCAGCGCGCCGCGGCGATCTGGCAGAAGGCGTTCGGGCCCGACCATCCCGATACGGCGCGAGCGCAGAACCTGCTCGCGGCGTTCTACCAGAGCACCGGCGACGACCGCCGCGCCCTCGCGCTCTATCGCGACGGCTTGCGCGCCGAGGACCGCACGCTGGCGAATGTGTTCAGCATCGCCTCCGAAGAGCAGAAGCTCGGCTTCGTCGAGCGCACGCAAGGGCACTACTTCGCGGCCCTGTCGCTGATCCAACGCCGCTTTCGCGACGATCCCGCCGCCGTGCGCTTCGGGCTCGAGCTGGTGCTGCGGCGCAAGGGCATTGTGCTCGATGCCCAGTCGCGCGCGCAGGAGGCGATGGCGCGGCTGATGAGCGGCGCGACGCTGGCGGCCTGGCAGCGCCTGACCGACTTGCGCAGCGACCTCGCCAAGCGGCTGCTGAGCGGGCCCGGCCAGCAGGACCCGGCCGCCTACCGCGCCCAGCTCGAGGCGATGCAGGCGTCGATCGAGCGCGAGGAAGAACGGCTCAGTCAACAGAGCGGGCTGGTGGCGCAGGATCTCGCCCAGCGCCAGGTGACGGCGGCGCAGCTTGCCGGCCGGTTACCGCCCGGCGCGGTGCTGGCGGAGTTCGTGCGCATTCGCGATTGGGATCCGCGCGGTGTCGTCTGGTCGCCGACGTCGCGCTATCTGGCCTTCATTCTCACCGCCGACGACCGCGTCGCGCTGATCGATCTCGGCGCCGCCGAGCCCATCGACGCGGAGGTCGGCGCGGCGCTGACCGAGATCAAGAACCCCGACTTTCTCAAGAGCATCTCCGGCTACGTGCAGCGCACCGACGCCGCACTGGCCAGGCTCTACGCTTCTGTCGTGCAGCCGGTGCAGGGCGCGACCAGCGCCCGGCGCCTGATCGTCAGCCCCGACGGCGAGCTGAACAAGGTGCCGTTCGCCGCCTTGCGCACGCCGGCGGGGCGCTATCTGACCGAGGAAATGCCGCTGTCGTACGTCGCCAGTGGGCGCGATCTGGTGCGGGGCGCGAGCGGGCTGCAGCCCAGCGTGACGCTATTGCTGGTCGCCGACCCGGCATTCGACGAGCGCCGCCGGCAGGCGGGCGGCGAGCCCGCGCTGCGGGCGATCGCCTACCGCGGCTTCACCTACCCGCGCTTGCCGGGCACGGCCGAGGAAGCGCAGGTGATCCCGCGCTTGCTGCACGGGACGATGACCGTTCTCGAAGGAGCCAAGGCGACGGAGTCGGCGGTGCGCGCGGCGCATTCGCCCAGGATTCTGCACCTGGCGACGCACGGCTTCTTTCTCGAGGACGATCCCGCCGAGGCGTCCTTGCCGAGCCCGCTCGGGCGTCTCGGCAGCGGCCGCTTTCGCGGCGGGCCGGCGGGTCCGATGGTGCGCTCGGGCCTGGCGCTGGCGGGGGCCAACCACGCGGCCGAGATCGCCCGCGGCGACGACGGGATCCTCACCGCGCTCGAGGTGACGGGCATGGACCTGCACGCCACCGATCTCGTCGTGCTCTCGGCCTGCGAGACGGCGCTCGGGCACGTCGCCGTCGGCGAGGGCGTCTACGGCCTGCGGCGCGCCTTTGTCCTCGCCGGCGCGCGCAACCTCGTCATGAGCCTCTGGCAGGTGAACGACAAGATCACGCGCGATCTGATGGAACGCTTCTACCGCGCCTACGCCAACGGCGACGCGCCGGGCGACGCGCTGCGCGCCGCGCAGCTCGAGACCATCGCCTTCCTGCGCACCAAGACGGCCGCCAGCGCCGGCGGCGAGGGCGTCGCGCCAGTGAACCTGTGGGCCCCGTTCATCCTGCAGCAAGCCGGCGGGGCCGGCGGATGACGTTCATCCCCCCTCCTTATCCAAGGAGGGACTTTGCCCGACAATTCGCAAATACAATTCCTCTCCCGGAGCTCCGGTCCCCCTCCTTTCCAAGGAGGGGTTAGGGGAGGTAGCTTTTTGAATCGCTATCCAAGAACGACCTCCCCCTAACCGAAAGGAGGGGGAACTGATGAAGAAGGATGGTAACAGAAGGAACGATTGGTCACTCGCCGCTCTGCTGCAGGAGCTTGGCGACCAGGCCGGTCCAGCCGGTCTGATGGCTGGCGCCGATGCCGGCGCCGTTGTCGCCGTGAAAGTACTCGTAGAAGGCGATCAGGTCGCGCCAGTGCGGGTCGTTCTGGAAAAGCTCGGTGCCGCCGTTGACCGGGCGGCGGCCGTCGTGCGCGCGCAAGAAGATGCGCGTCAGGCGGCGCGAGAGCTCGCTGGCGACCTCCCATAACGTCAGCATCTGGCCTGAGCCGGTCGGGCACTCGACGCGAAATTCGTCGCCGAGGAAGTGGTGGAACTTCTGCAGCGACTCGATGATCAAGTAGTTGACCGGAAACCACACCGGACCGCGCCAGTTGGAGTTGCCGCCGAAGAGGCCGCTGGACGACTCGGCCGGTTCGTAGTCGACGCGGTGCAGGTTGTGATCGACCACCAGCGTGTAGGGGTGGGCCTGGTGGAAGCGCGACAGCGAGCGCACGCCGTAGGGCGACAGGAACTCGTTCTCGTCGAGCATGTAGCGCAGCACCGAGGTCAGGCGCTGCCGGTTCACCAGCGAGAGGAAGCGGCGCACGGTGGAGTCGGGCGTGGTGAGGGTTTCGATGTGCTCGCTCAGCTCGGGGCGGTTCTCGATGAACCACTGCATGCGGCGCTTGAAGCCGGGCAGTTGATCGACGATGTCCGACTCGAGCGTCTCGACCGCGAAGAGCGGGATCAAGCCGACCATCGAGCGCACCTTGAGCGGGAAGTGCTTGCCGTCGGGGAGGTGCAGGACGTCGTAGTAGAACTCGTCCTCGGTGTCCCACAGCGCGATGCCCTTGCCGGCGATGTTGTTCATCGCCCGCGAGATGTAGACGAAGTGCTCGAAGAACTTGCTCGCGACGTCCTCGTAGGTGTGGTTCTCGCGCGCCAGCTCGAGTGCGATGGCGAGCATGTTCAGGCAGTACATGCCCATCCAGCTGGTGGCGTCGGACTGCTCGATGTGACCGCCGGTGGGCAGCGGCGCGCTGCGGTCGAAGACGCCGATGTTGTCGAGGCCGAGAAAGCCGCCCTGAAAGACGTTGCGGCCGGCGGCGTCCTTGCGGTTCACCCACCAGGTGAAGTTGAGCAGCAACTTCTGAAAGACGCGCTCGAGAAAACGCCGGTCGGCCTTGCCGCGGCGCTTCTCCTCGATCTTGTAGACGCGCCACGCCGCCCAGGCGTGCACCGGCGGGTTGACGTCGCCGAACGCCCACTCGTAGGCGGGTAGCTGGCCGTTGGGGTGCATGTACCACTCGCGCAGCAGCAGGACGAGCTGCTCCTTGGCGAAGTCGGAATCGACCAGCGCCAGCGGCACGCAGTGAAAGGCGAGATCCCACGCCGCGTACCACGGATACTCCCACTTGTCGGGCATCGAGATGACGTCGGCGTTGAACAGATGCGTCCACTCGTGATTGCGGCCGTGGAGCCGCTGCACGGGGGGCGGCGGCCCTTCCGGGTCGCCGCGCAACCAGCGGCCGACGTCGTAGGGGTAGAACTGCTTGCTCCACAGCAGGCCGCCGAAGGCCTGGCGCATCACGTCGGCGGCGTCGGCGGAGAGCTCGGGCGGGATCACTGCCTGGTAGAAGGCGTCGGCTTCGGCTCGCCGCGTGGCGACCATCGCGTCGAAGCCGGGGCCGAACGGCTCGCCGTTGGTGAACGGGTGGGCGCAGTCGGTGAAGCGCAGGCGCAGCGTCACGGTCGCGCCGGCGCCGACGGTGAGCGCGTAGTGCGCGGCCGCTTTGGTCCCCGAGCCGTGCGGATTGACCGCCGCGTGATCGCCGCCGACCACGTAGTTGTTGATGCCATCTTTCACATATGGCGATGAGTTCTCGAGGCCGAACAGCCGCGCGGCGTTGGTCTCGTTGTGCGTGAACAACAGCTCGGCGCCGCCGTCGCAGAGCAGCCAGCGCGGCGTGTAGTAGTAGTGGGCCAGCTCGACGGCAGGTGCGCCGCCGATCGGCTCGGCACGGTGCAGCCGCGGGCGGCGCAGATCGAGGCCCCACGACCACGTGTTGCGAAACCAGATGGTCGGCAAGACGTGCAGCGGCGCCGCCTCGGGGCCGCGGTTGGTGACCTGGATGGCGATGAGGATGTCCTCCGGAGTCGCCTTGGCGTACTCGACCTGCACGTCGAAGTAGCGGTCTTCGGCGAAGACGCCGGTGTCGATGAGCTCGAACTCCTGCGACTGGCGCCCGCGGCGCCGGTTCTCCTCTTCCAGCCACGCGTAGGGATACGCCGCCTGCGGGTACTTGTAGAGATAGCGCATGTACGAATGTGTCGGCGTCGAGTCGAGGTAGAAGTAGTATTCCTTGACGTCTTCGCCGTGATTGCCCTGGTTGCCGGTCAGACCGAAGAGGCGCTCCTTGAGGATCGGGTCGCGTCCGTTCCACAGCGCCAGCGCGAAGCAGATGTACTGGCGGCGGTCGCAGATGCCGGCCAGACCGTCTTCGCTCCAGCGATAGGCGCGCGAGCGGGCGTGATCGTGCGACAGGTATTCCCACGCCGTGCCGCCCGGGCTGTAGTCCTCGCGCACGGTGCCCCAGGCGCGTTCGCTCAGGTACGGCCCCCAGCGTTTCCAGTGAATCGTGTGCTGGCGCGACTCGGCCAGGCGCCGTTCCTCGGCGGCGTCGGCCGTCGTGCCGGTGTGTTCCGAACGCTTGCGAGTCGCCGCCATCGTCGCCCTCCAGCAGTGCCAGCCGAGTGCGATCTGCGACGGCGGCGACAGCGGGCACGCGCCCCCGTCGCCGTGTCGAATCCCCCTCGACGATCACCCGCGCAACCTGTCGCGCTGCTCTTAGCGCGCCCCCGGTGCCTGTGACAAACGACACACACGGTGCGGGGCTGGCCGGGGTCGACCGAGCATTGATCGAACGGCGCCCGCGCAGTATAGGCCAGGGGCCATGATCCTCCTGTCCTTCCACCCTCTGCGACAGGCGTTCGGCTGAACGATGGACGACGACCGCCGCCCGGCTACGGTCATCTTCGCCGACATCAGCGGCAGCGTCGGGATCTACGCGACCAAGGGCGACACGGTCGCGTTTCAGCTCAACAACACGTGCCTGCAGATCCTCGAGGCCGAGGTGCGCCGCTGCAAAGGCCAGGTGATCAAGCGGGCTGGTGATGCGATCCTGGCGATCTTCGAATGCGCCGAGGAGGCGGTGCAGGCTGCGGCCTTGATGGTCGCGGCGGCCGGCGAGCCGGCCAGCGGGCTCGGCACGCACGGCGTGCGCGTGCGGGTCGGCATCAGTCACGGTCCGGTCGTGCGCTCGCAGGGCGACGTCTACGGCGATCAGGTGAACATCGCGGCGCGCCTGGTGTCGATCGCCGGGCCGGACGAGATTCTGCTCTCCGGCGCCGTGTACGAAGCATTGCCCGCGGCGGCGCGTGTTCCCGCGCACCTGATCGACGAGCTGTCGCTGCGCGGCCGACCGTTATCGGTGCCGGCGTACCGCTATCTGTGGCGGGTCGAGGACGCGACGCTCAGCGTGCCGGGCCGCCTGCCGGTTGCGCGCGCGGTGCTCACCCTGTCGCGCGGTGCCGATACCTTCGTCGTCGACCAGGAGCGCCCCAAGCTGCGCATCGGCCGCGCGCCCGACAACGATCTCGTGCTCGGCCGCGGCATTGTCTCGCGCTATCACGCCGAGATCGCCCTGCGCGGGGACAAGTTCACCCTCGCCGACCGCAGCACCAACGGCACCGAGGTGCGCGTCGACGGCGGCCCGGTGGTGCGCATCTGCCGCGACGAGATGATGCTGGTCGGCAAGGGCCAGATCGCCATGGGCGAAGCCGCCGGCGAGGCGCTGCGCTACGAGATCGGCGTACAATTCGATGAGGGCTAGCGTCTCGGGCCTTTTGAGAGGGTCGATCAATGCGAAGACACCCTTCGACGAGCTCAGGGTGAGCGGAAGGGGTCTTTTCAAATCAATCTTCCATCCGCTCGGGCTGAGCTCGTCGAAGTCTGGTTTCGGAAAGAGGGGCGCGTTCGCCCACCATTTCCTCACTCCCACGCTATTCCTCGCCGCGCTGGTCACCGCCGTCGCGGCGCAGGGACCGTGCCCCGGTGACTGCGACCTCGACGACGCCGTCTCGGTGGCCGAGCTGGTCACCAGCGTCAACATTGCGCTCGGCAACACCTCGCTCTCGCGCTGCGAGGCGGCCGACGCCGACGACGACGGTGCGGTCGCGATCGACGAGCTGGTCGGGGCGGTGCAGTCGGCGCTGACGCAATGCGGTCGCGTGACCCCGACGCCGGGTGCGACGTTCACGACGAGCGCGACGCGCACGCGCACGGCGACGCGCACGCCGTCGCCGACGCCGCAGCTCGAAGGCGACGAGCTCGTGCAGGCCGCGTCGGACGTCGCGCTGCAGACCGTGGAGTCGTTCGAGCTCCTGGACTTTGGTTTCCTGGGTGACGGCGGGGGTGGGGGGGCGGTGCTGGACGTGGCGCGCGCCGAATTTCGCCTCGCTGCCAGCCGGCGCATGGCGCCAGCCGGCCGTGACAAGCTCGGGAGCGGTGCGGGCGGGCTCGTCGGCGATTTATGTTCGGGCGGCGGCGGCGCCGATCGGCGCTGCAACGTCGTCGGCCGCACGGCCACGCTCCGCATCGTGTTCGATGGCTGCCGGAGCTCGACCGCGTCGCTGCACTCGATTGTGCGCGACGGCAGGGTCACCATTGTCGCCGAGGACCCGGACCTGTGCCAGACGGGCGTGGTGGCCCCGGGCGCCGACGTGACGCTCGTGTTCGAGGGCTTTCGTCAGGTCGAGACCGCGTCGCCAGGCGGGCAGTTGGCGGTGATCGTCGCCGATCTCAAGGACATCTTCGAGCCGAGCGGCATCGGGTGCGCCGGCCAGGAGGGGCGCGAGAGCATCGACGGCGCGCTGTCGGTGCAGTGCACGCCGCGCGCCGAGAGCATCGCCTGCGGGCGCGGCGGCGCCGATGTGACGCTGCGCGCCGCTTCGCTGGTCGTGCAGCGCGATGCGCGACCTTCTCCGTGCACGCTCCGCCTCGAGGTGAACGGCAACCTGGATACGGACGATCGAATCGATAAAGAGCGCTTCGCCCAGGCGCTGCGCGCCTTCGTGCTGACGGAGGCGGCGGGCCCGAACGGCGAGACGGCCTTCACGCAAGACGGGGAGATGGGCGTCGACTGTCTGGGTGGGCTTCGCTTCGACACCAAGACCGGCAGCGGCGAAGGCGGGCCGCTGCGGTTTCCCGACGACGGGCGCTGTCCGATCGGCGGGGAGATCGTGCTGAGCGTCAATTCCGCTCCCAGCCCGCGCTTCATCTACAATCCGAACGGCGGCGTCGGATTCGACTTCGACGGCGACGGCCGCATCGACAAGACCAACTCGCGCTGCCGCACCGGCGCGCTGGCTACATGCCAGTAGTCGACTGGCGACCTACCTCCCCTAACCCCTCCTTGGAAAGGAGGGGGACCGGACCGTCGCTCGACTCGGTCGCGATCAGAACAGCTTGCGACTGATCGCTCCCAGGGCGCCGTCGAAGGCGTCGGGGTTGTAGTTGAAGCGGTCGGCGGCGCGGACCAGCGTGCGCAGGTCCGGGTCGATCGATTTGCACTGGGTGCCGACGGCGGGGTCGCAGAGGGCTTGTACGGCGAGGACGGTCTGCTCGACCGGGCCGGTGCTGTACCACCAGGGGATGTCGATGTTGTCGACGTCGAGGACGTTGGAGCGCGGCGGGCGGCTGAAGCTGAAGCGGCGCATGCTCTTCAGCGTCTGTCCACTGGTGGTGATCTGCTTGAGCATCTGGACGGTCTGCTGCTTGTTGACGCGCTGGCCCGCCAGGCGCCCGGCCAGACCCGAGAGGAAGTCCTTGAGCGCCTGGGCCTTCTGCTGCGCGGCGTCGGCGCTGCTCGGCACGGCGCCGGTGACACCCTGCCAGAGTCCGCTCAGCGCGCCGCGTTGATCGGGTGCGACCGCCGCCAGTCCGATCGAGACCATCTCGTAGTGGCCGTGCGCCTGGCGCACGGCGTCCGCCACGAGCTTATGATGGCACTGGTAACAGTTCTGATCCTTGAAATGGCCGAACTGTCCCAGCCCCTGATAGTTCTCGCTCCCGGCCCGGTGCGCGATCATGGTCGCGGCGTGTTGCAGGCCGACGACCTGCCCGACGATCCACAGCGTCGGATCGACGCTGAAGGCGCCGGCCGGTTCCTCGTCCTGATCGTCCCAGTGCTTCATGATCTGGGCATACGCCACCATCTCGAACTGCAGTGGCGGATGGCCGCCGGCGACGATCTCGTGGTCGATCTCGACGTGGCACGAGGCGCACTTCTCGGCCCGCAGGCGGAAGTTGTTGTTGTTGTAGAAGTCGGGGAACTGCGCGCGGCGCTGCGGCCAGTCGCGCTCGACGTGCGTCTTGATCCAGGTTTCGGCGGCGCCGTGACAGTGCTCGCAGGTCACCCCGTCGCTCTGCCGGTAGCGCGAGTCGGCGCTGGCCTTGGCGGCTGGCGCGTGGCAGTGGGTGCATTTCTCGCTCTTCGTCGCCTCGATGCCCATGTAGCCGGCGATGCGCTTCGAGTCGGCATTCTGCAGCGTCGCAAACGCGCGCGAGTGGCGGTCGATGTTGCGGTTGAGCCACTGCGTGCGCGCCGATTTCCACGGCTTCCAGCCGCGCGGGTCGCTGACGTCGGCGGGCAGTGCCGCGCCGTGACAGGTCGGATTGCCGCAGCGGCTCTCGCCGACGAAACCGCCACCACTTTGTTGGGCCGCGGCCGGCGCCCGCGTCAGGAGGGCGAGCGCGGCAAACAGCGCGAGAGGTCGCCACCCGGCGCGTGACAGTCGTACCACACGAAGGGGGAATCCAGTCGGCATTCTTCTCGGCATGGGTACACGCTCCACGTTTGCCTGCGCGCGTAGTTATCTGTTAGTAGGCGATCCGGCTTGAGCTCGACCAGGGGGGCCTTGTTTCGCGCGGTGACGCCATGGCAGGAGTCGACAGCAAGACGAGCGGTCCGGATGGACTGATAGGGCAATGGCTCTCACTTGAAGAGCTCGGCCAGCTCGACTTTTTCAAGTCCAAGAAGCGTCCGTTCAAGATCAAGCTGAACACTAACTTCTCTCCTGCCCCAGGTGACGGTGCACCGGGTATCAAAGCCGCTGTTCGGCGAGAGTACCAAAAGGGCGACGTCATCTGCAAAGCCGGCGAGTACGGCTCGACGGCGTTCCTGATTCTCGAGGGCAGCGCCACCGCCGCCGTGCCGGAGACGACGGCGCCGCAGGGGGTGCAGGGGCGGACGCGCTCGTCGCTGGCGCGCTTGCGGGATCTGTTCGCGCGCCGCTCGCTGGCGCGCCGCGCCGCCGCCCCGCAGGAGCTCGAGGTCGGCGAGGTCAGTCCGTACGCCAGCATCAGTTGCGAGCACCCGCCGCCGCCGCAGACGTTGGGGCCGGGCGCGGTCTTCGGTATCGACGCGTGCATCAACTTCTATCCGCGCGAGGCGACGGTACGCGCCGAGGAACGCTGCGTGGTGTTGGAGATGCTGCGCTCGGTGCTCGACACGGTGCGCGAAGCCGGCGACGCGGGGGGCGGCGTCGAGGCGGCCTATCGCGACCGCGCGATTCTCAACCAGTTGCATCTGAGCCCGCTGTTCCGCGGTCTCGGCGACACGGTGATCGCGGGCATCGCCGGACGGGCGGAGCTGGTCGACTACGACTCCGAGGAGATCAAGAACGGCGTGATCTACGCCGAGGGCGATGCGGCCGACGCGGTCTACCTCGTGCGGTCCGGCACCATCAAGCTCGCCCAGCAGCGCGGCGGCGGCGAGTTCGTCTTCGCGTACCTCGGCCGCGGCGCCTCGTTCGGGTTCGAGAACGTCCTGCCGGCGCCGCAGCAGCTGGCGACGCCCGTGTTGCGCTGCCTGTCGCATCCCGGCGACTTCCAGCCGGTCGAGGTGAAGGGCATCTGCAGCATCGGCCGCGCGACCAATTCCGACGTCGCGCTGCCGGCCGAGAACCGCGCCGTGGGCCGGCGGCACTGCCGCATCGAGGAGCGCGACGGCGATCTGTTTCTGATCGACCTCGACAGCGCCAACTTCACCTTGCTCAACGGCGAGCGCATCCGCGAAGCGCGTCTGACCCCCGGCGACCGCATCACCGTCGTCGACTACACGTTCGAGCTGACGCAGACCATTCCGGAAGCCACCGCGAGCGGCGCGGCGCCGCGCATGGCTACCGCCACCGGCCTCGACAACTTCGAGATCGTCCGCGTCGGCGGCGACGAGCTGCGCCGTCTGGCGGCGTCGGATGCACAATTTCGCGAGGTGCTCGCGACGGTCTCTCGCGCGGTGGATACGGCTGCCGCGGCCCGCGTATTGCCCGACCCGGCGGCGCTGGCGCCGCTCATCGAGCTCAATCTGTACAATTCGCAGAACACGTTGCTGATCGATCTCGATCGCTGCACGCGCTGCGACGAGTGCGTGCGCGCCTGCGCCGATGCGCACGGCGGCGTGACCCGCTTCACGCGCGACGGACCGCGGTTCGGCAAGTACCTGGTCACCGGGGCGTGCCGCTCGTGCAGCGATCCCAAGTGCATGGTCGGCTGTCCGGTCGGATCGATTCGCCGCCAGGGCTCGCTGGAGATTCACATCGAGGACTGGTGTATCGGCTGCCAGCGCTGCGCCAACCAGTGTCCGTTCGGCAACATCAACATGATCGAGTTGCCGGCGGTCGCGGCGGCGCCGGAGGCTCCCGTCGAGGCCGCGAAGCTGCGCGCGACGGTGTGC
Organism: uncultured Binatia bacterium (SeqCode); assembly: GCA_964455095.1. Lineage (GTDB taxonomy): Bacteria > Desulfobacterota > Binatia > HRBIN30 > CADEER01 > CAYVUV01. The sequence continues at coordinate 24,066 of CAYVUV010000153.1, forward strand.
GATTTGTGCGCCGGGCTCGACGGGCCGAGCTGCGTGTACGCCTGCCCGCACGACGCGGCGATCCGGGTCAACCCGGCGGCGTACCTGTCGAGCGGAGACCTGCGCTGAACGCGCGGCCGGACAGAGACTGACGTGCGCCTGAACTCCGACCACCGGGCCTGGGTCCTGGGTTCCATCGTCTTCACCGCGGTGGCGGCGGCAGCCTATGTCGCCTACGTGAATGCCAGTCCGTACGGTCCATCCGGGGGCAGTTGGCCCGGACTGGCGTTTGGCATCCTCGGGACCCTGTTCATGGTGCTGGCGGGCCTGTTGGCGGCGCGCAAGAAGGTGCGCACCTGGCGCATCGGCAGCGCGCAGCTGTGGATGAAGATGCACATCTGGCTCGGCCTGCTGGCCGTGCCGTGCATCTGGTTCCACTCCGGCTTCGCCTTCGGCGGGGCGTTGACGACGCTGTTGATGATCTTGTTCTACGTCGTCATCGCCAGCGGCATCTTCGGTCTGGTGCTGCAGCAGTTCATTCCCGCCGCCATGACCCGGCGCGTGCCGCTGGAGACCGTCCGCGTGCAGATGGATCATGTCCTGGCCGGTCTGGCGACCGACGCCTACGAGCTGGTGGCGAGCCTGGTCGGGCCGGTGGACGAAGCGGGCGAGGAGCAAGAGCGCGTCGCCGTCGAGGAGCCGGTGCTGTGGAAGGCGACCGCGCGACTGAAGCCGGCCGAGTCGCCGCCGCCGCAGGCGCGCGAGGTCAAGGCGTTCTACCTGTCGGCCGTGCGACCGTACCTCCTCGGCGATCGCCGCCGCACGCCGCCGCCCGACTTCCAGGCCGTGATGCTCACCGCGCCGGCCGAGTGGCACGCGCGCTTGGAACGGCTGCGCGCCATCTGTGAGGAGGCGCGCCAACTGGCGGTGCAGGCGCGGCTGCACGCGTGGCTGCACGGCTGGTTGTTCGTCCATGCGCCGATCTCGTTTGCCCTCTTCGTCCTGGCGGCGTTCCACATCGTCTTCGCACTGCGGTACTGAGCATGCCGAGGCAGGCCAAAGACATCGTCAAGCGACTGCGCTTCGACCGCTATCCGCGGCCGGACGCGTTTCGCCGCCTGTACTGGATCGTCGGGGCCGTCGCGGCGCTGGCCGGGGTGGGCCTCTGGGCCCTGCTGGCCGGAGGGAGCGGGCAGCGGCAGTACATGCCCGGGCCGGTCGCGGCCAGCCACGCGACCTTTGGCGATCGGTGCGAGACCTGCCACGACGCCTTCCAGCCGGTGCGCAACGACAGCTGCCTGGCGTGCCACGCGCCGCGTCTGCACTCGGAGTTCGAACGCGCGGCGCCGGCGTGTCGCGACTGTCACGTCGACCATCGCGGCGCGCAGGCCTTGCTCGACGTCAACTCGGCCAGCTGCGTCGACTGCCATCGTGCCCTCGACAGCACGCGGCCGCAGCCGCAGATCGCCGCTCACATCAGCGGTTTCGCCGACCACCCCGAGCTGGCGCCGCGGCGCGAGGGGCAACGCGATCCGGCGGCGCTGCGCTTCAATCACAAGCTGCACCTCACCTCCGACAAGATCGCCGTCGACGACAAGCTCGCCTGCGCGAAGTGCCATCAGCCGGCTGCCGACGGCCGGCTCATGCAGCCGGTCGCTTTCAAGCTGCACTGCCAGCGTTGCCACCCACAGCAGGTCAAGGAAGTGCCCTCGCCGATCGGCGACATCGAAGCGCCGCACGCGGATCCGGGGACCGTGCGCGACGGCCTCATCGCTTCCCTCGTCACGCTCGCCGTGCTGCGGCCGCAGGCTCTGTTCGAGGCGCCGAACGTGCTGCTGCCGGGGCGGGTAGACCGCGAGCCGGTCGAGCAGGCGCGCTCCATTCAAGAGTACGAGAAGAAACGTCTGAAGGAGATCGAGTCGTACCTGTACAAACCGTTCGAGGACACGGCGCCGTTGCTCGAGAACAACAAGTACTGCTTCCTCTGCCACGCGCCGGGCCAGGCGGAGGTGGGCTCGGACCTGCCGGTGATCGCCAAGACCAATGTCCCACAGCGTTGGTTGGGCCACGGCGAGTTCTCGCACCGCAAGCACGACAAGGTCGCGTGCGCCGACTGTCACGCCGGCGTGGAGCAGAGCGCGCTCACCAGCGACGCCAACCTGCCCGGCATCGCGCTCTGCCAGCGCTGCCACGTCGACGGGGCGCCGCAGTCGGCGGGTACCAACTGCACGCTCTGCCACGTGTACCACGACACCACCAAGAACCCGGATCTGCGCCGCCAGCACCCGCGCCAGCAATCGCTCGACACGCTGACCGGCAAGAGTCCGGTCGACCGCGCGCAGGCGGCGCGCAAGGCGCCGTAAGCGTCGTTCGCGGCGCGTTGCTTTCGCCCTGGCCCGGCGATAGAACGCGCCCCAGTGCCCTCCGATCCTGCACGCTCGGACGCCCCGCGACTCGGGCTCGCGTGGCGCGATGGGGCGGCCATCGCCGGCTTCTGCGTCGTCCTCGCCGCCCTGGCGGCCTGGCAGGTGGCGCGCGAGCGCCGGCGCGTGTCGCAGGCCTGGTGCGCGCAGCTCACGGCGACCGCCGCCTCGCACGAGCGCCAGATTGACGCGTGGCTCGCCGAGCGCCAGGCGGATGGACGGGTCGTCGCGAGCTTTCCGTCCGTCGTCGAGGTGTTGCAGGGCGAGCCGCACGCGCTTCGCGAAGCCGGGGCGGTACCGGACGCTGCGCATCTGTTGGATGTGCTGGAGGGGATGCGCACGCCCTATCGCTACGCCAGCCTGACGCTGTTCGACCGGCGCGGCGGCGAGGTGGCTCGCGTCGGTGAGCCAGCGCCGGCGCCGGCCGCCATGGCGGACGCGGCGCAAGACGCCATGACGCGGGAGGCCCAGGATGTGCGCGACCTCGTCGGCGTGGAAGGGACCGTGCAGTTTGCATTCAGCACGCCGGTGGTGGCCAGGCCGGCCGACGGGGGCGCCGTGATCGGTGCGGTGGTGGCCGTGGTCGACTCGCGTGTCAGCGTGCTGAATTTGATTGCCGAAGCGGAAGACGGCACGCCAGCGCCGGAAACCCTGGTCGTGCGCCGTCAGGGGGAGTCCGTCGTGCTCCTGTCGAGCTCGCGGCAGAGCAGTGGCCCGCCGAGTGTGCACGTGCCGCTCGCGGAGGCTTCGCAGGCGATCGGCGCGGCGCTGGCCGGGGAGGAGGGTTGTGAGGAGTTTGTCGGCAGCGGCGGGGCGCGCGTGCTGGCCGCGACGCGCTACGTCGAGGCACTCGGATGGGGGGTCGTGCGCCGGATCGACTCTCGCGAGGCCTTCGCGGCATTCTGGCAAGAGGCGTGGCAGATCGCTTCGTCCGCGGCGCTGGCGGCGCTCGCTTTCAGTGGCTTTGCGCTGGCGGGGGCGCGCCGGCGGCGCGCGCGCGTGCTGGCGCAGGAGCTGGCGCACGAGCGCGAGCTGCGCGGTGCGCGCGCGCGCTACCGCGCGCTCAGCGAGTATGCCAACGACAGCGCGCTGTTTCTGGCGCCCGACGGGCGCATTCTGGAAGCCAACCTCAGCGCGGAGGTCGCCTACGGCTACCGGCACGACCAGCTGCTGCGGATGCGCTGGCGCGATCTGCATCCGCCGGCGGGGTGGGCCGACGCCGACGAGCACCTGCGGCGCGCGCTGGTCACGCCGCTGGTGTTCGAGACGATCAACCAGCGTCGCGACGGCACGACCTTCCCGGTCGAGGTCAGCGCGGTGGGCGCCGACGTCGGCGACGAGCGGGTGGTGGTGTCCATCATCCGCGACATCAGCGAACGGGCGGTGGTCATGGCTCAGCTGCGCGCCAGCGAGCAGCGCTACCGGCAGCTCAGCGCCGAGCTCGAACGGCGCGTCGAGGCACGCACCGCCGCCCTGGCGGCGGCCAACGCGGAGCTGACGGCGTTCAACTACTCGGTGTCGCACGATCTGCGCGCGCCGTTGCGCCACATCTCGGGCTTCATTCACATTCTGCAGCGGGAGTTCGCCGACCAGCTTCCGGAGGCGGCGCGCGCGTACCTCGAGCGTATCGCGAGCGGCAGCCGGCGCATGGGGCAGCTGATCGAGGCCCTGCTGGCGCTGTCGCGCGTCGGGCGCGCGGAGATGCGACCCGCTGCGATCGATCTCGGGGCGCTGGCGCGGGCGTCGTTCGAGGAAATGCGGCCCGCCGACCGGCCGGTCGAGCTGGTGCTGGGCGCGCTGCCCACGGTGACCGGGGACCCGGCGCTGATTCGCCAGCTGTTCGACAACCTGCTTGGCAACGCCGTCAAGTTCACGGGCGGCCAGAGTGCGCCGCGCATCGAGGTGGGCGTGCGGCGCGACGGAGGCGAAGACGTGTTCTGCGTGCGCGACAACGGCGTTGGTTTCGACGCGGCCCACGCCGATCGGCTGTTCCGCGTCTTTTCACGCCTGCACGGCGAGACCGAGTTCGAGGGCACGGGCATCGGCCTGAGCATCGTCCGGCGCATCGTGGAGCGGCACGGCGGTCGGGTGTGGGCGGAGTCGGAACCGGGCCGCGGCGCGGCGTTCTTCTTCACGCTCGGTGCGGTCGCGATGCCCGAGCAGGCGCAGGCATGAGCGGCGGACTCGCAACGCCGCGCGGGCGCGTCGTCACCGCCAACCGCCTGCGCCAGCACCTGCTCGAGTGGGGCGAGGGGGGCCCGCTGGTGCTGCTGCTGCACGGTTTTCTAGAGCACGCCCACGTGTGGGATTGGGTGGCGCCGCATCTCGCCGCGGCGGGCTATCGGGTGGTGGCGCTGGACTGGCGCGGCCATGGCGATTCGGAGTGGGTCGGCGCGGGCGGGTACTACCACTTCGCCGACTACGCCGCCGACGTCGCGTTTGTTCTGCGCGAGCTCGGCGACCGGGCGGCCGTGGTCGGCCACTCCATGGCCGGCGGCGCCGCCGTGCTCTATGCCGGCACCGAGCCGGCGCGGGTCTGGGGCCTGGTGTCGATCGAAGGGCTCGGTCCACCTGATTCCCACCCGTCGGCGGCCGTCGATCGCTATGGCGCCTGGATCGATGACCTGCAGCGGGCCGCGCAGCGACCGCGATTGCCGCTGTCACTGGCCGATGCGACGGCGCGCCTGCGCGAGCGCTATCCGCGCTTGCCCGACGCCGCGGTGCGCCACCTCGCCACCTTCGGCACGCGCGCGATCGACGGCGACCGCGTGGTGTGGAAGTTCGATCCGCTCCACCAGACCCGCTCGCCGCAGCCGTACTACGCGAGCCAGGCGCGCGCCTTCTGGCACCGGGTGAGCTGTCCGGCGCTCTACATCGATGGGGCCGAGAGCGAGATGCGCCTGCCCGCGGCCGACCTCGCCGAACGCCTCGCCGCGCTGCGCGCCCGGCATGTCACGCTTGCGGGCGTCGGGCATCACCCCCACCTGGAGCGCCCCGACGAGCTGGTCAGGGTGTTGCTCGAGTTCCTCGACACAGCCCAATCCGGTGGGGGAGGGGGCGAGGTCTGAACCGCAGCCTGAGCCTCAGCCCGTGCCTCAGCCTCTCCTGAAAAGAAAGGCACAGGCAGCGGCTCAGGCCGAGGCAGAGGGGGACGCCGACCAGCCCTTCGCCAGGCACGGTTCGCAGATCGCCACGATGCGCCGGTCGCGGCCGTGGCCGAGCACCTTGCCGTGCAGCATCTCGGTCGAGGTCGATGTGCCGCAGGCCGCACAGGTCGCGGTCAGCGTCTTGTTCTCCTTGGCTTTCTCGCTGGGCATCGGGATCTGTACAACCATAAATGAGCAGGGGGATCAAATCGTCGCGAGGCCATGCAGGGGGGTGCGCTTGACGATTGGATGGGAGGACGGCACATGAGTGGGCGGGAAGGGCGAGGATGATCTATCTGCACGAGACGCACGAGGTCATCGGCGGGCGCACGGCGGCGTTCGAGGCGGCGCTGCGCGAGCAGTGGGTGCCGCTGATCGAAGCGGAGGGGCGGGCGCGGCTGCTGTGGTACTGGCAGCTGACACACGGCACCGGCATCAGCTACCAGGCGATCAGCATCACCGCGGTGCGCGACTGGGGGGCGTGGGGAGAGATCGTCGCGGCGATGCGCGGCGCGCGCGAATGGCAGCGCTGGTGGGAGACATGCGGGTCGCTGCGGCGCGAGGTGGTGAGCAAGCTCCTGCAGCCGGCGCGCTGGTCGCCGCTGCAGCGGGTCGACCTCGACGCCGCCCCGATCCCCGAGGACGGCGAGCCCGCGCTCTACTTGCACGACACCGGTTGGCCCTTTCCGGGCAAGCTCGACGCCTACGTCGACGCGCTCGGATCGATCTTCTATCCCGCCACGCGCAACTACCGCATGATCAGCGTCGAAGCGTGTTGGACCGTCTGCCCGGGCAGCGGCCGCCATCACGAAGTCGTGCTGCTGCAGAAGATTCGCGACTGGCCGGCCTTCTCCCGCCTGCTCACGCAAGGCGAGCGCCCGTCCCGACCGGGCGACTGGATGGAGGAGGGCCTCAAGTACCGCGACCGCTGGGAGAGCAAGCTGCTCCGCCCTACGGCGTGGTCGCCGCGCCGCTGAACGGGCGCCTGGCGTTTTCCTCCCCCCATTTGTTAATGCACCGGCGTTCCGAGATCCGAGCGACGGCGAGAAGGAGACGAGCATGGAGTTCCGCATTGCGGATGAAGACCGACTGCTGCAGCAGTCGGTGCGCGATTTCGTCGAGGATAAGGGCAACGCCGTGTGGAAGGAGATCGAGCGCACGGACGAAATTCCGGCCGATCTGATCGACGGGGCGCGCGAGCTCGGCCTGCTCGGTCTCAGCATTCCGCCCGAGTACGGCGGCCTCGGCTTGTCGGTGGTGCAGAAGGCGCTGGCGCATGAGATGCTCGGCCGCGGCCCGTGGGGATTGGCCAGCTTCATCAGCGTGCACACCGGCATCGGCTGCGTCGGCATCGTGCGCTTCGGCAACGCCGAGCAGAAGCAGCGCTACCTGCCGAAGATGGCGAGCGGCGAGTGGATCGGCTCGTTCGCCCTCACCGAGCCCGGCGCCGGCTCCGACGCCGGCGCGCTGCAGACCCGGGCCGTGCGCCAGGGCGATCACTACGTGGTGAACGGCCGCAAGACCTTCATCACCAACGCGCCCAAGGCCCATCACCTGTTCCTCTTCGCGCGCACCGACAAGGGCATCACCGCGTTCCTCGTCGACACCGCCACGCCCGGTCTGCAGATCGGCCAGGTGTTCGACACCACGGGGCACCGCGGCTCGCACATTTCCGAGGTCGTGCTCGAGGACTGCCGCATTCCGGTCGAGAACCTGATCGGCGAGGAGGGCAAGGGCTTCGACTACGCCAAGCGCTGTCTGTCGGAGGGCCGCACGACGCTGAGCGCGCGCTGCGTCGGCGCGGCGCAAAAGGCGATGGAGCTGGCGATCGAGTACGGCGAGCAGCGCGTGACCTTCGGCAAGCCGCTCGCCGACCATCAGTCGATCGCCTTCCGCCTGGCGCAGATGAGCGCCCGCACCGAAGCGGCGCGCCTCGTCGTCTATCGCTCGGCGTGGATGCTCGACCAGGGCGCGCCGGCCGTGCGCGAATCGTCGACCGCCAAGCTGCTCGCCGCCGAAGGCGCCTGGCAGACGGTCGACGATGCGATGCAGATCTTCGGCGGCAACGGCTACATCCGCGGCGAGTACATGATCGACCGCCTGTGGCGCGACCTGCGCGTGGCGCGCGTCTACGACGGCTCGAGCGAGGTGCAGCAGATCGTCATCGCCCGCCAGCTGCGCAAGGGCGACGTGCAAACACCCTGGAGCTGAACGCGATCCCGGGAGGGCGAGGCTCCCGCCGCGCCGTGAAATGTCGAAGCCACATCGAATCACCCCCACCTCAATCCTCCCCCGTCGAGGGGGAGGAGGTCAGAGTCAGAAAGCCTTCCCCCCTTGCCGGGGAAGGTTTGGATATGGGGGTAATGAGACGACCGCGAAGCGTCCCATATTGACCTGGTGTCAGCCTACGGCGTGATGCGCAGGCCGGTGACGGCGTGCGCGGCGGCGAGCAGGACGGCGGCCGCGCCGAGCCAGGGGTGCAGCTCGCGCGCGGCGGCGCTACCGCGGTCCATTGAACGGGCGGTGAGGGTGCTACCGCTCAGCGCGGCGATCAGCGCGGTGCCGATGCGGAAGTGGAAGCTGGCGGCGAAATCCAGGTCGTCGCGCAGCCATGCGCTCGAGAGCGCGCCGCCGGCCCAGCTCGCCAGGGCGAGCCAGTAGACGACGGGCGCGAGGCGCGCGTGGCGGGCCAACAGTGCGGCGCGGGCGCGCGGTTGGGTGCGCGCGCGCACACCGAGCGAGGCGACGTAGACCAGCAACAGCAGCACCGCCGCGCCGCTGAGGGGGTGGAGATAGGCGAGCACGCCGTTCACTTGGCCGCGAGGATACGCTCGGCCGCCGCCAATCCGGTGCGCACCGCCCCTTCGATGGTCGAGCCGGTGAGCCAGTCGCCGGCGAACAGAACCCGCCCGCGCGGCCGGCGCTGCAGGGCAGCCATGCGCCGGTAGTGGCGCGGTCCGGGCAGCACGATCGCCTCGGCGCGCGGGTAGACGCGGATCCAATCGGGATCGGCCAGGCGCCCGAAGATCGCCTCCGCGTCGGCGCGCAGGGCCGCGACGATGGTGGCCGTGTCGCGCTCGACCAACTCGGCGCTGCGCCAGGACGAGGCGTGGATGGAGATCAGCTCCTTGCCCTTCGGCACCCAGCCCGGCATCCACTGCGAGGTCGTGCGCACCCGCGCGATCGGGTGGCGGCCGGGGCCGGCGGGGGTCACGGCGGGATACTGCACCGTCACCGGGCGTTCGTAGCCGAAGTACACGGCGATGTTGGGTACGAAGCGGACCGAGGCTAGATCGGTTTTGTCTTCCTCGCTGAGCGAGCCGCCCAGTCGCGCGATCGCCGGTGCGGGGATGGCGAGCACGGCGTAGTCGGCTTCGACCGTGCCGCCGGCGTGGTGGATGGCGACCCGGTCCGGAGCGACCTCCACCGCCGTCGCGGCGCAGCCAGTGCGCACTTCGAGGCGTTGCGCCAGGGCATCGCAAAACGCGCCCGTGCCGTCGGGCAGAACCATCACGTCCCACTTGATCGCATGGCGCAGCAGGGCCTTGCCGAGCGCCGCCGAGGACTCCTCGGCGCCGAAGTAGAAGAACGGTTCGATGCCGCTGCGCAACAGGTACTCGTAGCCGGTGGCCCCGAGCTTGCGCCGGCCCCAGCGCTCGACGGTGCCGCCGCGGTCCATGCGCGCCAGACTGGCGAGATCGGCGACATGGCTGCGGCGGTTGAAGGCGACGCGCGCAAAGAGCGCCAGCGCGCGCAGCTTGCCGCCCCAGGTGATGAGGGGGAAATCGACGATGCCGCGCAGCGAGCCGAGGTCGAGCGGCAGCTTGCCGAAGGGCGTGGCGACGATGACGGGCTCCGCGTTCGGCGCCACGGCTTCGAGCCGCAGCTCGCGGATGAGGCCGAGCGTGGCGTCGAAGAAGCTGGCGATGAACCCGGCGCCGGTGTTGACCACGCACTCGCGCACGCGTTCGCTGCGGGTGCGGCCGCCGATGGCCGGCTCGCCTTCGAGCACGGTGACGTGAATGCCCGCGTTGGCGAGGCGGTATGCCGCGCTCAGCCCGGCCGGGCCGGCGCCCACGACGACGCAGCTGCGACTCATGCGGCCGAACATAGCAAGCGCGCGGCGGCGAGCGAAGGTGCGGGCTGCCCAGATAGCGCGTGACAGGGGTGGGGATCGCGGCTATCTTGCCGCGGCAGAAGGGAGTGCGCATGAAGACGCTCAAGCGAGTGGTGGTGGTCCTGGCGTTGATCGGTTTGTGCGGCAGCGGAGCGTGGGCGGCGCAAGACGCCGGATTGTACGGCACGCACGCGCAGTTGCCGCAGGCTCGCGAGCCTGTTCCCGGGGCCTCGATGCTGGCGGCGCTGGGCAATTTCGTGTTCATCCCGGTTCGGCTGGCATGGACGACGGTCGGTGCCGGCCTCGGCGGTCTGACCGGTTTCATGACCGCGGGCAACCGCGACGCCGCATCGGACGTGTGGGGTATGTTCGACGGCCAGAACATCCTCACCCCGGACGTCGTGCAGGGCAAAGAGCCACTGCAGTTCGGCTCCTACGAGGCCCAGCTCATTCTGATCAAGCCCTGAACGCGCTTCCGAGGCGGGCCGGCTGCCCTGCGGGGCCGCCGCGCTGCCTGTGCTTGTGATCCCCGCGCGTCGACGCCCGATCCCTCGAGATTCCGGCATGAGCCCCGACTTCGCCATCATCGGCGGGGGTGTGATCGGCTGCGCGATCGCGCACGCCCTGGCGCGCGCCGGCGCCGGTGCGATCACGGTCATCGAGCGCGGCCAGCCGGGTGCCGAGGCGTCGAGCGCGGCAGCCGGCGTGCTCGCGGTGGCCAGCAGTCGCCAGCCGCGCGGTCCGCTGTACGACCTCAAGTGTGCCAGCGCGGCGCTGTTTCCGGCGCTGGTCGACGAGCTGCGCGAGACAGTGGGCGTCGACGTCGAGTACGCGCGCGCGGGGCTGGTCGACCTCGCCTTTACGCCGGCCGAGGCCGAGCGACTGCAACGGCTGGTGGATCGGCGGCGCGAGCGCGGATTCGCGGTCGAGTCGCTCGATCCACCAGCGCTGCGCGCCCGCGAGCCGGCGGTCAATCCGACGGTGTGCGCCGGCGCGTGGTTCGGCGATGACCGCTCGCTCAACGCGACGCGCCTCGTCGACGCGCTGCAGCGCGCCGGCGCTGCCCGCGGTGTCGACTTTCGCCGCGCGGCCCCGGTGACCGGAGTGGAATTCGGCGGCGGCCGGGTGCTGGCGCTGACGGCCGGGGGCGAGCGCCTGACGCCGGGACATGTGATCGTCGCCGCCGGCGCGTGGTCGGCCGAGATCGGCGCACTGCTGCGTGTGCGGATTCCGGTGCGCCCGGACCGCGGCGAGATGCTGGCCCTGCGGCCGGCGCAACCGGTGCGCCACACGCTGTCGTGGCACGATGGCTACGTGGTGCCGCGGGCCGACGGCGAGGTGCTCATCGGCAGCACCAGCGCGCCCGGCGTGTCGCACAAGGAGGTGACGGCCAGTTCCGTCGCGCAGCTGCTGCGCCGCGCCGTGCGCATGGTCCCGGCGCTCGCCGATGCCGCCCTGCTGCGCACCTGGTCGGGGCTGCGTCCGGCGTGCGCGCTGCGGCGCCCGATGATCGGCCCGCTGCGCGGCTTTGCCAACGTCACGCTCGCCACCGGTCACCACCGCAGCGGCGTGCTGCTCGCGCCGATTACCGCCCAGCTCGTCGCCGAGCTCCTCTTGCAGGGCGCGACCAGCTTGCCGATCCAGCCGTTCCGCCACCGCGCCAGATGAAGACGGGATCCGCTCCGGCCTCCTGCCCCTCGACGGGGGAGGATCGAGGTGGGGGTGATTCAACAACTCCGCTTCCTTCTTCGCTGCGTACCCTCCTCTTGCTGCGCGAGAAGCAGCGGAGCCGCAGGCGCGGGTGTTTCATTGCCCCCCATCCAAACCTTCCCCCGCAAGGGGGGGGAAGGCTTTCTGAACTGATGGGGTTCGGTGTCAGGTCGACACGGCCCCGGCGTGGTACACGCGGGAGTGGGCGATGAGCCCCTGCTCGTTGGTCTCCAGCAGCTCGACGGTCGGCTCGACGGCGCCGACGCCGTGGCGCTGGTACTCGACGACGACGGTGCGCGGGCCGCTGGAAATGGAGCGCGGTTCGAAGCGCAGGGAAGGGTAGTGAGCCAGGCCGCGGCGGAAGTAGTCGGCGATGGCGTCGCGGCCGTGCACGGTCTCGTCCGCGCCGCCGAGCGCGCGCACGCGCGCCGAGGTGTGGCGGGCGTCCTGTGCGTAGAGGGCCAGGATGCGCGCGAGGTCGTGGGCGTTCCACGCCTCGAGCCAGCGCTCGGCAAGCGGCGCGGTCGGGGTTTCTGAGGGAGCGAGCGGGCGGCGGTGGACGACGGTCGGCGCGGCCTGGTCGGTGGGCATGAGCAGCATGTCCTCGACGTTCACCCACGGCGGCCGGCTGACGCACCACAGGATCGCCTCGGCGCAGTCGGCCGCCGACAGCGGCCGCGTGTCCTCGTACACCTTGGCAGCGCGGTCGCGGTCGCCGTGGAAGCGCACCTCGCTGAACTCGGTCGGCACCAGGCCCGGGTCGACGCTGCTGACGCGGATGCCGGTGCCGAGCAGGTCGAGGCGCAGCGCCTTGTTCAGCGTCTTCACCGCGGCTTTGCTGGCGCAGTACACGTTGCCGTTGGCGTAGACCTCGTGTCCGGCCACCGAGCCGACGTTGATCACGTGGCCGTGGCCGCGCTCGACCATGCCGGGCAGCACCGCGCGTGTCACGTAGAGCAGGCCCTTGACGTTGGTGTCGATCATCTCGTCCCAATCGTCCTCCAGGCCGCGGTGCACGGGCGCCAATCCGCGCGACAGCCCGGCGTTGTTCACCAACACGTCGATCGCCGCGAGCTCGGCGGGGAGCCCCGCCACGGCGGCGTGCACCGCGGCGCGATCGCGCACGTCGAGCCCGACGAGATGGGTTGCGACGGGCAACTCCGCCGCCAGCGCGCGCAGGCGCTCCATGCGGCGCGCCGCCAGTACCAATTGCGCGCCGCAGCGCGCGAAGGCGCGCGCCGTCGCGGCGCCGATGCCGCTCGATGCCCCGGTGATGAACACGATCATGGCCAATCCCTCCTGGTCCGCCCTGATTACCGGCCTGGCTGCGCGGCGGCAACGGTGCCTCCACGATCGTCGCGCCACCGCCCGGGGCTGCCTTGCGACGCCCATGGGCCCGTGGTACACGATCTGTCCTCGCCGTCCGACACGCGCCCTTAGCTCAGCTGGATAGAGCGTCTGACTACGGATCAGAAGGTCGGGAGTTCGAATCTCTCAGGGCGCGCTTCACGAAAGGCCTTGTAGCGCAATGCTACCAAGGCCTTTCGTCTATTTGAGGCCGCAGCACGCCGTGCGTGGGTTCCTTGGCGGGCGGTGGCGCATTTTGCGGCATCGATCCTTGACAGTCGGCGAGAAACACGCCAGAGGTCAAGGCGAAAACCCGAAGGAGGGCCCGAGATGGTGCATGCGAATGATCGGGGGCGGCGGTTTGTTCGATGCGTTCTGTTGCTGGCTCTCCTCGCTCCTGGACCGAGCCTGGCGGCGGATCATCAGGATTCCCCGTCGGTACTTGCCGACCCCACCTCCGATCTCGGTGACGCCCTGGCGTGGATGTCGCCCGATGCCACCAAGCTCAATCTGCTCGCTTCGGTTGTGCGCCGGGCGACGCCGGAGTCGCGTTTCTCGGACGCCGTGCAGTATGTGTTCCACACAACGAGTCGCAATGCCTTTGGCGACCCGCCCTCTGCCGAGGTCAACGTGATCTGCACCTTCGAAGGGACCGACGTGCAGACGATCAGCTGCTGGGCGGGCGACAAGAGCTACGTCACCGGCAACGCCAGCGATCCGAATGGTATCGTCAGCGACGACGGCGATCTGCGCGTGTTCGCCGGGCTGCGCAACGACGCCTTTTTCTTCAACTCCAGTGGTTTCAACGCCACCCGCGCCGCGGTGCGTGCCGCGGCTCCCTCCCTGACCTTCGATGCGGCCGGGTGTCCGGCGGTCGATGCGGCGACCTCGAGTGCTCTCGTCGACTTGCTGGCGAGCAGCGTGCCGGCGGGGGGCGGGGAGCCGGGGCCGGCGGTCGACGCGTTCGGCGAGGCCAACATTCTGGTGATCGCCCTGCAGGTCGACAAGTCCATCGTCACGCGCAGTGGGTCCATCGTGTCCGTCTGGGGCAGCACGAACCGCCGCTAGCGGATCGGGGAAGGGAGACGCAATCATGAGGTACAGCGTGAGGGTTTCCTCCGGGGCGCTGCTGGGCGCGGTTCTTCTCCTCTCCGGGTGCTCGGGCGGTGACGACGACGGCGGCGGCAACTCGAATCCACCACCCCCCGCGATCGGGGCGCAGATCGACCGCATGGGCCGCTCGGCGGTCAACACTGCGCTCATCGGACCCTTCCTCGAACAGTCGGAGCGGGGGGCGATGCAGGATGCCTACAACGCCGAGAACACCCCTGCCATGTTCGCCGACTTCTCCGGGGAGATCGCCAGTAACCTGGCCATCTACGACGCCCTCGACGGCGAATGCGGCAACCAGCTGCTTGCCGGGGCGACAGCGGAAGCGGGGCGTTACGATGGGCTGGCGGGCGTCCTTGCGAATGATCAGCTCTTCGTCAATGCCGCGTCCGGAACGTGCACGACCTATCTCGCCGTCGAAGCGAATGCCCTCGGGCTCACCAACACGGACTGCGGTGGGCGCACGCCGTTGTATGACACGATCGACATCACCTACTCCGCGCTTGCCACGGGAGGGTTCAGCGGCGTGACCGACGGGATTCCCAAGGATGCCGACGGCACGGCGTCGGCGTCGGCATTCCCCTTCTACGACGATCCGCTCGACCTCGAGTAGCGACGCGTTCGTGCCTGCATCACTGGCGCCCGACAGGTCCTCATTTTCGCGACCAGTGGGTGGTGCTGCCCGCCCCTGGGTGGCGGCTGCGGTGTGCGGCCTGACGATCATTGCGGGTTGTCGCGGCGACCCCTCTCGTGCCAGCAGCAATATCAAGGCGGGGTCCGTTGCGACGCAAGGCGTGGCAGACGATGCCATACGGCCGCTGTCACAAAGCGAGCGGCGAACCACCGCCGGTGCGATTGTCCTGCGCAACCTGAACGGCGAGATCGATGCGCTCGAGGCGCGGCTGAGGATCACGCCGAGTGACGTGGGCGCCGCCGCCGCGCTGGTCGAGGCGCTCAACATGCGCGCGCTCTGCCTCGGGCGCTTGAGCGATCATGCGCGGGCCGCCGCGGTGGCCGAGCAGGTGGCGCAAGCGGCGCCCGAGCAGGCGAAGTCGTATCTCCTGCGCGCCCGGGGCCGCACGGCGTTCCATCGCTTCGCGGCCGCGCTCGCCGATCTGCGCGAAGCCGAGAGCCGCGGGGCGCCGGCGGACGACGTGGCGCTGCTGCGCGCCAACATTCTCAGCGAGATTGGTGAGCCCGACGAGGCGATGCGAACGCTCGGGGCGCGGGCGGCCGGTGGGGGCAACATTCTCTCGCTCGGCGTTGCGGCCTCGCTCCAGGCCGACGCTGGCGAGTTCGAGCAGGCGCAGCAGATGTTTCGTCGGGCGGTGGAGGAGTACCGCGACGTTTCACCGCTTCCCATCGCGTGGATCTACATCCGGCAGGCCATGACGCTCGAGAAGCGGGGACGCGTCGATCAAGCGAGAGAGTTCTACGAGGCGGCGCTCGAGCGCTTTCCGTCGTTCGTGCCGGCGCTCTCGAAGCTCGCCGACCTCGAGACCGCGGCCGGGCGCACGGGGCGCGCCGAAGTGCTGCTGCGCGCCGTGCGCGCGGTCTCCGACGACCCTGATCACCTGAGCCGACTCGCCGCGCTCCTGCGCCAGCGGGGGGAAGAGGCGGAGGCCTCCCGGCTGCGGGACGAGGCGCAGGGCCGCTTCGACGCCCTCGTCGCCGAGTTCCCCGAGGCTTTCGCGGCGCACGCCGCCGAGTTCTGGCTCGGTGTGGGCGGAGATACGCAAAAGGGACTGGAGTTGGCGAGAGTCAACTGGAAGGTGCGCCACCGACCGGAAGACCAGGCCCTTCTCGCCCGCGCGGAAGAAGCCGCGCGCAATGAGTTCTGAGGGACGTTCCCGGATTGCGGCATGCGAGCGCCTGGGGCGGATGGTTGTGCGTCACCTGACGGGTGACCCACCCGATTCCGCCAGTTCGGTAGCGCTGCCGTCGTTTGCGATGGGGTTCGTGCCCGCACTGATCGAGCGGCGGCGCCGGCTTTGCTCGGCAAGTGGTGCGGTCCTTCTGGTTCCTCTCCCTCCGGGAGAGGCCAGGTGAGGGGATCGAACAAACTCTTCAACGAATCACGGGTCGAAGCCATCATTTCATCCCCTCACCTTACCTCTCCCGGGGGACCCCGGGGGGAGAGGAACTTCTTTGAGGAACTGCCGGGCAAAGTCGGCGCCGACCCAGCCCGCGCGGGTGGCATGTCTCTTGCGCTGCGGTGAGGATGGAAACGAAGAATCGGATGGCGATGCTGACGACCGATGTTGTTATCGACCGAGCAGCGATCAGCGAGCGCTTCGACGGCGACTGGGAGCTGGTGGGCGTGATCGCGGAGATGTTCCTCAAGGATTGCCCGCGACGGTTGCGCGTGGTGCGCGAGGCGGTGGCCGCCGGTGACTGCGAGGCGCTGGAGCATGCCGCCCACTTGCTCAGGGGCTCGATCAGTAACTTCGGAGCCCCGGTCGCGGCCCAGGCGGCCCTGGAGTTGGAGGTAATGGCCGGCGCGCGTCATCTGATTGATGCCGCGGCCGTGTATGGCGTGCTGGAGCGCGAGGTCGCTCGCCTGACGCCAGTGCTCGTCCGCCTCGTTCGCGAGGCCGGTTTCAACGCCGGGCACGCCACTGCCATCGCGGTGTGAGTGGGCGAAGAACGTGCTAACGAAGCCGAAGGTGAGGAAGAATTCAGCCGGAGAGTCGGCAAGACCCTCCAGTCGCAAATTGAATGCTGCGGATCTTCGTTGATGCCGATGCCTGTCCGGTGAAGGACGAGATCTATCGCGTTGCGGAGCGCTACGCCCTGCGGGTCACCCTCGTCTCGAACAGCCGCATGCGGGTGCCGGAAAAGGACTGGATCGAGCTCGTCGTGGTTGCCGAAGGGTTCGATGCCGCTGACGACCGGATCGTCGATATGCTCGAGACGGGCGACATCGTCGTCTCGGCGGATATCCTGCTGGCGGCGCGCTGCCTGCAAAAGGGCGCGCACGTCATCGGCACGACCGGCAAGCCGTTTCTCGATGACAACATCGGCGCCTCCGTTGCGACGCGCGATCTGCACGCCGCGTTGCGCGAGTCGGGAGAGATGCGGGGCGGACCTCCGCCGCTGCAGAAACGCGACCGGTCCCGCTTCCTGCAAAGCCTCGACGCCGCCATCCAGCGTATCGGTCGCGGTAAGTGAGACCTGTGCGCCGGGAGTCGTCGCCTCCCGGCAGCTCGTGCGGGACGCGGCGGGTTGCTTCGATTCTCCTTTTCGCTCGCCCGCCTTGGTCTGCGAGAGGGGAAGGGCCGCTCCACCACCTGATCGCCCGCCGGGGGGCGCCCATTCGCAGGCGGCAAGGAGCGGTGTTCCGGCCGCCTCCGGTCGTTCGGCCCGCGTAGGAGTACGCGCGTAGTTATCCCGGGTTACGCACCGACGGATTGCGGCATGCGAATGACGGGATGCGGCCCCTGATGAGAGAGGGAGCGTCGATGCCGAACAGTGCCCCCGCCATACTGTTGGTCGAAGACGCGTTCGAATTGCGTGAAGCGCTTGAAGAGGTCCTGCGTCTCGAAGGCTACGCGGTACAGGCAGCGGCGGACGGGCGACAGGCGTTGTCGACTCTCGAGGCGGGCTTTAGGCCGTGCGTGATCCTCCTCGACTTCGAGATGCCGGTCATGGATGGCTTCGAGTTTCGGCGACACCAGACGGCGAACCCGCACTTTGCCGCCATTCCTCTCATCGCGCATTCGGGGGCCTACAGCGTCGAGAAGAAGGCAGATGAAATCGGGGCCGCCGCCTTCATTCGGAAACCGGCCAACATGGAGTATCTCCTCGCGCTGTTGCAGCAGCATCGCCTGAAATAGCATCCCTGCGCCAAGGCGGGTCCCGGTGCGGAGGCCGGCTATGTCGGGAGCGGTCGGCGCGCGGTTCACGCGGGGGGACGGGGCGCCCCCTCCCAGAGCCGGAAGCCGCCGGTGAAGGCGTTGCTGTTGGTGCCGAGGCGGGTGTCGGGCGGCAAGGTGTCGAGCTTCTTGGCGTTGCCGCCGCCGAGGACGACGTAGTCGGCGACCAGCGCGGCCTTCAGGCAGGCGACGACGTCCGCCACTTCCTGGCGCCATTTCTTCTTGCCGAGCCGCTCCAGGCCGCGCAGGCCGACGAAGTCCTCGAAGGTCTTGCCCTTCTTGTAGGGCAGGTGCGCCAGCTCCATCGGAGCGACGACGCCGTCGACGATCAGCGTCGAGCCCAATCCGGTGCCGAGACCGAGGAAGAGCATGCGGCCGCCCTCATAGCTGCCGAGGGCCTGCATGGCGGCGTCGTTGATGAGCTTGACCGGGCAGCGGAAGCGCTTGGCGAAGTCGAATCCCACCCAACCCGGGCCGAGGTTCTTCGGCTCGAGCGCCGGCTTGCCGTCGAGGACCAGGCCGGGATACCCGATGGCCACCGCCTCGTAGCGCCAGCCCTTGGCCAACGCGCGCACCTTGGCCACCATCTGCGCGGGCGTGAGCGTCGGCCCGGACGGCACCTTGCGCACCTCGCTCTGCCCCGTGGCGAGGATCTTGACGTTGGTGCCCCCGATATCGATGACCAGGATGTTCATGCGATCGCCCCCCGTCGGTGCGCGCTTGTAGCACGAGGTCAGCGCAGGCGGTCAAACGCCGCGCCGCCGCGCCCCGGTGCTCAGCGGGCGGTGGCGAAAGCAGTCGACGACGTGGTCGTTGACCATCCCCACCGCCTGCATGAAGGCGTAACAGATGGTGGGGCCGACGAAGCGGAAGCCGCGCCGCTTGAGCGCGCGGCTCATCGCCAGCGCCTCGTCGGTTTGCGCCGGCACCTCGGAGAGCGCGCGACGGCGATTCTGGATCGGCGCGCCGCCGGTGAAGGACCAGATGAAACGGTCGAAGCTGCCGAGCTCCGCGCGCGTGGCCAGGAAGGCCTTGGCGTTGTCGATGGCGGCTGCCACCTTGAGCCGGTTGCGCACGATGCCGGGGTCGGCGAGCAGCCGGGCCACGTCGCGCGGGCCGAACGCGGCCACGGCCCGCGCGTCGAAGTCGGCGAAGGCGCGGCGGTAGCCCTCGCGCTTCTTCAAAATCGTCAGCCAGCTCAAGCCCGCCTGCGCCCCTTCGAGGATCAGGAACTCGAACAGCCGCCGCTCGTCGTGCAGGGGCACGCCCCACTCCTCGTCGTGGTACTGGATGTACAGCGGATCGGCCGTTGCCCAGCCGCAGCGCGTCTTGGCTGCTGGTGCCATCGCCTCGCCCTCCCTTCGGTCCGCCGCCATACGCGCCGGCAACTGCGGCTGTCAATCGCCGCCTAGCAGATAAACGACGCTTTGCGGGGAATTGGAAGATCGATGGCGCCGCACGGGCGCGAAACTCCCGGGGAATGCTCCGGCAACGAGCGCAGCGGCATGGCATCGAGCATGCAGTCCATCGGAACGGGATGATGATGACGCCGGTCTCCGCCTTGCGTGCCGAAGCTGAGGAGCTTTGCTCGATCGATCAATCGCTGTTCGACGCGCTCTCGGCACATATCGCCCTGGTGGGCGAGGCGGGGACGATTCTGCGCGTCAACGACGCATGGCGGCGGTTCGCGGAAGGGAACGCGGGGACACCGGACAAGGTGCTCGAGGGGGCCGACTATCTCGGCACGTGCGAGGCATCGGGGGCGCAGGGCTGCGAGACGGCGGCGGAATTTGCCGCCGGCCTGCGCGCGGTTCTGGCCGGTACGAGTCCGGGGTTCATGCTCGAGTACGGTTGCGACTCGCCGACCGAGCAGCGCTGGTTCGCGGCCCGCGTCACTCAATTCACCACCGGTGGCCGCCGTCGCGCCGTCGTGGCGCACGAGGATATCAGCGCGCGCCGGCTGGCGGAGCAGCAGCTCGCCGCGCGGGAGCAACACTTCAGCTCCCTGCTCGCCAGCAGTCTGGATCTGATCGCCACGATCGATGTCAACGGCATCTATCAGTACGTGAGCCCGTCGCACGAAGCAGTGCTGGGATATCGACCCGACGACCTCATCGGGTCGAACGCCCTGCTGCTGGTCCACCCCGACGACGTCGCGCGGGCGATGGTATCGATCGGTGTGGCTATCGAACAACCTGACGCGCAGATAACCCTGGAGTATCGCGTGCGGCACCGCGATGGCTCCTGGCGCGTGATCGAAGCGTTCGGCAAGAGGCTGCCCGACCAGCTGCCGATCGTCGGCATCCTCAACGCGCGCGACATCACCGAGCGCAAGCGCGCGGAGGAGGCGCTGCGACAGAGCGAGGATCGCTTCCGCAGCGCCTTCGAAAACGCGCCGATCGGCGTCGTCATCGTGGCTCCCGACGGGCGATTCCTGCAGGCCAACCGCGCGTTCTGCGACATCGTCGGGTACTCCGCCGACGAGCTCGTGCACGGGACGAGGTTCCAGGACATCACGCACCCAGGCGACATCGACGCAGACGTGCAGTTGCTGCGCGAGATGCTGGCCGGTCAGCGCACGCGCTACGAGCTGGAGAAGCGCTATATCAACCGCGCCGGGCTACCCGTGCACGTGCGCCTGCACGTGTCGCTGGTGCGCGACGCGGCGGGCGCGCCGCTGCACGTCATCGGCCAGGTGGTCGACGAGTCCGAGCGGAAGCGCGCCGAAGCCATGCAGCGCCGCCTGGTGCGGGCGGTCGAAGCGGCGGCGGAAGGCATCGTGTTGACGGATGCCGAGGGCCATATCCTGCAGGTCAACCCCGCCTTCACGCGCCTGACGGGCTATGCAGCGGCCGACGTCGTGGGCAGGCGGCCGCCGCTGCTGCATCGGAACTTGCACGACGTTGATACCTACGCCGCCTTCTGGCGCGCGATCCGCGCCGGCGAGACGTGGGCCGGGCGGGTGATCGACCGCCGCGCCGACGGCAGCCACTACCACGTCGCGGTCACCGTGGCGCCGATCATCGATGACAAAGGCGTGCTGACTGGATTCGTCGGCATTCATCGCGACGTGACAGAGGACATCCGTCGCGAGGACGCCCTGGCCGACGCGCTGCAGCGGGCCGAGGGCGCGACGCGCGCCAAGAGCGAGTTTCTCGCCAACATGAGCCACGAGATTCGCACGCCGATGAACGGCATCCTCGGCATGACGGAGCTGGCGCTCGCGACACAGTTGGACGCGGAGCAGCGCGAGTATCTCGAGCTGGTGAAAAGCTCGGCCGACTCGCTGCTCGGCATCATCGACGACATTCTCGATTTCTCCAAGATCGAAGCCGGCAAGCTGGCGCTCGAACCGGGCGTGTTCGACCTGCGCGCCGTGTTCGATACAACCCTCAAGACCCTGGGCCTGCGCGCGCGCGAGAAGGGCATCGCGCTGACCTGGGAGGTCGATGCGTCCGTGCCCGCCGCGCTGGTCGGCGACGCGACTCGGCTGCGCCAGATCATCACCAATCTGGTCGGTAACGGCATCAAGTTCACCGCCGCCGGTGTGGTGTCGGTGCGCGCCGTCGTCACCGAACAGCGCGGCGATGTGCTCGAGCTGCACGTGACCGTGTCGGACACCGGCGTCGGGGTCGCCCCGGACCGGCAGGAGCGGATCTTCGCGGCATTCGAACAAGTCGACGCGTCGATCAGCCGGCGCTTCGGCGGCACCGGTCTGGGCCTGACGATCTCGGCGCGATTGGTCGGCATGATGGGCGGGCGCATCTGGGTGGAGAGCACTCCGGCCGTCGGCAGCGCGTTCCATTTTACCGTCGCGCTGGGGCTGACGCGTGAGTCCGTCGCCGCTGGCAAACCCGGCGAACCGCCCGCCGCGCCCGCCGTAGCGGCGCGCGCCTTGCACGTGCTCCTGGCGGAGGACAACGTCGTCAATCAGCGCCTCGTCCTGCGCCTGCTGCAGAAGCGCGGCCACTCCGTCGTCGTGGCGGGGAACGGCCGCGAGGCCCTGGCGGCCGCGGGGCGCGAGCGCTTCGATGCGGTGTTGATGGACGTGCAAATGCCCGAGATGGACGGCTTCGAAGCCACCGCGGCGCTGCGCGCGCGCGAGGCGGGCGCCGCCCAGCACCTGCCGATCATCGCCATGACCGCCCACGCCATGAAGGGCGATCGCGAGCGCTGCCTGGCGGCGGGGATGGATGACTACGTCACCAAACCGATTCGCGCCGCCGACCTGTTCGCGGTGTTGGAGCGGTGGGCAGTGGAAGCGGAGATCCCTCCGGCCTCCTCCCCCTCGACGGGGGAGGATTGAGGTGGGGTGATTAGATGATCTGCCACCGCTAGCGGAGCCGCTGGCGCGGGTCGTCTCATCACCCCCCATCCAACCTTCCCCGGCAAAGGGGGGAAGGCTTCCGATCCCCGGCCCCCTCTCTGCCTCGGCCTGCCTTCACGTCGCGCCTGTGCTACAGGTCGCCGTATGTTCACCGGGATCATCGAAGAAGTCGGCGAAGTCATCCAGGCAGACGCGGGAGTGTTGCGCATTCGCGCGACCACGGTGGTGTCGGACGCGCAGTTGGGCGATTCGATCGCGATCAACGGCGTCGATCTCACCGTGACCGAGAAGGACGCCGAGTCGTTCTTCGCTCACGTCATGCCGGAGACGTACCGGCGCTCGAACCTCGGCGGGCTGCAGGTCGGCGACCGGGTGAATCTCGAGCGCTCGGTGCGCCCCACCGATCGTTTGAGCGGCCACATCGTGCGCGGCGTGGTCGAGGGCGTGGCGCGCATCGATTCGTTTACCCCCGAGGCCGAGGCGATCATCGCGCGCTTTCGCACCCCCGCCGAGCTGCTGCGCTACATGGTCGTGAAGGGCCCGGTGTGCATCGACGGCGCCAGCCTGACGATCGTCGACAAGACCGCCGACACGTTTGCCGTCTCGCTCGTCCAGTACACGCAAGCGCACACCAACTTGCTCGGCAAACGCCCCGGCGATCTGGTCAACATCGAGACCGACATCATCGCCCGCTACGTCGAGAACCTGCTCGCGCAGCGTTGATCGGGCGGGAAACCACGGATGAACACGGATAGACACGGATAGGAAAGCAGTAGCCTCCGGTTTGGATCCCATCCGCGTTCATCCGTGTTTATCCGCGGTTCGCTTTGTCGTTATCCGAGGTCCACGAACCTCGAACTGGATGGCGGTGGCGGCGCGGCGCTGGGCGTCGAGCAGTGACAGCGTGTGTCGGCCGGGACCCGGTGCCCATAGAACCGGGCGGGCGGCATTTCCCAGGGCGACGCCATCGAGCGACCACTCGAGATCGGCGGCGAAGTCGGCGGCAAAGGCGATGCGCTGATCCTGGTCGGGGATGTCGGGGTCGATGGCGATGACGCTGCCGTCGATCGGCGCGAGGATGCGCGGCAGCGCGGCAAGCCTTGGCGCGTCCGACCGCGGCTCGGTACCGCGCACGAACCACTCGCGGCGCAGCGGCTCGGCATCGTCGGGGAAGTGCGCCGGCGCGTCGCGCACGCCAGGCGGCGGCTCGGGCGGCTCGCTGGGGATCTCGCGGTGGAGCCAGTCCATCACGTCGTGCCACACCGGTGCGGCGCCGGTCACGCCGCTGACGTCGTGCATCGGCGCACCGGAGAAGTTGCCCACCCAGACGCCGGCGGTGTAGCGGCGTGAGAAGCCGACGCACCAGTTGTCGCGCATGTCCTTGCTGGTGCCGGTCTTGGCGGCGCTCCAGAAACGCGTCGCCAGCGCGCTGTCGAGGCCGAACGTCGCGCTGCGGCTGCCGCGGTCGGCGAGAATGTCCGCCACCAGAAACGCAGCGCCCGGCGAGTAGCGCTGCGCGCCGCTCGGCCGCAGGGCGTCCTCGCGCAGGCGAAGCGGAGCCGCTACGCCGCCGTTGGCCAGCGTGCGGTAGGCGTTGACCAGCTCCCACAGCGAGACGTCGAGCGCGCCGAGCGCGAGCGACGGCCCGTAGAACTCACCGCTCTGCACCGCGCCGCGAAAACCGAGGTCGCGCAGCTGCTGGACGAACGGCTCGGCACCGATCAGCTCCAGCGCGCGCACGGCCGGCGCGTTGAGCGAGCCCGCCAGGGCCGTGCGCACACTGACCAGGCCGCGGAAGACATCGTCGTAGTTGTGCGGCCGGTACACCCCGCCGGACACCGCCAGCTCGATCGGCGAGTCGGCGAGCAGCGATGCCGGCGTCAGCAGGCGGCGGTCGAAGGCGAGCCCGTAGAGGAATGGCTTGAGCGTCGAACCGGCCTGGCGCGGCGCGCGCACGCCGTCGACGAACCGCGCGGCGGAGAGGTCGCCGCTGGAGCCGACGTAGGCCAACACCGCGCCGGTGGCGTTGTCGGCGACCAGCACGGCGCCGTCGTGAACGTTGCGCTCGCGCAGCGCGAGGAGATGCTGGCGCAGAGTGTCGGCGGCGAAGCGCTGCAGTGGGCCGTCGAGGGTCGAGTGGACGTCGCCCGGTTCGTTCGCGAGGAGTTGCTGCGCCACGTGCGGCGCCTCGGCGGCGCGCCAGGCTCCGACAGTCGTCGTGGCGATGATCTGGGCGACGGCTGCATCGAGAGCCGGCCTGGGCACCAATTCGCCGCGCGCCCAGACGATCGCGCCAGCGCGACGGCGCAGCACGGCAGGCCGCGCGTTGGGCGCCCGCAACAGGGCGGCCAGCACGGCCGCCTCCGCCTCGCCGAGACCGTGCGGGTCCTTGCCGAACAACCCGTGCGCCGCGGCCGCGACGCCCTGCAACTCGCCGCGGAACGTGGCCAGATTCAGGTAGGCCTCGAGGATCTCGGGCTTCGTCCAGCGCCGCTCCAACGCGCGCGCCGCGCGCATCTGCCGCCATTTCTCCGGCCAGGTTCGCGCGGTGCCGCCGCGCCGCAGCGCGCGGTCGAGCTGTGCGGCGACCTGCATGGAGATGGTGCTGGCGCCGCGCCGCGTTCCGCCAGCCAGGCGCTGCCAGGCGCTGCCGGTCACCGCCCACCAGTCGATGCCGTGGTGGCGAAAGAAACGCCGGTCCTCCGCCGCCACCACCGCGGCCTGGAGCGCCGGCGAGATGTCGGCCAGCGGCGTCCATGCCAGGCGCCGCCCGTTGCGATCGATGCGTAGCTCGTGCAGCACCGCGCCGTGGCGATCGAGCAGGCGCGCGTCGGACGGGCGATACGCGGCGCGCACCTGGCTGAAGGGCGGGATGGATTCACTGCCCCCAACCGCGCTGAACAATGTCGCGGCGCCGGCGATGGCGCCGAACGCGAGCAGCAGAACAATCGGCCGGCGGCTCATGGTGCGACGGTGATCGCCCGGTTGGGCAGCTCGCCGAACATCTCGGGCGCGTAGAGGGCCTCGACTCGCGTCGCCGGCAGCTGGAACGTGCCGCTCTGGTTGAGCCGGATGGCGTACTCGACGACCAGCGGTCCTTTGGGCAGGAACTCGAAGTAGGCGCGATACCCCTCGAAGGCGCGCTCGACGAAGGTCGGGGGTAACGCGGTGTCGTTCGGGTCCGGGGCGGCAGCGACCTGCGAGTCGCGGCCGAGACCGCTGCCGAGGTGCGAGGCGCCGGCCGGGACCGGGTCGTCGACCACCACCCACGTCATGTCGCTCTGCGCGTCGATCTCGAGCCGCACGCGCAAGCGATCGCCGCGGCGCACCGTGCCGTCGGCGCGCGGCTCCAGGGGCGTGACGGTCTTGGTGATGCGGTAGCCGCTGCTCAGCGGCGCCTTGAGCGGCACGGCCGCGCGCGATTGCACCGTGACCCACGGGTTGCCGGTGCCTTTGTGCTCGACGCGCAGCGGCGCCGGCTGCGCCGGCCACGGCAGCAGCAGCGGCTCGGGCGGCGGCGTCCGCCAATCGAATTGCTGCTCGCTGTCCGCCAGCGCGGCAACGGTCGTGCCGGTCACCGGCGTGGATTCGAAGGCCGTGGCAAAGCGCTGCACCGCCAGCGTGCCCCAGGCGTTGGCGACCGTGTTCTCCCACGCCCCGCGGCGCTGCCGGGCGATGGCGCCGCGCATCAGACGCGGCAGGTCCTCTTTCCAACGTTTGCTCTCGAGCAGATGCAGGGTGAGGCGCGCCGCGTTGCTGTCGGAGCCGGCCATCAGCCACCACAGCTCGTCGCCCGACTCGGTGGAGAAGCCCATCGTCGAACCCTGCAGGTTGAGCCGCGCGCGTACGATCTGCTCCGCTTCGCGGCGGCGCTGGTCGCGCTTGGCGATGCCGGGCACGCGGTCGAGCACCGTCCACCAATCGAGCAGCGCCGAGGTCGGCCACAAGTTGGGCTCGATGGCGATGCTGCCCGCCAGGTTGGCGTCGACCCCGCCGGCGCGCGCGAGCGCGGCCAGGGCTGCCAGCTTGCGCAGCGAGAGGTCGGCGGCCAGCACGTGTTGGGGTCGGTTCAGGCTGCCCTGGACGAACCGGCGCAGCCCGGTGGTGAGGCGCTCGTTCAACGCGTTGGGCAGCGACCAGCCGGCGGCGTTGGCAATCGACAGCACGTATGAGGTCAGCACCTCGCTGCCGTTGGGCATGGTGGGGAAGAACTTCAGCAGGCCGTCGCCGTCGAGGTAGGACGGCATGGCGGCGAGCACTTCGTCGCGCAGCGCCGCGTCGCCGAGCGCGACCGCGCGCGAGACCTTCTGCTCCAGGCAGGTGTACGGGTAGTCGCGCATCCAGGCGCGCACGCCGTCGAGGCTGCCGGCGAGCGTCGGCGCCAGCGCGACCGCAACCCCGCCGCGGCCGGGCAGGGCGTCGGCCGGCCGTTCGACCGGCAGGGACAAAGGCCGCTCGTAGCGCAGCAGCGTCGCCTGCAGCGTGCGCACCGGCACGGCCGGCCGCACGCGCTGCGCGACGCGCAGGCGGTCGGTGGCGGCGCCCGCTACGCTGGCCTCGATCTCGTAGCTCAAGCGCTCGACATCGGCGGGAACGGTGACATCCCAGCTCACCACCCGCGCCTCGCCCGCGGCCAATGCGACGGCCTGCGGGCTCAGCTCCGCGGGCAGTCCCTCGGCGCGGCCGCGCACGGTGACGTCCAGCGGGCGCTCGGTCGTGTTGCGTACGGTGAATTCCGCCGGCAGCCGATCGCCCTCGCG
This sequence comes from uncultured Binatia bacterium (SeqCode), assembly GCA_964455095.1. Lineage (GTDB taxonomy): Bacteria > Desulfobacterota > Binatia > HRBIN30 > CADEER01 > CAYVUV01. The sequence goes on from CAYVUV010000153.1 coordinate 50,860, forward strand.
CACCAGTGGCGCCAGGCCGGAGAACAGCATCAGATCCTGCGTCGAGCGAATCGACATGGCGCCGCTGCCGAACAGTTCGACGCCGCCGGTGGCGACGGCGACGATGCGGAAGCCGGTCAGCGAATCGTTGAGAGGCACTTCGACGCGGGCGTCGCCGTTGGCGTCGAGCGGCACGCGGCCGCGCCAGATCAGCAGGGTGTCGAACAGCTCGCGCGTGCTCTGCCGCCCGCCGCCGCCGCCCGGCGTCACGGCCTTGCGGCCGAAGTGGCGTTTGCCGATCACCTGCATCTGCGCCGTGGCGTTGCGCACGCCGTAGCCGCGCCGGCCCATCAGCGCGTCGAGCAGGTTCCAGCTGCGGTTGGGCTCGAGCTCGAGCAAGCCCTCGTCGACCGCCGCCAGCGCGACCTCGCTGCCGGCCGGCGGCGCGGCGCCATCGGCGGTGCGCACCGCGATGTCGACGGTGGCCTTGTCGCGCACGCGGTAGACCTGGCGGTCGGACGACAGCTGCACGCGCAACTCGTGGGCGCGCCAGCCGACGCGGATCTCGGCGATGCCGAGCTTGAACGCCGGCCGGCCGAGGTCGACCATCGCCGTCGGGGCCGGTCCGTCGCCGACGCGGCCGCGCACGGCGAAGACCGAGACGAACACGTTCGGCGCGTACTCGCCCAGCACCGGCACTTCGATCACCGGCTGGCGGCCGGAGATGTGCTCGACATGCGCCTCGATGATGCCCTCACGCTCGACGGTCACCAGCGCGGTCGCTTCCTGGAACGGCATGCGCACCTGAAAACGCGCCGTGTCGCCGGGTTCGTAGCGGCGCTGTTCGGGCAGTACGTCGATGCGGTCGCTCGGATCGACCTCGAAACGCCAGTCGCTGTCGCCCTCGACCCAGATGTCGGTGTGCGCGACGCTGCGGCGTCCGGCGGCATCGGCGACCGACGCCTGCAGGATCAGCTGGCCCGACTGCGGCGGCGCGCCCTCGCACCAGAGCAGGCCGTGCGCGTCGGTGACGCCCTCGCAGAGCGTGCCGACCGGCCAGGTCTCGCGCACGTACTCGTATCCGTAGAAGCCGCCGACCAGGCGCTTGCGGTGCGAGTAGGTCCGCCGCTGCAGAATGTCGACGCGGGCCGCGGCGCCGCTGACCGCCTTGCCGGCCGTATCGACGACGGCGACGCGCGCCCGCAAGCTGCCCGCCGTGCCGGCCCAGAACTCCGCCTTGATTCCCGCCAACCAACTGGCGGGCCAGAGCGGTACGGATGACGAGATCGTCTGCACCTCGCCGTTCGGGTCGCGCAGCTCGGCCTCGGCGAGCAGCTCGCGCACCGTCTCGGCCGGCGGCAGGCTGTCGATGCGCGCCTGCGCCGTGCCCGACGCGTCGAGCATCAAGTCGTGGCGCTGATGCACGGGCAGCGACGCGGCGGCGGGTGGGCCGTCGTTCTCGACCTCCTCGCCGCCGCGCACGAGGCCCTCGGCGACCGGGCCGTTGGCGAAGGTGAAGCTCTCGAGCTCTTCGGGCGGCGTGAAGGCCTTGGGGCGAACGTAGGCGCGCAGGGCGACCGGCAGGTTGGCGGCCGCGCCGCCGGCGAGGTACTGCACGGCGATGTCGACCGGCACCGCGCCGACGGCGACCTGCGGCTCCGGCGGCAGGCGCAGCGTCGCCTTGAGCAAGGGGACGCGAAATTCCTCCACCCGGAACGATCCCCCGCGCCACTGGCGCAGCGGGCGTCCTGGCGCCGGTGTGGCGACGCCGGCTGGCGGAGCGACCTGTTTCAGCGTCACGTCGTAGCGCCCGAGCTTGGCCGCCGGCGGAATCGGCCAGGTGCTCTCGGCGCTGCCGTTGGGGTCCCACGCGAGCGGCAGCTCGTAGGTCTCGTTGCTGCCGAGGTGTTGCACCACGGCGAGCGCCGGCCGCTCGGCGTCGGGGACGAGCGCGAAGCCGCGCAGCGCCTGGCTGCGCAGGATGTGTTTCATGTGCACGGTCTCGCCGGCGCGGAACAGGGTGCGATCGAAGATCGTGTGGGCGACGACCGGCCCGTCCCAGTCTTCGCTCGGCAGATCGAAACGCCAGGTCTCGATGCCTTTGCTCCAGGCGGAGTGGACGAAGCTCAGATCGTCGGCCGTCTGGGCGACGACGAAGAGCCCGGAGTCGAGCGCGGTGAGGGCGCGGTTCTGATAGTAGTCGGCGTAGTCGGGCGCTTCCCAATCCTCGAAGGCATCGGCGTCGTAGCAGCCGCGCACGCTGTTGAAGGGCGGCAGGCCGTCGAGGTGCGCGATGCCGTGCTCGTCGGTGTCGCCGCGCGCGAGGACACTGCCGGAGCAGTCCTGCACGGTGACGTGCGCGCCCGCCACCGGCTCGGCGGCATCGAGCGTCGTCACCCAGGCGATGGCGTTCTCGCGCCCGGCTTTGAAGTGCACCGAGAGATTGGTCACCAGCGCGGCGGCCGGCACGTACATCGGCTTCGGCTTGTCGAGCAGCGCGGCGCCGAGGCGCGGGCTCTCGAGCTCGACGATGTACAGCCCCGGCGATTTGAACGGGATGCCGACCACCTCGAGCGTCTCGACGCCCTCGGTCTTGGGCAGTGTGAAGGGTTGCGCGGCGGCGTCCGGTACGGCGGCAAACAGCGAGCGGTCGCGTTTCGCCAACGCGACGCGGCGCAGCCACGGCAGGATGTCCTCGGGGTCTTGCGGGGCGATGCGCTGCACGTTGCCGGTGACGCTGTCGACGATGCCGCCGAGCGCGGCGCCGACGCCCCCCGCCGCGGCGCGTTCCCTGGTGGCGCGGTGCAGCCTGGCCGCCAGCGCCGGCTCGACGTTGCGCAGCGTCACGGGCAGGGCCGGGTCGGCCTTCGCTTCGAGAATGCCGAAGCGCGCGGCAAACTTGGCCAGTGGCGGGAAGCCATCGGTCTTCACCGAGAGCGGGAAGTCGCGCTGGTTGAGCAGCGCGCGACCGGCATCGTCGCGCAGGTCGGCGGGCAGGGCGATCTCCACCGCCGACGATTCGGGAAACGGCCCGGCGAAGGTCACGCGGCTGACGAACTCCGCCGGCGTGTCGGGGGCTTTGGGGCTCGCCGGCGGCTGGCCGGGTGCGGTGAGGGTGATCTGCTGCGCGCGCTCCCAGGCCACCGGAGCGGAGAAGCTCACGCTCAGCGGCAGGATCGGGATGCACGGCGCGCTGGCTTTCATCCGTTCGCAGTAGAGCTGGGCGGTGAACTCGGGGCGGGTGACGAAGTCGAGGACCTGATCCTGATCGGTCGCCACGCCGCTGGTGGCGGCGATGCCTTTGCCCCAGATCAGTTGCACCTTCTTGCCGTTGGGAAAGCGCTGAACGGCCTGCACGATCAGCAACGGTTCGTCCGGGACCTGCCACGGCGGCAGCGCGGCGAGAATGGTCGCGCGCGTCTCGTCGCTGACGATGCGCGCGCCGATGCGTTCGGGCAGACCGTCGACGGCGAAGGCGACATGGCGCAGCACCGACTCGGGCGTCGGCGCGGCATCGAGCGACAGAATGAAGGCCTGTTCCTCCTCGATGCGCTCCTCACCGCTGTAGGGAGTGGAGCTGCGGATGGTCGGCCCACCGGTGGAGAAGGCGAACGCCTGCGGCCCGCTGACCGGCGCGCCGCCGAGGCTGCGCAGATCGGCGCGCAGCGTGAACGCGCAGCGCAACCCGGCGGGCAGATCGCGTTCGAAGTCGAAGACCCAGGTGCGGCTGTCGATCCAGCGCGCCGAGCCCTTTTCGGGGCATTCGCGCGTGAACGGATCGGCGGCGCGGCGCGGATCGCCGAGCGGCACCATCGGCGCCGAGAAGCGCGCGGTCACCTGGCGCACGTCCTTGACGACACCTTGTGGCGAGAACTGGATGACGCTGGCTGCGGTGGCCGGCTTGGCCGCCTCGGCGGCGTGCAACGTATGCGGCAGCGCCAGCACCAGCACGCAGGCAGTCAGTTGGTACGCTCGCGATCCCCGTTCCGCTCGCCTCATGCGCGCTCCCCCTGTCCGTGCCGCCTCTCCGCTAGCTGCGTTGCGGACGCACGTCAATCGAGGCCCCTCTGCGGTCGGGCGCCGACGCTCGCCACGGCTGGCCTCCCTGCAAGCCGTCACCGCTTCGGTGGAAGGGGGCCTGCCTCCGCGGAAGGCTTCCCCGAAGTTTCGCGAGAGTTTCCGGACTTCGATAGCGAGGTTTGCCAAGCTAGCAGCTCACGAAGGTGAACCGGTGTGGCAGGTGCGGTGAAGCGGGCGCCAGGATGCCCGACGAATACGGCGAACACTGATAGCGGAGCGATCTCTGGGGGATCTTTTGTGTACCCCGCCAGCTCCTGGCGAGGAAGAAACGGGGGAAAAGCGATGAAGAAGCGGCTTTCCGTGCAGGCAGTCGGCGCGTTCTCAGCGGCGCTTCTGGCCGCGCTCGTCGTGGCGGTGATTCCGGCCGCCGCGGCGGACAAGCCCAATATCATCCTGATCTTGTCGGATGACTTCGGCTACGGTGACTCGGGCCCCTACGGCGGCGGGCCGGGGCGCGGTATGCCGACTCCCAACCTCGACCGACTCGCGAGCGAGGGCATGACCTTCTACTCGTTCTACGCCCAGCCGAGTTGCACGCCGGGGCGCGCCGCGGTGCAAACGGGGCGCATTCCCAACCGCAGCGGCATGACCACCGTCGCCTTCCAGGGACAGGGCGGCGGCCTGCCGGCGGCGGAGTGGACGGTGGCGTCGGTGCTGAAGACCGCCGGCTACCAGACCTTCTTCACCGGCAAGTGGCACCTCGGCGAAGCCGACTACGCCATGCCCACCGCCCAGGGCTACGACGAAATGCGCTACTGCGGCCTGTATCACCTCAACGCGTATACGTACGGCGATCCGACCTGGTTTCCCGACATGGACCCGAAGCTGCGTGAAATGTTCCAGAAGGTGACCAAGGGCGCGCTCTCGGGCAAGGCGGGCGAGGCACCGAAAGAGGAGTTCAAGATCAACGGCCAGTACGTCGACACACCCGACAAGGGCGTCGTCGGTATTCCGTTCTTCGATGCCTACGTCGAGAAGGCCGCGCTCGAGCATCTCGACGCGGTGGCAAAGTCCGACAAGCCGTTCTTCATGAGCGTCAATTTCATGAAGGTCCACCAGCCGAACATGCCGCATCCCGACTTCGAGCATAAGTCGATGTCCAAGAGCAAGTATGCCGACTCGGTGGTCGAGAACGACTCGCGCATCGGCAAGGTGCTGGACAAGGTGCGCGCCCTGGGCCTCGACAAGAACACGTACGTGTTCTGGACGACCGACAACGGCGCCTGGCAGGACGTCTATCCGGACGCGGGCTACACGCCGTTCCGCGGCACCAAGGGGACCGTGCGCGAAGGCGGCAATCGCGTTCCGGCGATTGCCTGGGGGCCGAAGATCCAGGCCGGGTCGAAGAACTACGACATCCTTGGCGGGCTCGACTACATGGCGACGTTTGCGTCTCTCGCCGGCATCAAGCTGCCGGAGAAGGATCGCGACGGGCAGCCGATCGTCTTCGACAGTTACGACATGTCAGCGGTCCTGTTCGGCACAGGCAAATCGGAACGCAACTCCTGGTTCTATTTCACGGAGAACGAGCTGAGCCCCGGTGCCGCGCGGGTGGGCAACTACAAGGCGGTGTTCAACCTGCGCGGCGACAACGGCCAGCCGACCGGCGGTCTCGCGGTCGACACCAACCTGGGGTGGAAGGGGCCTGAATCGTACGTGGCCACCGTGCCCCAGGTGTTCGATCTCTGGCAGGACCCGCAGGAACGCTACGACCTCTTCATGAACAACTACACGGAGCGAACCTGGACGCTGGTCACGATCAGCGAGGCAATCAGGGGGTTGATGAAGACCTACGTCGACTATCCGCCGCGCAAGCTCCAGAGCATGAGCTACGACGGCCCGATTACGCTCTCGAAGTACCAGAAATTTCAGTGGGTACGCGACCAACTGAAACAAGAAGGCATCAACATCCCCCTGCCGGCGGGGAATTGAGGAGTGAAGATGAAGAGACCGCCCCATTCGAGCGCACTCGGTGTCGTCTCCGCGGTGCTTCTCGCCGCGCTCACCGCGAGTCTGCCCGCCGGCGCGCAGACCAAGCCGATGGGTAAACCCAACATCGTCGTCATCATGGGCGACGACATCGGCATCTGGAACATCGGCGCCTATCACCGCGGCATGATGGCCGGGCGGACGCCGAACCTGGATCAGATCGCCGCCGAGGGCATGCTGTTCACCGACTACTACGCCGAGGCCAGTTGCACGGCCGGTCGCGCCAACTTCATTACCGGCGAGCTGCCGATCCGCACCGGCATGACCACGGTCGGCCAGGCCGGCTCCCCCATCGGTATTCCCGCCCAGGCCGTGACCATCGCCACGGCGCTCAAGGCCCAGGGCTATGCCACCGGTCAGTTTGGCAAGAACCACCTCGGCGATCTCAATGAGTTCCTGCCCACCGTGCACGGCTTCGACGAGTTCTTCGGCTACCTCTATCACCTCGATGCGATGGAGGATCCGTGTCATCCCGGCTACCCGCAGGAGCTGTTGAACGTGGTCGGGCCGCGCAACGTGGTGCACTCCTACGCGACGACCACCGACGATCCGACGGTCGATCCGCGCTGGGGCAAGGTCGGCAAACAGAAGATCGAGGACGCCGGCCAACTCTGCCCCGACCGCATGGAGACCGTGGACGACGAGATTCGCGATCTCGCTTTCAAGTTCGTCGACAAGGCCAAGGCCGACGGCAAGCCGTTCTTTCTCTGGCTCAATCCGACGCGCATGCACATCGTCACGCATCTGTCGGAGAAGTACGAGAAGATGCGCAACTCGCAAAACGGCTGGTCTATTCACGAAGCCGGCATGGCCCAGCTCGACGACATCGTCGGCGCCACCATGCAGAAGCTCAAGGACCTGGGTGTGGACGACAATACCATCGTCATCTTCACCACCGACAATGGCACCGAGAACTTCACCTGGCCCGACGGCGGACAGACGCCGTTCGCGATGGGCAAGGGCACTGTCATGGAAGGCGGCTTCCGTGCCCCGGCCATGATTCGCTGGCCCGGCAAGGTGCCCGCCGGCAAGGTCGAGAACGGCATCATCTCCGGGCTCGACTGGTTTCCCACCCTCCTGGCCGCCGCCGGCGACACGGACATTGCGGAGGAGCTGCTGAAGGGCAAGGAGCTGGCCGGCACCACGTATAAGGTGCATCTCGACGGGTACAACCAATTGGACCTGATCACCGGCAAGGGGCCTTCGGCGCGCCACGAGATCTTCTACTTCGGCGAGAGCAGTCTCGGTGCGGTGCGCATCGACGACTTCAAGTACCGCTTCATCGATCAGCCGGGCGGCTGGTTGGGTGAGAAGACCACCCCAGACGTCCCCGCCCTGACCAACCTGCGTCTCGATCCATTCGAGCGCACGGGCTGGCCGGTGAATCTGACGGCGCAAGGCTCACAGGAATACTTCGGCTGGTTCAAGTACGAGTTCTGGCGCTTCGTGTTCGTCCAGCAACAAGTGGCGAAGCTCGCCATGACGGCAGTCGAGTTCCCGCCGATGCAGAAGGGCGCCAGCTTCAACCTCGATGCCGTGAAAGCGAAGATCGAAGCCGCCCGGGCGGCCATGGGCAAGTAGGCCACACGGTTTTGTACCAATGCGAGGTGGGTACCCCGATTCGGGGTGCCCGCTTCGTCGTTTGAGGTCCTGGAGACGCCGTCCCTCGCGACCCTGCGCATTGAAACATCAAGAAGGAGCGCCGCGATGAAGTGGATCGATAGGAATCTCGGTTGCGCGTTCGCGTTCACGTCGTTGATCGTCTTCGCGGGCAGTGCGCGCGCCGCCGACCTGCTTCCTTCGTGGCACGACGGTGCGGCGAAGAAAGCCATCGTCGACTTTGTCACGCATGTCACCACAGCGGGCGGGAAGGACTACGTGCCGGAGGCGGAGCGGATCGCCACCTTTGACAACGACGGCACGTTGTGGGCGGAGCAGCCGATGTACTTCCAGTTCTTCTTTGCGCTCGACCGGGTCAAAGCCCTCGCTCCGCAGCACCCGGAATGGAAAGACAAGGGACCGTTCGCGTCGTTGCTCAAGGGCGACGTGCAGGGGGCACTCGCTGGCGGCGAGCGGGCGATGTTGGAGATCGTCATGGCCACCCATGCCGGCATGACCACGGCGGAGTTCGAGCAGATCGTCAAGGACTGGGTCGTGACCGCGAAGCATCCGAAAACCGGGCGGCACTTCATCGAGATGGTCTACCAACCCATGGTCGAACTGCTCGCCTACCTGCGCGCGCAGGGATTCAAGACGTTCATAGTGTCCGGCGGCGGCATCGAGTTCATGCGGCCATGGGCAGAGAAGGTCTACGGCATTCCCCCCGAGCAAGTCGTCGGCAGCAGCATCAAGACCAAGCTCGAGATGCGCAATGGCAAGCCCGTGCTGGTCCGTCTGCCGGAGCTCAACTTCATCGACGACAAGGACGGCAAACCCGTCGGTATCAACCAGCACATCGGCCGCCGCCCGATCGCCGCGTTCGGCAACTCCGACGGCGATCGGCAGATGCTCGAGTGGACGCAAGCCGGTGGCGGCGCCAGGCTGATGATGCTGGTCCACCACGACGACGCCGGGCGCGAATACGCTTACGGCGCGGAATCGAAGATCGGCACCTTCAGCGACGCGTTGACCGCCGAAGCCAAGCAGAATGAGTGGACCATCATCAGCATGAAGGACGACTGGAAGCGAATCTTTGCCTTCGCGCCGTAACCAACCTTGACCCGCACGAAGATAAACCGACTGCGAACAAGGGGACGAAACTGATCAACACCACCCGGGGGCGGAACCTATGAGCAAGAAATCAGAGCCCAATGAGGCTGAGAAAATGAAGGGCAAGCAATACATGAAGGAGTTGCGCAAGCTCCAGGCCGAGCTGTGCCATCTCCAGGAATGGGTGAAGCTCAAAGGACTCCGCGTCATCATCGTCTTCGAGGGCCGCGACGCGGCGGGCAAGGGTGGCACCATCAAGGCCATCACCGAGCGCGTCAGCCCGCGGGTGTTCCGGTTGGTGGCGTTGCCCGCGCCGTCCGACCGCGAAAAGTCGCAGATGTACATCCAGCGCTACATGCAGCATTTCCCGGCGGCGGGCGAAGTCGTGATCTTCGACCGCAGTTGGTACAACCGCGCCGGCGTCGAGCACGTGATGGGCTTTTGCACCAAGGAACAGCACCGGGAGTTTCTCCGCCTTTGCCCGCTGGTGGAGAAACTGATCGTGCACAACGGGATCATGCTGATCAAAGTCTGGCTCGAATCGAGCGACAAGGAGCAGAAGCGGCGCTTCGAGGCGCGCGTAGCGGACCCCTTGCGGCAATGGAAACTCAGCCCGATGGACCTGCCGTCGCGCAGCAAGTGGTTCGCGTATTCGCGCGCCCGCGACGCGATGCTGGACGCCACCGACACCAAATGGGCGCCGTGGTACATCCTGCGCTCCGACGATAAGAAGCGCGCCCGGCTGAACGCCATCCGCCATGTCTTGAGCCTGGTGCCCTACAAGAAAGTCGCGCGCGAAGAGATCAAGCTGCCGAAGCGTTCGATGAAAGGCGCCTACGACGACCAGGCGTCGCTCAAAGGCCGAAAGTTCGTGCCGGAGAGGTATTGAGTCACTATGAATTGCGCGCTGCTGAGGACACTGGGGGCCGTCATGCTGGCGTGTGCGCTGGCGGGCACCAGCGCGGTTGGCCAGGAAGAAGCCGGCCACGACGACGAGCACGCCCTTGCGATGAAGCTGCAGAACCCGGTGGCGGCGCTGATCAGCGTGCCGTTCCAGAACAACTTCGAGTGGGGCGCCGGGCGGCGCAGCGAAGGCTTCCGGTACTTGCTCAACTTTCAGCCGGTCATCCCGATTTCGATCACGGAGAACTGGAATCTGATCTCGCGCACGATCGTGCCGGTCATTCACCAGGACGACGTCGTGCCGGACAGCACACAGGGCGGTTTGGGCGACATCCTGCAGAGCGCGTTTCTCTCGCCGAAGGCGCCCGGTCCCGGCGGGATCATCTGGGGCGTGGGCCCGGCCTTCCAGCTGCCCACGTCGACCGAGGATTACCTCGGTGCGCAGAAGTTCGCCATCGGCCCGACGGCGGTGGCCTTGCGCCAGCATTCGGGCTGGACCTACGGCATGCTGGCCAATCACCTTGTCTCCACCGGCGGTACCGACGCCACTTCGGACGTGAACGCGACATTCCTGCAGCCGTTCCTGTCGTTCACCACCAGGACGTACACCACGTTCCTCGTCAACACCGAATCCACCTACGATTGGGAGAACAGCAAGTGGACGATCCCGCTGAACGCCACGGTGGCCCAATTACTCAGGCTCGGCGGTCAGCCGATGCAGTTCCAGCTCGGTCCCAAGCTGTACGTCGAAGGCCCGACCGGCGCACCCGACTGGGGCATTCGCTTCGCGTACATCCTGCTGTTCCCGAAGAAATGATGCGTACGAGACCCAGGGGAGTGACAACGATGCGCAGACGGAAGCTGATCCCTGCCGCGGTGGCCGGCCTGCTGGTACTTTCTGGCGCGTTCGCTTCGGTCCGGGCGGCGGACCAGAAACCCAACATCGTGTACATCGTCGCCGACGATCTGGGCTGGAAGGATGTCGGGTTTCACGGCTCGGACATCAAGACGCCACACCTCGACGCGCTTGCCGCCACCGGCGTGCGCCTCGAGCAGTTCTACGCGCAGCCCATGTGTACGCCGACGCGGGCGGCCTTGATGACCGGGCGGTATCCGTTCCGCTACGGCCTGCAAACCGCCGTGATCCTCTCCGGTCACACCTACGGCTTGCCGACCGACGAATGGCTGCTGCCGCAGACGCTCAAAGAGGCGGGCTACGCCACCGCGATCATCGGCAAATGGCATCTCGGCCACGCCGACCCGAAGTACTGGCCCAGACAGCGCGGGTTCGATCATCAGTACGGCCCGTTGATCGGCGAGCTCGATTACTTCACCCACGAGCAACACGGCCGCGTGGATTGGTACCGGAACAACAAGGTCGTCAAAGAGAAAGGCTACACCACCACGTTGCTCGGCGATGACGCCGTGAAGCTCATCGCCGCGCACGACCCGGCCACGCCGCTCTACCTGTATCTGGCCTTCAACGCGCCGCACACCCCGTATCAAGCCCCGCGGGAGTATCTGGATCGGTATCCGGACATCGCCGATCCGTCTCGACGAGCCTATGCCGCCAGCATCACGGCGATGGACGAGCAGATCGGGCGCGTGGTCGAGGCGCTGGAGCGAAGGGGAATGCGCGAGCACACGCTGATCGTCTTCCAGAGCGACAATGGCGGCACGCGCAATGCCATGTTCGCCGGCGAAGGCGACATGTCGAAGATCAAGATTCCCTGCGAGAACGGTCCGTATCGGGATGGCAAAGGGTCGCTCTATGAGGGCGGCACGCGCGTCGTCGCGCTCGCCAACTGGCCGGGGCACGTCGCCGCCGGAAGCACGGTGAACGAGATGATCCACGTCGTTGATCTGTACCCGACCATCGCCGCGCTTGCCGGCGCATCCACCGCCAAGTGCAAACCGCTGGATGGTCTGAATGTGTGGCCGACGATCAGCGCGGGCACAGCGTCGCCGCGCACCGAGATCATCTACAACGTCGAGCCATTCCGCGCCGGTGTCCGCGACGGCGACTGGAAACTGATCTGGCGTGCGCCGTTGCCGTCCGTGCCCGAGCTCTACAACCTCGCTCAGGACCCGTCGGAGAAGGACAACGTCGCCGCACAGAATCCGGACAAGGTCGCCGCGTTGCAGCAGCGCGCCAACGAGCTGGCCGCGGCGATGGCCAAGCCGATGCTGATGGAAGCGGAGTTCAAGGCCATCATGCAGCGGCTGCACCTGCCGCCGGCGTTGCCGGGCGAGGAGTTCGAGTTCAACGAAGAGAACTGAGCCGACAGCGATGGCAGCGCCTCACGCGTGGTGATCCCCGGACGCTGAAGCTCGATGTGGCGTGGAATCTCTGATACGAGCCGCTGAATGCGTGTCGCGCTCGTGGTTGCGATGGTGCTGGCGGTGGGGCTGCTCGGGCGCTCACCGGCAGCGGGCGCGGACGCCGAGGAGCCCGAGGCGACGCAGGCGGATAAGGCGAAGCTCGCCGCGGACTTCAACGATCCGCTGACGGTCCTGCCGCAGATCTTCGTCCAGAACGCCTATACGCCGTCGAACTACGGCACCGACGCGCGGACCAACCGCGCTATCGTGCGGTTGATCGTCCCCCGCATCCCGCGGTTCTCACTGTTCCCGTTCGTGCAGCTCATCCGGCCGAGCCTGTCGCTCGTCACCGTGCCGACCGGCAAAGGAAGCGACACCCGCACCGAGCTCGGCGACATGGGCTTGTTCGATCTCCTGGTTCTCCCCTGGCCGGGCAGGGGGAGCGGCGTCATGATGGGGTTCGGCCCGGTGTTCGTCTTTCCCACCGCGACCCACGACCTCGCCGGTCAGGGGACGTGGCAAGTCGGGCCGGCATTCGCCGCCATCTACAAAGGCATCCCGGGGCTGCTCGTCGGCACGTTGCTACAGAATCCGATCTCGTTCGCGTACGAATCGTCAGACCGCCGGCCGTCCAGCACGCTACTGGTCCAACCCATCGTGCTGCAGCACCTGTGGCGCGGGCTCTATATCAAATCGGCCGACGCCACCTGGACGTTCGGCTGGCGCGACGGCGCGCCGACGTTGATACCGGTCAGCTTCGGCGTCGGCTACGTGATCCCGCGCCATTTAGCCCCGCCCTTGAACGTCTTCGTCAGCGGCGAGTGGACGGCGTATCGCAAGGACGCGCCGGTCGCTCCGCAGACCACCGTGCGCGTGGGGTTCACACTGGCCTTCCCGGGCCTTACCCTGTGGTGAGAGTCCCAACACGCGTCGCTGCGGGAAAGCAAAGGAGATTCTGATGAAACCACTGCGTGCCATGTGTGTGTTCTTGAGCCTGCTGGCCTCGTTGCTGGTGCCAGGCGGCGCGGTCCTCGCGCAGGAGGACGGCGCGGCGCATCAGCTGCCTCCGGGAGTAGAAGCCGTCGCACCGGGGGAAGCTCCCGCTGTTGACGACGCGGAAGACGATGATGGCGCGGAAGTCCCCGCGGTCGCGGATCCGCCGGACGTTGAAGTTCCGGACGTGGATGGTCCGGCGGACGTCGTCCAGCCAGATGTAGAGCGGTAGAGGAGCCCGAAGAGCAGCGGCGCGATTGCGAGGACGATCGTCGCGCTCGATGCACCCTGGGGCGGTGCGGAAATCGCGCAGCCGTCGTCGTTCTCGATCACGGCGTGTCGCGTCGGCGTCGGGGTCGGCGCGGTCGCCGTGCCGACTTCGACCTCTGCGCTGCCCATCAGCTTCTCCTCGCCGTGGACAAGGGCGGAGACCAGAATCTGATGCGTGCCGACCTGCCGCGAGGAGAACGGCGCCTGCGCTTCGTGCACGCGGTCGGCGCGGATCCGCGACAGGATCTCCACGTCGAAGGGCCTGATGGTGTCGAATACTTCCTGCACGCTGAGCTGCGCGGCGTGCGGCGGCACGGCGTAGAAGCGCACCAGCTGTCCGTTGATGGGCGCGCCGACGGCGCGCAGGCCGGCGCGAACCAGGACATCCTCTCCCGGCCGCACTGCTGCCGGCGTGACGCTGACCTGCTCGATCGCGAGCTCTCCGGCGCTGGCGCCGTTTGATGGACTTGAAGCGGATGTGGCTCCGGTCGATTCCGGACGGATGACGAAGGCTTGATGGAAGAAGCCGACGTTGTTGCTGAAGTCGTCGAGGCAGAGCGCGCACAGGCACTCGCCGCAGTCGGTATCCGAGCTGCACGCCGTGCCCGACACGGCGCATGTTCCGTCGCTCGCGCACACGTTGTCTTCCGCACCGGGACAGTCGGTGTCGGCAACGCATGCCCCCTGCGTCGCGCGGCAGCTGCCGTCGACACAGTCGTTGTCCTTGGTGCAGACGTCGGCAATCGACTTGAGCCGTCCGGGGATGCGGGTCAGCGAATGGTCCGGCAGCTCGGCGCGCAACGCCGGGTTGCCGTTGTTGTCGGCGAGCTCGGGCCAGACGACGACCCAGAACAGGAAGTCCTTGTCGCCGCAGCCGCGGCTGCCGCAGACCGACGGCGCGCCGGTGTCGAACGTGGTGGTCGCCACCGTCCAGTTCGCCTGCTCTGGGTAGTTCGGAGAGTCGAAACCCGGCAGCGGATCGAGCACGTCCTGTCCGATCCAGATGCTGTCGACTGCTTGATTGGCAATGCAACACGGGTCGCAGGAGCTCTCGCACGGAACGATGCCGCCGCCCGGCTGCGTGCAGCTCTGGTCGTGGTTGTAGTAGCCGGCGGGCGTGTTGCACTGCGGGTCCCACTCCTGTGCGTAGAAGTCGACCTTGATGGTGCCGAGGTCCATATCCAACAAGCTGTAGTTGTACACCCGCACCTGCAGCGCGAGGACGTCGCCTTCCGTTGCCTGGCCGAGCTGGGGCCCCTGGCCGACGGCGTCGGCCGGAGTGACGAAGAACCCGCGCAGCCAGTAGAACTGACTGTTGAAGAGGCCCTTCGGCGTGGGGTCGGCGCGGTAGTCGGCGACGCAATCCGCGGTCGAGATATTGTCGTCGGAGACCGCCAGACAATTGGTCACCCCCGGAGAAGAGATCCCGACGCCCGGGTCGGGCTTCAGGTGCACCGGACGGTTGAGGGCGACATCGACGTACTGTTTGTAGGGACCGGCGCCCTCCCACCACGATCCGCCCGCGCGCGGATCGACGGTGAAGGCGGAACGCAGGACGCCGGTCGTCTGCACGTCGGCGCTGGTCGGCATCAGGTTGTCGAGCGTGCCGGGCGCCGGCGCGTCGCCGAAGATGTAACCGTCGACGAGGTAGGCGAACTTGCTCGGCGTCAGGAACGTTCCTGGCCGGGTGACCGTGATGCCGGTGGAGGCGTCGAAGGAGGATGTGTTGGTGCGCCCGGTGCTCACCGCCTCGTTGGCATTGATCGAGGCCGATTGCGTGAACTTCACTCCCTCTTCCGACTCGGAGTATTCCGGCGTCGACTCGGTCCGCGTCCACGTCAGCTTCTGCGAAAACTGGCCGCTCTTGTCGACCGTCTGGCTGGTCTCACCGCCGCCGCTCCAGGTCAGCTTGTACTCCTGCTCCGTCGTGTCGGTGCTGAAGGATGCCGCTTCGGACAACAACGAGTAGTCCGGGCTCTCCGCGTCGCAGATGTTGACGCCGTTGCGCGCGGCGAGCTGGTCGCAGTCCCAGGGGTACGACAGGATCTGCCCGGGCTCGTGGACGGGTTGGTACCACTCGAGGTTGCCGCCGTCGTCGGAGAAGGACTTGACCGAGCTGGCGCCGGAGTACTGGACGTAGAGCGGCTGCTTGTCGGCGTCCGGGCAGCTGGTGAAATCGTTCGGGCAGTCGGCGTCGTCTTCGCACGCGACCCCGGAGATGCTGCACACGCCGGGCTCCTCGCAGCTGTCGACGCAGATCGTCTGGCCGATGACGGGATAGTAGAAGACGCTGTAGTCGCGCGCCGTGTACCAGACGTGGTCGTAGAAGCCCGTCGACGTCGACGCGTTGAAGGTCTCGGTCTTGAAGCTGCTGTTGGTTTTGGAAACGGAGTGGTCGTAGGAGTTGTCGGCGGCGAAGGCGAGTTGTTGCGTGGCCTCGGTTCCCTCCGGCGTCAGCGACTTGACCTTGCCGCTCAAGTCGACCGACACGCCCAGCGACCAGCTCGTCGTCTCGGTGCTCTCGGATTGGTTGGTTTGGGTTTCGTCGAAATCGTAGCGCGACGTGTACGTCCCGGCCAGGCTGCTGAAGTTGAACAGGCAACGCAGCTCGCTGCCGTCGGGGCACGCCGTGTTGGACTCCGGATCGGTGCAGTTGCAGATGTTGCTCGGGCTGAAGCTCGTCGTGCAGTTGCCCGTCGGTTCGCAGAACTGGCTCTCGCCGACGGCACCGAAGGAAAGCCAGTCGGCGTGCATCGGCGGAACGGCCACGATCAGGTCGGGCTGGATATTCGTCTCGATGCGGACCACCGTCGGCGTTCCCAACCGCTGCGAGCGGCCCTCGAGGTCGCCGGCGCGCAGCAGGCTGCCGCCGCGATATCCGCGGTCCATCGCCGGGATGCCAAAGTTCTCCACGTTGAAGTTCTGGATCTCTTTGGGAGCGAACGCGGCGACTGGATCGGCGGAATAAATGTAGACGAAGCTGAAGTGCTCGTCGCTGTTGCGCGCCATGAGGAACGCCGCGATCTGCAGGTTGTAGTTGTTCGGCTTGATGTACGAGCAGACGCCGTCGGTCGTGCAGACACCGGTACAGTCGCCGTCGGCGGTGCAGTCGGTGCCCGAGATCTCGCAGACGCTGCTCTTGCAGGTGTCGGTGCACTGGCTGTCCTGGCTGCACGAGGTCGAAGCGTCCGCCGCGGGGGCCGAGCTGAAGCGCCCGATGGCGAGACCGGCGAAGGACTTGTTGACGTTGCCGCTGTCGAAGGGATGGTCGCGCAACGTCATCGCCAGGCCGGCGGTGAACGAGATCACCATGATGTTGTGCTCGGTTCCGCCCGAGATCGCGATCGCGACGTTGTCCGTGTCCCCGTTCCAGTTCAGTCGGCCGGCCGCGGCGTAGATCGACGCCGGGCTGGCGATGTGGTTGTGCGGGCTCAGGTTGTCCAAGGTGCTCTCGAGCGTCGGCGTGAGGCTCTCGCCGGTCGTTCCGCTGCCGGTAAAGGTCGTGAAGCTGTAGACCTCGGCCACGACCTTGCACTCGTTGCCGGAATCCTCGTAGAGGGCGGCGACGAGGAGCTCGGCGCCCGGCGATCCGTCGTACTGTCCGGCGGCGACTGCCATCGCCGGCGCGCGCAGCTCGCTGCCGGCCTGATTGTTGTCGTTCTCGGTGCACTTGCCGCCGACGGTGACGAGCGATCCGGTCGGTGCTTTGGGGGCGATCACCGCGCTCGATGACTTGATTGCGAAGCTGGCGGCGCCGGCACAGATGGTGCCCGCCACCGGTCCGGCACAGATGGTGGCGAAGTGCACCGCTGGGATGGCGCCGGCGGTGAAGCTGGCGCCCATCCACGCGACGTCGAGATTGCCGTCGGCGTTGAAGTCCCCGATCGCCGGGTCGGCCATCGCCGTTTCGTCGAACTTGAACGACGAGCGAATCACGACGCCATTCGCCGGCTTGCTCGTATCTTGCGCCGTCGCGACATAGGCCCACTCGTCGGAGATGATGAACAAGTCGTCGAAGCCGTCCTGGTTGAAGTCGGCGACGGCGGTATGCAGCCAGCGCGTGGTGATGCCGGCACTGCCGACCGACCAGGTCTGGCGGGTGAGGGCCTTGGGATCGTCGACGTAGAAGGCCATGCTGTTCGGCTGCCCGCTGCCGCAGCCGGCACCGCTGGTGGTACTGGCCGGCGCGAGCGTGACGATGACGTCGTAGGCCAGATCGAACAGGCGCATCGTCTGCGTCTGCTGCGGGAACGGAGTGCTGACGTCGGGGTTGGCGATACACGGCGGCTCGACGACGGGCTTGGCCGCGACGTTCTCCGCAGTGGTGATGACCCCGTCTTCGGTATCCAGGCTGAAGTACGACACGTCGGTCGACGAGGTCGTAGCGAGGGCGGGATCGGCGACGACCAGGTCGTCGGCGCGAACCAGATAGCGCGTGCCGTCGAGCACGTCGTCGGTGTCGGCGAGCGACTGCGCAGCGCTCGGAGCGGCGGCGGACAGCAGCGCCAGCAGCGCCAGCGCCGGAGCGCGCATGCGGTGGAGTGGCTTCCGTTCCTGCCGGTCGTTGGTAGCGACGAGTGATGTGTTCATGACCTCTGCCCTCCCTCGATGGCCGTTGCGTGATCGCTCCCCTGCGATCATGTGTGCGCAGGATAGAGAGGGGTGTTTGCAACTTCGAGTCAGAACTATTTGCCCGACGCGAAGAACTCTTTGCCGGCGGCGAAGGATTGTGGTTTTCAGGGGGCGGCCATGAACAGCATCCAGTCGGGCGCGACGGTGCCCTCGACCATGGGACCCTGGATTCAAGCGCTGGTCCACGCCTTGGACGACCGCGGAGTCAACGGGACGGAGCTCGCGTTGCAGGCGGGCATCAATCCGCGCGTGCTGCGCCATGCCGACGAGCGCGCGCCGCAGCCCGCCGTGACGCGCCTCTGGGCGCTGGCGGTGGAGGCGACGGGGGATCCCTGCTTCGGCTTGCACGTGCCGCGCTTCGTCAGTCCGGTCACGTTTCACGCCCTCGGCTACGCCATCCTCGCGAGCCCGAACTTCAAGGCAGTGTTCCAACGCTTGATACGTTTCCAGCGGCTGATCAGCGACGCGACCGAGCAGCGGTTGGAATTGGTCGGGGGGCGCTACCGTCTCGTGGTCGAGCGGCTCTCTCCCTTCGGGCCCCCGCACGAAGCCATCGACGCGTTCATGGCCACCGGTGTGCGCACGCTGCGCGGGCTGAGCGGTTCCGCCCGGGTCAATCCGCTGGCGCTCTACCTGAAGCGCCCCGAGCCGCAGCCGGCCGAGCTCTTCCACCGCATCTTTCGCTGTCCGATCCACTTCGATGCGGCCGGAGACTTCGCGGAGTACGCGCGCAAGGACGTCGAAGCGCCGCTGCCCTTCGCCAATGCGGAGCTGGCCAAACAGAGCGACGCGCTCGTCGCCGAGTACCTGGCCCGCACCGGCCGCATTGGCACGCTCTCCGATCGAGTCCATGCGCTCCTGGTCGAGCACCTGCCGGACGGTGGGCCGTCAGAAGCCACCATCGCGCAACGCCTGCAATTGAGCCCGCGCAATCTGCAGCTGCAGCTGGCCCAGGAGGGGACCTCGTACAAGGCCCTGCTGAACCGCGCGCGCCAGAACCTCGCCCGCAGCTACCTGCAGCAGGCGCGGTACAGCATCAAGGAGATCGCCTTCCTGCTCGGCTTCGCCGACACTGCAACCTTCACGCGCGCCTTCCGCCGTTGGACGGGGCAATCTCCGGGTCGGTTCGCGAAGGAGCCGGTGGCCGAGGGATGAGGTACGTCACTCCCCGGGGTTCGTCACTGGGAACCTGTCGACGCTCTCCGCAGCCCTTCGAGACGCCGCCCAAAGCGGCGGCTCCTCAGGGCGAGCGGTGGGGGATCAGTTCATAAAGGACCTTATTCCGCTCACCCTGAGGTCCTGCTTCAGCCGTCTCGAAGGGTTCTTCGCCTGTTTCAGCCTCCCGAAAGGGGGATTTCCCCGAATCTTCCTCGGATCTTCCGGACTCGTCGTGTCGCGCATGACAGACGTACCAGTCACGTTCTGCATCGGCCGGGCCGGGGTTCAGTCGGGGAGGAAAGATGAAGGGAATCGAGAAGTTGATCGCTGGGCTTGCGGTGGCTGTGCTGTCACACATCATGCGGCAACCGGTCCAGGCAAAGGACTGGCAGCCAGACCGCAGCGTGCTGCCGATTCACGTCCCCGCACCGGCGGAGAGCACCGTGCTCGATGTGCGCAAAGCGAAGCTGCCCCCGCGCAACGAGATCAAGGCCCCCGCCGGCGCCCCCAACGTCGTCATCATTCTGGTCGACGACATGGGGTTCTCCGTGCCCAGCACGTTCGGTGGTCCGGTGCCGATGCCGACGCTGGACCGATTGGCGCACGAGGGCCTGCGCTTCAACAACTTTCACACCACCGCGCTGTGCTCCCCGACGCGTGCGGCGCTCAAATCGGGCCGCAATCACCATGTCAACAACATGGGCTCCATCACCGAGATCGCGACCGGGTTCCCCGGCCAGACCGGCCAGATCCCCAACAGCGTCGCGCCGGTGGCCGAGATGCTGCGGCTGAACGGCTACAGCACCGGCGCGTTCGGCAAGTGGCACGAGCTCGCCACGTGGGAGACCAGCCCCTCGGGCCCGTTCGATCGCTGGCCGACCGTCGGCGGCGGGTTCGACAAATTCTACGGCTTTCTCGGTGGCGAGACCAATCAGTGGGCGCCGCTGCTCTACGACGGGGTCACGCACGTCGACCTGCCGGATGATCCCAACTACCACTTCCTGGTCGACATGACCGACAAGGCCGTGGCGTGGGTGAAGTTTCAGAAAGCGCTGACACCCGACAAGCCGTTCTTCGTCTACTTCGCGCCCGGCGCGACGCATGCGCCGCACCACGTGCCGGAGGAGTGGTCGGCGAGGTACAAGGGCGCGTTCGACGTCTGGGACGCGCTGCGCGAGGAGACGCTCGCGCGCCAGAAGGAGCTCGGCGTCGTCCCGCCCGACGCGGAGCTGACCGAGCGGCCGGCGGAGATCCCGGCCTGGGACGATATCGCGGACGACCTGAAGCCGGTGCTCGCGCGGGAGATGGAGGTCTACGCC
>CAYVUV010000154.1:0-16085 GCA_964455095.1 uncultured Binatia bacterium (SeqCode)
ATCCTACCCTGATCGACGGCGCGGTCGAGGAGAGCGTGCGCTGGACCACACCGGTCATCCAGTTCGCCCGCACCGCCACACGCGACTACGCGCTGCGCGGCAAGACGATCCGCGAGGGGCAGTCGGTCTGCCTGTTCTACGCCTCGGGCAATCGCGACGAGGAGGTCTTCGCCGATCCGTTTGCCTTCCGTATCGAGCGCAAACCCAACCCGCACATCGCCTTCGGCATGGGCGAGCATGTCTGCCTCGGCGCCCACCTGGCGCGGCTGGAGCTGCACCACGCGTTCAAACAGCTCAGCGAGCGGCTCGAATCGTGCGAGCTGGTCGGACCGGTCGAGCGCGTCCGCTCCAGCTTCGTCGGCGGCATCAAGCGCGCCCCGATGCGCTGGCACATCGCACCGGGACGGGCCTGAGCGCGCCCCAGCGTTACGGCGTGACGCTGGGCGTCGGTGTCGGCGCCTGCGGCGGCTGGGTGGATGGCGCGTCAGCCAGGACCAGCATGTTGGCCACGTCGGCTGCCGCAAAGCCGTTGGCAAGGATCGGCGTCAGGAAACGGCCCTCGGTGTCTTCCTGCGTCCAGGTGGCGCAGGAAAAGTTCTCCCCGCGCACGCTGATGCTCACCGTGCCGCCCTGGACTGGATCGAGGATCGTCCCAGTCGACAGGGCGGTGGTGAACGAGTTGAAGGAGGTCGACATGGCGTAGGAGATTCGCTGGCAACTGGCGACGGTGCTGAACGATCCGAGGAGCTGGGCATTCCAGTGGGCGAACAAGGTGCCTGCACCCGGACCAGAATCCGATCCCACTCCCGGATGGAGGGTGAATGCGCCGGACGGTTCGGGCCCGTTGCTCTCGTAGGTCGAGAGAATGTCGAACGGCGTCCCGCCGTCACAGTCGATGTGACCGTGACTCCCGGTCGCGTAGATTTTCATGCAGAGGG
The DNA here is from genome assembly GCA_964455095.1 of uncultured Binatia bacterium (SeqCode). Lineage (GTDB taxonomy): Bacteria > Desulfobacterota > Binatia > HRBIN30 > CADEER01 > CAYVUV01. The sequence continues at coordinate 939 of CAYVUV010000154.1, forward strand.
TGCTCCCGTCGACGATCTTGAGTCCGACAATCACGTCTTCGAGGAGCTCGAGGGGGGCCTGACCGTCGACATCGACGACTCCCGCGTGCAGGTGGAGGAGCGCGGGTAGCCACGGCTCGGCGGAGACATCTATCCCTCCTACGATGCTCGAAAGCAGCGCGCTGCCCGGCCGCGCGACGCTGAACACGCGCTCGCCCAGCGGCGGCGCAGGCGTCGGGGTCTGAACGACACCGGCTTCCCTGCACAGGCTGACCTGCGATTGCTTCCCCGCCACGGCGCACGGGTAGATGTCGTCCTGGCGTGCGAACAACGCGGTGGTCAGTACGACGCGCACCGGAGCGCTGCTGCGCGGCAGGGGTATGTTCAGATGGTTGGTGACGAAGCGGAAGCGGTACACGTTGGGGCGCGAAGTCGGACGCAGTTTCAGGCTGCGCTGGACGCCGGCGTCGGTCACGTCACAGGTGATGCGCGAGCCCAGGTTGCTCGGGACGACGACGCAGCTGGAAGGTGGCCACGAATGAGTCATCTCGACGCCACCGCCCCCGGCGATGCGCAAGGATACCCCCGTGGCGCTGATCTCCTGTTCAAGGCCATCGAAAGGCGGGGTCGCATCGACCAGGCCGCCGACGGAGGCGGCGCCGTTGGGTATGCCGGGCCGTCTGCCGACACTGGCCTGAAGTCGCACGCGCCGCACTTTCAGGGATCCAGGTGCGGGTTCGGGGGTAGGGGTAGCGGTGTCCATCGGAGTGCGGGTGATCGTTGGGCTCGACGTTGCGGTTTCGGATGGCCGCGGCGTCAGGGTGGGCGTGGGCGTGAACGTCTCGCATCCGGGGATGGGCAGATGCGCACATTCCCCCGTACCATTGCACTCGTCGCTCGTGCACTCCAACCCGTCTTCAAGACACGCGGTGCCGCTGGCCGAAGCAAGGCACTGCGCGCTTGCTTCGTCACACCGGTCGTTGCAGACGACCGCCGAACACGGGTTGCCGAGGTGAAATGAGCAACTTCCATTTCTGCAGCCGTCGCTCCCGTTGCAGAATATCCCGTCGTCGCAGGAATCGAAGGAATTGCGGTGGATGCAGGCCCCTACACCGTCGCACTGATCACTTGTACAGACGTTGCCGTCGTCCGTACACGGGAGACCGCTAGGCGCTGCGCAGTTGTCCGCGTTCTCGTTGCACAGGTTGTTGCATGCGGTGCCGCCAGTGCATGGATCGCCGGTATGGGTGGTGCAGCCACCTATGGAGCAGGAATCGGGACCATTGCAGAACAGCCCGTCATCGCAGCTTGTGCCGTTCAGGATCTCACACGAGGACGGTTGTCCCGCGCACTGGTAGCAGGGCTCGATTCGGCAGTCGCGGTCACAGCCGTCACCGGAAATCAAGTTGCCGTCGTCGCAGGCGTTCCCGGCATCGAGCACGCCGTTGCCACACTTCGGGTCGGGAACGTAGATCGCGACGCGCAGGGCGGTGAGGGGCGCTGTGAGCGTACACGAGCCTATCGGCCCCGGTGGGCCCCACACCGCTTCATAGGTATGCGCGGAGCTATTGGCCCCGACGTAGAAGATCTTGTCGTTCGCGGCATTTGCCGCGTAGATGTCGTCGCACACTCCCAGTCCGCCGCCCGGCCGACCGCAGAAGCAGACTACCTGGTTCGTCGTGTGCCAGCCGAGCCTGAGGGCGCCGGAGCCGCAGCTCAGTCCGGGGTTGTCCAGAAGGCCCTCGCCTTCTTGGCGATTGGTTCGATAGGTGCGGCCTTGGCGCGGGAAACAGCCCTCGACGCTTTGGAACAGACGCGCCCCCGCGATCAGCGCGCCGCTCGCGTCGTCGAAAACACGCACGAACAAGACGCCATTCATCTGAACGGCGCAATCGTTCTGCCAGTCCCATCGCACATCGTCGATGGCCGTATTCCTGAAGCCAGCGCACTGCACGAAGCCTTCGGGTGGGCTGGCGTCGACGAACGCCGCGGCGGGATTCAGCGTGGTACCGACGGGATTGCAGTCTGTCAGCGACCCATAGAGACACGCGGCATTCGCAGCTTGAGCCCCGCTCAACCAGAGCGCCGCCACGCCAGGAAGACACGCTCTTCCCCAACCCCTGGAGCTCAACCCCATCGCGGCCTCCCCTCGCCAGTGTGCCGTGACTATCTTGGCATCGGCCCGCGTTAGTCAATGCGGGTAAACCCTTGCCGCGATGTGCTGTCCTGATGGACAGGAGATCAATCGTGCACGCGCACGATCAGTGACTGACTGCCGGTGGCGAGCAGGCGGCCGCTCTCGCTCCACAGGTGCACCAGGCCGTGGCCGAAACCGTTGGCGATGCCGTGTACCTGGATGTCGCACAGGACCCAATCGGTCGGCGCGAGGTCGACGATGCGCAGTGTGTTGTCGAGGCTGTTGCCGCCGGCCCAGCGGCCGAGGGCCTGGCCGATGCCGGAGGGCACCCAGTCGGCGATGATGGCCAGCCCGGCCGGCGAGCGGTCGAGCTCGCGCGGCAGGCGGATCCACAGCGCCGAGCGGCCGTCAGTGCTGGGCGTGCCGTCGCGGCTGGCGCCGTAGCGACCGCGCGCGACGCGCATCTCGACCTGGTCGTGGATGGTGCCTTCGGTATTCGGGAACGGCGGCGCCAGCGGGCAGTCGGCAGGCGCCGGGACATCAGGCATCGTCGGCCACTGCCCCGACAGGTCGAGCGGCCGGCTACCGAGCGCCGCGTTGACGGTGAAGATCTCTCGATCGCCGACATGCGCGACGACGCGCGCCTGCGTGCTGTGCTTGCCGCTCACCGGCACGATGACGTCGAGGTCGAGGACGGCGGGCGGCTTGGCGTACGACAGGTACTGCGCCGTCGCCCACACCAACGGCCGGCCCGTGGTGCCCTCGAGCGCGGTAACCGCCGCGGCCAGCCCGCAGCCGCCGAACAGAAACTCCTCCCGCACGCACAGCTTGCGCTGAATGGGCAGGTACCAACGATGCGGATTGTGCGTGGCCCGCAGGCCGAGAAACTCCTGTGCGTTCATGACGTCTTGATCCCTACCTGGCGCTGGCACGCAGGAGAAGCCGGGGGTCAGGCAGGCGCTCCCACCCCCGGGCGGGGAAGCACGACGATCACTTCCGTGTACTCGCCTTCCTCGCTCTCGATGCGCAGCTCGCCGCGGTGTTGGTGGGCGAGGATGTCGTTGGCGATCGAGAGGCCGAGGCCGGCGCCGATGCCGGCGGGCTTGGTCGTGAAGAAGGGTTCGAGAACCCGTTCGCGCAGATTGGACGGGATGCCGTCGCCGTTGTCGCGGACGCGCAGCTCGACGCGGTCTGGCAGCGCGCGGCTGGTGATGCGCAGCGCGGGGACGAACGGCGGGCCGAGGCGGCGGAGCTTCTCGACGACGGCAAAGCAGCCGTTGTTGGCGATGTTGTAGAGCGCGCGGCTGACGTCGCGCGGAACGAGGTCGACCAGACCGACCGCCGCGTCCAGCGCGCGCTCGATGCTGATCTCCGCCGCCGGGTCCGGCCCGCGCACAGTTTGGGCTGCCCGCGCCACGGCGTCCGTGAAGAGCTGATTCAAGTCCGACGGCTGCGGCGCGCCGGGCTTGTCCGGCGTGTGTTGAAGCATCGCGGTGACGATGCCGTCGGCGCGTCCACTGTGCTCGCGGATGCGCGCCAGGTTCTGTTGCAGGTCGTCCAGCGCGGCGCGGGCGTCGGCGTCCGCGGGCAGGGCTTCGAGCCCGACGCGGACCTCGTCGATCAGATCGGCGCTGAGCTCGGCGAAGTTGGCGACGAAGTTGAGCGGGTTCTTGAGCTCGTGCGCGATGCCGGCGGTCAGGCCGCCGAGGGCGGCGAGCTTCTCCTGCGCGACCAGCTGCGCCTGCGTCTCGGCCAGGACCCGGTTCTTCTCCTGCAGCTCGGCGGTTCGCTCTTCGACGCGCCGTTCGAGCTCAGCGGCCGCGGCCTTGATCTCGGCGTAGAGTTGCGCGTTGTCGATCGCCACGGCGACGCTCCCGGCGAGGGCGCCGAGGAAGGCGAGGTCGCCGTCGGTGAAGGCGCCGCCATGCAACGGGTTCAGCACCTGCAGGACGCCGATCGCGCCGCGGCGCCCGGTGAGGGGAGCGGAGAGCATGGCGCGCGTGGTCAACTGCGTGCGCCGATCGACGCCGCCGTAGAAGCGCGGGTCGTTCGCGACGTCGTCGACGCGCAATGGCTGCCCGTCGCGCAGCACGGCGCCGGCGATGCCGCGGTCGGCGGGAAAGCGCAGCTGGCGCAGCTCGGCGGCGACGGTAGGATCCTCGTCCGCGACGTAGGGGAAGTGCAGCTCGTTGCGGACCGGATCGAACAGCAACACGGCCGCGCCCTCGGCGCGGAGGACCTCGCGGCACTGGCGCAGCACGAGCGGAATCAGCTCGTCGAGATCGAGCCGCGCCGCAAACGCGCAGCCGAGCTCGTAAAGCAGCTGCGCCCGCTCAGCTGGAGCGCTCTGCGCGGGGGAATCACTCATAGGGGTTCCGCTGGACTCAGCACCGCGCCACGGCGGGGAGCGGTCGCGGGCAGGACGATGATGAATTCGGCGTACTGCCCTTCCTGCGATTCGACGCGTAGCTCGCCGCGATGCTGCTGCACGACGATGTCGTGGCTGATCGACAGGCCGAGCCCGGTGCCGACGCCGGCCGGCTTGGTGGTGAAGAAGGGGTTGAAGATCTTCTCGCACACGGCGGGCGGCATGCCGTCGCCGTTGTCGCGAATGCGGATCTCGACCCCATCGCCGAGCCGCGTGGTAGTAATCCGTACCTCGGGAGCGAACGCTTCGCCCAGTCGCCGGCGCTTCTGGTCGGCGGCGTAACAGGCGTTGTTGACGATGTTGAGGATGACGCGGCCGAGGTCCTCGCGCACGACGGCGACGCCGCCGACCGCCGGATCGTAGTCGCTGTTCAGCGCGACGTTGAAGGTCGAGTCCTGGGCGCGCAGCCCGTGGTAGGCGAGGGCGACGTACTCGGCCAGCAGGGCGTTGAGATCGACCGGCTCGGGCTGGCCGGAGGCGCCGCGCGAGTGTTGCAGCATGCCGTGCACGATGCTGTCGGCGCGCTTGCCGTGCTGATTGATCTTGGCGACGTTCTGGCGCAGGTCGGCGAGAATGTCCTCGATATACTGACGCTCGGCGGGAGCGACCTGGGCAAGCGGCGCCGCCAGCGCCTGACCGAGCTCAGCCGTCAGCTCGGTCGACAGCTCGGCAAAGTTGTTGACGAAGTTGAGCGGGTTCTTGATCTCGTGCGCGATGCCGGCGGTGAGCGCGCCGAGCGAGGCGAGCTTCTCCTGCGTGACCAGCTGCTGCTGCATGGCGCGCAATTGCTCCAGCGTCGTTTCGAGCGCGTCGTTCTTGTCGCGCAGCTCGTGCGTGCGCTCGTCGACCTTGTGCTCCAGCGTGCGACTGTACTCGGCGATGCGCTCCTCGGCGCGCTTGCACTCCGCCGCCAGCGCCAGCGCTTCCTGCGCGGCGCGCTCGCGCGCTTCGGACGTCGCCTGCAGGTCGCTGATGTACTGCTTCAACTCGTGCTGCATGCGGGCGAAGGCGGCGGTGAGGCGGCCGACCTCGTCGCGCGAGTGGACGGCGGGCAGCGCGCCGTCGAGCCGGCCGCGCGCGATTTCGTCGCTGGCAGCGGCGAGGGCCGCGAGCGGGCGCGTGATCGACCGCGCCACGGCGACGACGACGAGGAGCAGAAAGAGCGCCCCCGCCGCGCCGAGTGCGAGCACGACGCGATTGAGCTGCTCGACGTCGGCCATCAGCTCGTCCTGCGGGAACAGCGCCCCCAGCGACCAGCCGCTGGCCGGCACCGGGGCGTAGGCCATCCAACAGCGCCCCTGGGAAGTCAGGCAGCTGGTCGGCACGAAGCCGGACTCGCCGGCGACCATTGCTCGGCCGATGTCGCGCAAACCCGCTTCGCCGCGTGCCGCGGCGAGGCTGAAGATGGTCTCGTGCAAGACCAGCTGGCGCTGCGGATGCGTGACGATGACACCGGTCTTGGAGATGAGGAAGGCGTAGCCGCTGGTGGAGATGTGCACCGATGAGACGATCGCCTTCAGCCAGTCGAGTGAGAGGTCGGCGGTGATCACGCCGCGCAAGCGTCGCGCGCCGTCGCGTCGGTCGTAGAAGGGCACCGAGTACGTCGTCATCAGCGTCTCGCCGCCGCCTTCGTCGAAGTAGGGCTGGCTCCACAGCGGGGCGCCGGCTGCGCTCGGGGTCTGGTACCAATCCATGGAAAAATAGTGGTACTTCGGATTGCCCAGCTGCGTCGCCTGGATGACGCCGTCGCGGCGGAAGAAGTAGGGCGCGAAGTACTCGGCAGAGGGATCGAAGGCATAGGGCTCGAACGCCGCGGTAGTGCCGTACATCTCCGGGTTGCGCTCGAGCGCGGCGCGCAACAGGCGCGCCACCGTCTCGGCGTCGTAGTCGGTTTGCTCCAGCGCGTCGGCCAGCGTGGCCGGGATCTTCTCGGTCGCCGCCAGAACCGCTTGCACGCGGTTCACCGTCGACAGGGTGAGGTTGCGCGCGCTGTCCTCGATGTTGCGCTCCAGGGTGCGGCGCGAGAAGCGGTAGCTGTAGCCGGACATCAGGGTCAGCACGAGCATGCCGCCGGCCACGATGAGCAGACTGAGCTTGAAGGCGAGGCCGTGGCGGTCGATCATCGCCGTCCCTCCATAGCGCACCGGGCCCGAGGCGATAAACGGTCCGCCACACCCCGGCGGGTGATTTCGCCTATCCAACCCGCGGGGGCTGCGCTATAGCAATGCCCGAGTTGCAGGGAGGTGACCGTGGCGGACGAACAACGCATCGACATCATGCAGGAGGTCGTCGACCTCTACGGGCGCGAGGACATGCTGGCGTTCTTCGACTTCGGCATCGAGCGCCACGGCCAGGGCGCGATCTCCGGATTGTGCCGCATCTCGAAGCCGAAGCAGGGCAGCTCGCAGATGCCGTACCTGTCGCTGGTGTTCGTCGTCGACACCCCCGACGAGTCGAGTCGGCGTCTCATCCCGACGCTGATCGCCAAGCTCGAGGGCGACGCCCTGCGCGCCCTGGTGCCGGAGGTGATCGAAGTCGTGCCGATGCCGGCCATGGGCGCCACCGGTGACAACTACGTCAAGCAGATCGACGTGCTGCTCGATGCGCACGTCGAGCCGGACGAGCGCTTCATCGCCGGCATGCTCCTGCCCGCGGTGCGCGACGCCACGGGGCTGCGCACCGGGGAATTGGTGTGGTGGGATCCGGCGTTGACCGCGGGGGTAGGCGGACACGAGGTCGCCGCGGCGGACACCCCGTCGCTGCTCGAGGGCCTGCGGCGCCGGCTGGTCAAGACCGTTCAAGGGCGCTGAGCGCGTCCGCGCTCGGTGCGACGCGTTCGGCCGGCGGCCTCCGCCGACCCCGAGGCGGCACCGCGCCGTCCCGACTGCAACGGCCCCCCGGTTGCGTTTCGATCGCCGGTTGGGAATATAGGGTTGCATCCCCCAGCTGCCGTGCAGTCCCCATTTCCATCCAGGCTCCCGAGGAGTCGGTGCGCGGTGGCAGACCATACATAGGAAGGACGATCAATGGAGCAGGTTGGACGGGCGATCAGTCAGCACGGGCTGGAGCTGCAGGGGTTCAAGAACTTCGGCACGGCGTATTGGAATCTTTCCACCGCAGCGCTGTACGAACAGGCCATTCGCCGCCGCGAGGGCTTGATCGCACACCTCGGGCCGCTGATCGTGCGTACCGGGCCCCACACGGGCCGCGCCCCCAAAGACCGCTTCATCGTGCGCGAGCCCAACAGTGAAAGCCAGATCTGGTGGGGCAAGGTCAACGTCGCCTTCGACGAGGACAAGTTCACGTCCCTGAACCGCCGCGTGCTCGCCTACCTGCAGGGCGGCGACCTGTTCATCCAGGACTGCTACGTCGGGGCGGACCCCAATTTTCGCCGCAAGGTGCGCGTCGTCACCGAGACGGCCTGGCACAGCCTGTTCGCGCGCAACATGTTCATTCGCCCGCCGGTCGAGGACCTCGAGAACTTCACACCCGACTTCACCATCATCCACGCGCCGCACTTCCACGCCGACCCGAGCGTCGACGGCACGCGCTCGGAAGCGTTCATCCTGCTGCACTTCGGCCGCCGCCTGGTGCTCATCGGCGGCACGGCGTACGCGGGCGAGATCAAGAAGTCCGTGTTCACGATCATGAACTACGCCCTGCCGCAGGAAGGCGTGCTCTCGATGCACAGCTCGGCCAACGTCGGCAGCGACGGCAGCACGGCGGTGTTCTTCGGGCTGTCCGGCACCGGCAAGACGACGCTGTCCGCCGACCCGGAGCGCACGCTGATCGGTGACGACGAGCACGGCTGGAGCGACGAGGGCGTGTTCAACTTCGAGGGCGGCTGCTACGCCAAGGTCATCCGCCTCTCGCCCGAGGGCGAGCCCGAGATCTACGAGACGACGCGCCGCTTCGGCACCGTGCTCGAGAACGTCGCCATCGACCCGGTCACGCATCGGCTCGACCTCGACGACGAGTCGCTGACCGAAAACACGCGCGCCGCCTATCCCATCTCCCATATCCCGAATGCCTCGCCGATCGGCCGCGCCGGACACCCGCGCGACATCATCATGTTGACCTGCGACGCCTTCGGCGTGCTGCCGCCGATTTCGCGGCTGAAGCCGCCGCAGGCGATGTACCACTTCCTGTCGGGCTACACGGCCAAGGTCGCCGGCACGGAGCAGGGCATCACCGAGCCGCAGGCGACGTTCAGCACCTGCTTCGGCGCGCCGTTCATGCCGCTGCATCCGACCGTTTACGCCAAGCTGCTGGGCGAGAAGATCGCCAAGCACAACGTGCGCGTGTGGCTGGTGAACACCGGCTGGAGCGGCGGGGCCTACGGCGTCGGCGCGCGCATGAAGCTGTCCTACACGCGCGCGCTGCTGCATGCGGCCCTGGAAGGCAAGCTCGACCACGTCGCCTACGTGCGCGACGAGGTGTTCGGCGTCGACGTGCCCACCGAGTGTCACGGCGTGCCGAAGGAAGTCCTCATCCCGCGCAACACCTGGAAGGACAAAGAGGCCTACGACCGCAAGGCGCAGGAGCTGGCCGGGTTGTTCCGCGACAACTTCAAGGACTTTGACAGCCACGTCAGCGCCGAGGTCCGCGCCGCCGCACCGGGCGGCAAGTGAGCGACTCGGCAGCGGCCGGCGCCAGCGCCCGGCCGCGCGGGGGGAGGGGGCAGACGTGAGGGAGACCAGAGCGGCGCGCACGAGCGCGGTAAAGCGGCGGCGCGCCGGACGGGTGCGGCTGTCCGTGCTGTGCGCGGATCTGCGCGGCCTGACGCGCCTGGCGACGCGCCTCGAGTCGGAGGCACTGACCGGGCTGCTGCGCGAGCTGTTCACCGCCATGACGGATGTGGCCGTGGCGCACCGGGCGGTGATCGACCGGGTCAGCAGCGATGCCTTCGTGTTGTTGTTCGGCCTGCCGCGCCCGCGGCGCGACGATGCCGTGCGCGCCCTGCGCACCGCGCTCGATCTGCAGCGCGCCGTCCTCGGTCTGCGCAACCGCTGGGTGCGCGACGGGCGCGCGCTGGCGGCCGAGCTCTGTGTCGGCATCGGCGTCGCCAGCGGCGAGGTGGTGATGGCCCGCGTCGAAGCCGGGACGATGCCCTATACGCTGGTCGGCGAGCCACTCGAACGCGCGCAGCGCCTGGCCGCCGCCGCGCCGCAAGGCGACATCGCCGCCGATGCGCCCACGCACGGCACCGCCCAGTCGGCGCTCGACGGCGAGGTGGTGTTCAGCGCCTGCGAGCCCGCGCACCATGCGGCCGAGCCGCTGAGCGCCTACCGCGTGCGGCGCCGCCGCGCCGGGCTGCGCGCCGTGCGCCGCGACTGAGCGGCGGACGCCTCCGCCAGCGCGTTCAGGTAACGCAGCGTCGTGCGCACGGCGAAACCGCTGGCGCCCTTGGGGTGGCAGGGGTGGCCGTCGGACATTACCGTGCTGGAGAAATCGACGTGCGCCCACGGCACGTCGCCGACGAACTCGCGCAGGAAGAGCGCGCCGATGATGGTGCCCGCGTTGCCCTCGCCGGTGTTCTTGATGTCGGCGACGCGGCTGTCGATATCGCGCCGGTACTCGCTGGCCAGCGGCAGCTCCCAGAGCTTTTCGTCGACGGTGCGGCCCGCGGCGATACACGCCTCGATCAGGTCGCGGCCGGTGCCGAGGATTGCCGCGTAGCGGTTGCCGAGCGCGCTGCGGACCGCGGCGGTCAGCGTGGCGAAGTCGATCATCACGTCGGGGCGCTTTTCCGCGGCGTAGGCGAGCGCGTCGGCGAGCACCAGGCGGCCCTCCGCATCGGTGTTGAGCACCTCGATAGTCGTGCCGTTGCGGGCCCGCAGCACGTCGCCGGGCTTGATCGCGCTGCCGCTCGGCATGTTCTCCGTGGCGGGGATGTAGCCGCGCACCTCGATCGGCAACTGCAGGCGGGCGAGGGCGTGCATGACGCCCAGGACCACGGCGCCGCCGGCCATGTCGCGCTTCTGGCTCTGCATCGAGTCGGCGTTTTTGAGCGACAGCCCACCGCTGTCGAAGGTGATGCCCTTGCCGACCAGCGCCACGCGGCGGCGCGCCGGGCGCTGCGGGCGGTACGTCATCTCGATGAACACCGGCGGCTCGGTGCTGCCCTGGGCGACGCCGAGCAATGCCCCCATGCGCAGCCGCTTGATGGCGCGGCGGTCGTGGACGGTGACCCGCAGTTGGGACGTGGCCAACCCGCGCGCGGCCGCGGCGAGCGCCCGCGGCGTCAACGCCCCGGCGGGGGTGTTGGCCAGATCGCGGGCGAAGCAGGCGGCCTCGGCGAAGATCTGGCTGGTCGTCACGGCGCGCCGCATGGCCGGTGAGATGGCGCTGACGGCGAGCGTGAGCCCGAACGGCGCCACCGGCTCGGGGCGCGAGCGGAAACGCGTGAACGTGTAGCGGGCGAGTGCGACGCCCTCGGCAACGGTGGAAACGACTTCGCCCGACGCCGGCAGCGCGATGGCGAGTGTGCGCGCCCGCGCGGCGCTCGCGGCGCGCACCGCGGCATCGGCGACTTGATACCAGCCGCCCGCGTCGCTCGCGGCGGGGAGTGCGAGGACGACCAGGGACCGCGCCGGCACCGCGCCGCGCGTTTGAAAGAGCAGCTCCTTGGCCGACCCGTGGCCGAAGCGCAGGCGGCCGAGCTCGGCGAGCAATTGACCGCGCAAGGCGCGGTCGAGGGCCGCGATCCGCGCGTCGCCGCGCGGGTCGCCCTCGATCGGGATCACCAACAGATCAGCGACCAATCCGGTCACGGCCCGCGTCGAGAGTGCCACTTTCATTCCGCGATCTCCTTTGCTCACGGCGCCGCGTGCTGGCGCAGGTACGCCGTCAGGGCCGCGTACTCGTCCTTGCTGAGCGGCTGAGCGCCGCGCCGCGCCATCTCGCCCTGCATGCGGTCGAGCGTGATCGTCCACATCTCGCCCTTCATCAGGCTGGGAGCGTAGAGGCGATGGCAGCCGGAGCAGCGCTGCGCGTACAACCGCGCCCCCGGCGACTCGGGGTCGGGCAAACGCGCATCGCAGCCGGTGAGGAGCGCGGCCGCGCTGGCGGTGAATGCGGCGCGGCGCCAGAACGAGCGAGTCACGTCGGCTCAGCGCTCCTGCCGAAAGACGGCGGCCTGGCCGAAGCTCTCCTCGACGGACACTTCGATTGCCGTCACCCCGGCGACGCCCTCCGCGGCCAGCTCGCGCTCGAGCTCGCCGGCCAGATAGCGCGACAGCTCCTCGACCGACGTGTGCACGATCGGCAGCAGCGCGACGTCGGTCTTCGGGAAACGGAACTCGTCCTGCTCGTAGCACACCACCACGCTCGGGCCGTCCTCGCTGATCTGCAGGCAGTCGCTGTCCACCGGCACCAGCGTGCGCTCGTCGAGGCGATCGCAGAGACGGCGCGCGATGCGCTTGACGATGCCGAAGTCGATCACGTAGCCCTGCGCGCCGAGCGGTCCTTCGGCGGCGATCGAGACGCGGTAGTTGTGGCCGTGCAGCGCCTCGCGAAAGCCGGGGTAGGCGATGAAGTGGGCGGCGGAGAACTTGAGATAGTCCTTGGTGACTTGCACCCGGTATGACTGCTTGCCGGCCATGCTCGACTCGGATTCTCCTCTGTGCGCGCGCCTTGCCGGCGGCGCCGATCTGCCTCACATGCGCATTTTCGCCGCCGAATGCAATCCGGTGCCCGGGCGCGCCGGCTGCTTGCGCGGCGCCGGCATCTGGGCAAGAAAGGACGCCATGCGGTACGACTTCACGCTGGAGCAGATAGCGTGGCGCGACGAGATCCGGGCCTTCATCGCCGAGCACCTGACGCCCGAGCTGCTCGACGAGCTGCGCGAGGCGGGCAACGAAGGCAAGGGCCCGCGCGCCGACGAGTTCGTCCTCAAGCTGCGCGACCGCGGCTGGTGGGGCATCGCCTGGCCGGCGGAGTACGGCGGTCTCGGCCGCTCCGCGATCGATCAGTGGATCTTCGTCGACGAGCTCGAGGGCGCTGGCGCCCCGATGCTGCCGCTGACGGTCACCTCGGTGGCGCCGACGATCATGCGCATCGGCAGCGAGGCGCAGCGCCGGCATTGGCTGCCGCGCATCACCGGTGCCGAGGTCGACTTCGCGGTGGCGTACTCGGAGCCCGAGGCGGGCACCGACATGGCGGCGTTGCGCACGCGCGCCGTGCTCGACGGCGACGAGTGGGTGATCAACGGCCTCAAGATGTGGAACACCATGGCGCACATGGCGACACACAACTGGGTGGCCCTGCGCACCGAGCCCGATGCGCCCAAGCACAAGGGCATCTCGATGATGATCGTGCCGATGGACGCCCCCGGCGTGACGGTGCAACCGATCTACGTCTGGCCCGGCCTGCGCACCAACGCCCTGTTCCTCGACAACGTGCGCGTGCCGCGCGATCACCTGGTCGGCGAGCGCGGCATGGGCTTCTACTACGCGGCGATGGCGCTGAATTTCGAGCGCCTGTCGATCGGCTCCGTGGCGATGGTGCGGCGCTACTTCCGCGAGCTGGTGCGCGTCGTGCGCGGCTTGGTCATCGACGGACAGCCGCTGCGCGAGCGGCCGGTCGTGCGCGAGCGCCTGGCGCGCCTGGCGGTGGACATCGAAGCGGCGCGCATGCTGGGCCTGGAGACGGCCTGGGCGCTGTCGCAGGGACGCGTGCCGGCGGCGGAGTCGTCGATGGCCAAGATCTTCGTCAGCGAGCTGGCGCAGCGCGCGGCCGACACGGCGACCGAGATCCTCGGCCTCAATGGCCAACTCCACCCCGATGAGCCGGCGGCCTACATGCACGGGCGCATGCAGTGGCTGTATCGCACCGCGCCGCTGCTGGCCTTCGGCGGCGGCACCAACGAGGTGCAGCGCAACATCATCGCCATGCTCGGCTACGGCCTGCCGCGCAAGTGAGCCCGCCGGTATCCGCCTGACCGCAGCACCCGAGGTCGCCATGCACCCCGCCCCGACGCCGGAACAACTGGAGCTCATGCAAGCGGTCGAGCGTTTCTGCCAGGAGCAGATCACGCCCGAGCGACTGGCGGCGTGGGAGCGCCTGCCGCGCGGCATCGACGACGCCACGTGGCGCGCGGTGACGGCCCTGGGCTGGCTCGGCATCGGCCTGCCGGAGCGCGTCGGGGGCAGCGGCATGGGCCTGGTCGAAGTCGCGTGCCTGCTGCGCGAATGCGCCCGCGGCCTGATCCCGCGTTCGGTCATCGGCGCCATCCGCGGCGGCTGGGCGCTGGCGCGCCTCGATCCGCACGCGCCCGAGCTCGACGCCGTCGCGCAAGGCACGCGGGTGGTGGCGCTGGCGCTCGACGAGCAGCGGGCGCGAGAGCCCCTGGCATTCGAGGCCGTCGTGCAAGAAGTTGGCGGCGCCCTGCGCGTGGCGGGCGAGAAGTGGTTCGTCGCCAACGGCATCCACGCCGACCTGCACATCGTCGCGGTGCGCGAGGGGGCCGGGGTATCGCTGGTGCTGGTCGACGGCGACCGCGGCCAGGCGCGCGCGCTGCGCAGCTTCGACGGCGAAGAGCAGGCGGTGATCCGCTACGACCGCGCTCCGGTGGTGCGGCGTTTGGGCGCCGCGGGCGGCGCGGCGCTGGCGCTCGCGGCGTTGCGGCGCGAGCAGACCGCGTTGGGGCTGGCCGAGATGGTCGGCGGCATGCAAGCCGTGCTCGACATGACGGTCGCCTACGTCAAGGAGCGCGAGCAGTTCGGCCAGAAGTTGGCCGTGTTCCAGGCCGTGCAGCACCAGATTGCGGACATGGCCACGGCCTTCACCGCCGGGAACCATCTGGCCTGGCAGGCGATCACCCGCGTGGCGACGGGGACCGAGCAAGTGAGCGACGTGGCGATCGCGGCGGCCTTCGTCGGCCAGGCATTCAAGCGACTGACCTTCGCTGGCCACCATCTGCACGGCGGCGCCGGCTACGTGGTCGAGCACCCCATGCACTGGCACGCCGAGCGCGCCCAGACGCTGTGCATCCGCTACGCGCCGGAGATACCGGCGCTCGAACAGGTGGCGGCTGAGCTGCTCGATTGAGCGCCGCCGCGGGGGCTACAGCTCGTCGAGCTCGCGGTCGAGCGGCAGGGGCAGCCAGGTCTGCAGGAGCACGTCGACCGCCGCCAGGGCAAAAGAGACGGCGGCGAGGATGAGGAGTTGACGGGTGGTGTACTCGGCCAGCGTGGCCCATCCGACGATCAGCGGTAGCACCATCAACCCGAGAGAGACGGTAACGGCGGCCATGACCAGGGAATTGATGGAGAGCTTGGCGCGCACCAGCCGGGCCAGCACCATCATGAGCAGCAGCAGCGCCAGGGCGCCGAAGAAGTAGTAGGGAATGACGATCATCCAATGCAGCTTGCTCACGCGGGCTTCCTCCGTTTCGAGGGGTAGGCTGCACCCCCTACAAAGTCAAGGCGGCAAACCGAACACGGGCGCAGCGACATGAGGGCGCGGGGACAGGGGGAGGCGCTAGCGGTCCTGCGCGGGGCGCTGCGCGCTGGCGGGTTCGCGGCCGATTGGCTGTCGCAGCGGTTGGGGATCTCGTTCCCCGACGATGTCGGATTGCTCAACCGCGCGCCGGCGCTCGAAC
>CAYVUV010000155.1:0-12177 GCA_964455095.1 uncultured Binatia bacterium (SeqCode)
TCCTCCCCCTCGACGGGGGAGGATTGAGGTGGGGTGATTCGAAGAGGTTTCGACCGTTCGTCCCGACGGGCGGACCCCGCTGGCTACCAGCAGAACAGCGCGACGTTGCCGCCGTCGGGCCGGCAATGGTGCGCGAAGCGCACGCCGCTCGGCTCCTGGCGATCGGTCTGCGCCGTGTCCTCGGGCACCAGCGGCGCCCACTCGGGGTCCTCGCGATCGGCGAACATGATCGCGATCAGTGCGACGAGCGCGACGGTGCCGGCGATGGCACCGCTGATGATCAAGGGCAAGGTGTAGTCGTTGCCCGCGCGGGCCGGGCGCGGCCACGCCATCATCAGCACGAACGCCAAGGCGACCACCGCTGCCACCACTCGATTCCGCCTCATTCCGACCTCCTCGTCGAGCTTGATCGACCCTCGCTCCATCCCCCCGTGAGAGGAAAAATGCAAGTGGCTACAACAGACGCCGTCCGGGCAAGCTTCCCTATCCGTGTTCATCCGTGTTCATCCGTGGTTTCTTTTCGTCGGACCCATCGTGCCTTTCGGCCTCACCCTGAGGTGGCACGACGCGCACGCTGACCGTTTCACCCGGTGCCAGGTGCAGGTCGCGCTGCGGAAAGGGAATCGCGATCCCCGCCTCGGTCAAGGCGTGGTAGATGGCCACGCCGAGCGCGCTGCGCAGCGGGACCGAGTCCTCGAAGCGCGCGGTCCAGGCGCGCAACTGGAAGTCGAGCGCGCTGTCGCCGAAAGCGATGAAGAGCGCCACCGGGGCCGGATCCTTCAGCACCAGCGGGTGCGCCGTGGCCACGGCGAGCAGCAGCGCGATGACCCGCTCCGGATCGCTGCCGTACGCGACGCCGACCGAGACGTCGATGCGCCGCATGCGGTCGGACAGCGTCCAGTTGGTCACGGCATCGGCGATCAGATTGGCATTGGGCAGGATGACCTCAGCACCCTCCCACGTGCGCAGCGTGCTCGAGCGAATGCCGATGCGCTTGATCTCGCCGAACAGCGTGCCGATCTGCACCGCATCGCCGACCTGCACCGGGCGCTCGAAGAGCAGGATCAGGCCGGAGACGAAGTTGTTGATGATGTTCTGCAGCCCGAAGCCGATGCCGAGACCAAAGGCGCCGGCGAGGATGGTGAACTTGGTCAGGTCGAGCCCGATGGCCGCCAGGCCGAGAAAGAATCCGAGCATGAGAATCGAGTAGTGCACCAGGTTCGACAGCGCGTACGGCAGGCCGCGCGCCAGGCGCACGCGCGGGTAGACGTCCTCCTTGAGCACGAAGCGGGTGAAGCGCGAGAGCAGGAACGAGAGCCAGACGGTCACCGCGAAGGCGAGCAGGTCGCTGAGCGACAGCGCGAGGGCGCCGATGCCCAGCTCGGCGTTGAAGGCGGCCGTGACGGCGTCGACGAGCGGCTCGAAGAGCCCCGCCATGCGCAGCGTCAGCGCGGCCCAGCTGGCGACGGCGATCCAGTTGACCACGCGCATGATGCGCTGTTGGATGAGCGCCTGGTTGTCCTGCAGCATGTACAGCGCCCGCGCCGGCCGCGAATGCAGCGCGGCGACGACGACGCCTTCGAGGACACGAAAGCCGGCGAACAGGGCCACGGCCATGTAGCTGCTGAAGAGCACGGTGCCGGCGACGAGGTCGGCCAGCCGCATGAACCCGAGCACGGTCGCCAGGAGGGCGAAGGCGAGCAGCACGAAGAGTCCCCGCACCAGCCGTTCGATCCAGCGCTCGTACTGCGGCTGCGCGGCGAGGGCCGAGATGTGCTCGAGGCGCCCCGAGCGCGCCAGCCAGGCGAGGAAGAGGACCGCGCCCGTGATCTCGAGAAAAAACACGATCTGGTCGAGCTCCGGTACGCCGGCGGTGAGGCCGCGCAAGCGGTCGGCGGCGAACAGCCCGGTCTGCGCATAGAGCGCGATTCTGAGCGGCGGGTCGATCAGCTGCGGCAGCATGCGCAGCATCGGCACGATGCCCAGCAAGGCGATTGCCTGACGCAGAAACTGCGGCAAGCGCGGGTCAGTCCACAGGATCGCGAAGAGCGTGAGCAGCAGGGCCGAAGAGACCGGCTTGTGGAAGACCATCGCGACCCGCGCCAGACTGCGGTCCTTCTCGATCCACCGCTGCGTGCGCGACTGCGCGCGGCGCAAGAACCAGATCAAGGCGCCAAACAAGGCGACGAAGAACGGGATGCGCGACGATTGATTGACCACGTAGTCGCGGGCGGTGGCGAGCTCGGGCGCCACCGCCGCGCGCAGTCGCCCCGGCGTCTCGCTCCAGCCGTCGAGGGTCGGACGCCAACTCCACAGTGGCAGACTGTCGCGCACGAACAGGCGGCGCACCAGGTGCTTGCGCGCCTTGGTCAGATCCGACAGCGCCTTGTCGACTTGCGCGGTTTGCCCGACCACGGCGTCGAGGGCGGCCAACGTGCGGGAACGATGGTCCTCGAGCGCTTTGCGCTCGTCGCGCATCGCCGTCAGCGTGTTCTTGATTCGTTCGAGCAGCGTCGCCGGCCCGCCCGCGGCTTTGACCTCGTCGCGCGTCCGCTGCCAATCCTCGCGCAGGCCGGTCAGGGTGTCGATGGCCCGCTCGAGGTCGATGGCGCGCTGGGTCAGCAGGGTATTGGCCGCCGCGAGGTCGGTGCGAATCCGTTCCCACGCCGCGACCAGGTCGTCGATCTCGCGAAGGGGCGGCGCCGTCTCGATCTTCTGCGCCGTCTCCTGGCCGCGAACACGAATCGTCTCCGTCAGTTTCGGGATCCGCTCCGCGATCGCCAGAATCTCGGCCGTCGGCGCCAACTGATCTTCCATACGCGCCAGCAGCTGGGTCACTTCCTCACCCCGCTTGGCGATCTCGGGCACGGGAATCGCCGCGCGCGGCGTGGCGGCCGGGACCGCGGTCGGGTTCGCCTCCGGACCGGACTGCGCCGGCGCGGCGGCCGGCGGCATCGCGACGAGCAGGGCGAGCAGCGCGCAGCGCGCCGCAACGGCGAAGGCGGGCCCTACACTCGACGCAGGCATGGGACCTCCGGCTAGTAGGGGATACGGCGCCGGCTGGCAATAGCGACGCGCGGCACGGGCAGGCCCGACCGGCTCGTCCTCCCCGTTGACATGCAGGGCTGCGGCAAGGAGGATCGGCGCTGCGCGGATGGGGATGTAGCGGATGTGGACGCTGATCAAGCGGCTCTCTCTGGGCGTCATACTGCTCGCCGCGGCGTCCGCGGTCCTGCTGCTGTCCGACACTACCCGCCGCCGCGGCGCCCCGGCGCGCCTGCCGCGCCTGGTGATCATGCAGCACGCCTCGCAGACGATCATCGACGACGGCGTGCGCGGCATGGTCGACGGCCTGGCCGCGGCGGGGTTTGTCGACGGGCGGTCGGTGACGATCCGGCGTTTCAACGCCGAAGGCGACATGCCGACGGGCAACGCCATCGCCAAGGAGATCACCGGTGGTGGGTACGACCTGATCCTGACAGCGACGACGGTGAGCCTGCAGAATGTCGCCAACGCCAACCAGAGCGGCAAGACCCGCCACGTGTTTGCGTTGGTGACGGACCCGATCGCCGCGGGCGTCGGCATCACCGGCCCACGCCCCGACCAGCACCCGCCGCACATGATTGGCTTCGGCACCATGCAACCGGTGCGCGAGACCTTCGCGCTCGCCCGCCAGACGTTTCCCGGCCTGCGCCGCGTCGGCGAGGTGTGGAACCCGTCCGAAGCCAATGCCGAGGCGCAGACCGTGTTGGCGCGCGCCGTGTGCAAGGAGCTCGGCATCGAGCTGCTCGAGGCCAATGCCGACAGCTCGGCCGGCGTCGGCGAAGCAGCGGGCGCGCTGGTGGCGCGCGGGGCCGAGGCGATCTGGGTGCCGGGCGACGTGACCGTGCTGACGGCGGTCGATGCGGTCGTCTCGGCGGCGCGCAGCGGTGGCATTCCCGTCTTCACCAGCATCCCGGGCAGTGCGCAGAAGGGCACGTTGTTCGACGTCGGGGCCAGCTACCACGAGGTCGGCCGCCTGGCCGGCGCGCTGGCGGCGCGGATCCTGAACGGCGCCGACCCGGCGACGATCGGCGTGACCAACGTCATGCCGCAGACGACCGCGATCAACCTGACCGCGCTGCAGGGCCTGCACGATGCGTGGCGATTTCCGCCCGCGGTCCTGGAGGCGGCGGACACGATCATCGACGAGAAGGGGGTACACCAGCGGGCGGCGGCGACGCCGGTGGCAGTGGCGCAAGCGCCGGCCAGGCGCTGGAAGATCGACATGCTGCAGTACGTCAACGTGCAGGACGTCGAGGACGCCGAGCGCGGCATGCGCGACGGGCTGATCAAGTCCGCGCTGGTCGAGGGGCGCGACTTCGCCCTGACGGTGCGCAACGCGCAGGGCGACATGCCGACGCTCAGCGCCCTGGTCGACGCCGCGCTGACCGACGGCACGGACCTGCTGATGACGCTCTCCACGCCGACCCTGCAAGCGGCCATTCACCGGGCACCGGGTGTGCCGATCGTGTTCACCTTCGTCGCCGACGCCGTCGCCGCCGGCGCCGGGCGCAGCAACACCGAGCATCTGCCCAACGTCACGGGCGTGCCGACCGCGGCGGCGTACGAGGATCTGCTGGCGATCATCCGCCAGTGCCTGCCGCACGCGCGGCGCCTGGGGACGCTGTTCGTGCCCTCGGAGACCAACTCCGAATACAACAAGCACGCCGTCGAACAGGCGGCGCCGCGCTACGGTTTCGAGCTGGTCAGCGTGCCGGTCAACACCAGCTCCGAGGTCTCGGATGCCGCCCTGTCCCTGCTGGCGCGCGGCATCGACGCGGTGTGTCAGGCGGGCAGCAACTTGACCACGGCGGCCTTCGCCAGCATCGCACTGCCGGCGCAACGCGCCGGTGTGCCGGTGTTCGGCTTCCTGAGCAGCGACGCGGCCAACGGCGCGGCAGTGGTGGTGGCGCGCGACTACTACGAAGGCGGCGTGCAGGCCGGTGCGCTGGCGGCGCGCATCATGCGCGGCGAGTCGCCGGCGGCGATGCCGTTTGAGCCCGTGCGCGGCAAGCGTATCCTGGTCAACCTCGACGCCGCGCGGGCGGCGGGGATTGTGATTCCGGCCGCCGTGCGCGCGCAGGCGGCGCACGTGATCGGCAAGGAGTGAGGGGCGGACCGGCGGGCGCAGGGCTATGGAGATCAACAGACGCAAGACGGAGGCGGGCGAGGAGGTGGTGGTCAGCGGCCGGCTCGATGCCTACTGGGCCGACCATCTGAGCGGCGCGCTCGACGAGGTAATTCGCGGCGGGGCCGACCATATCCGCCTCGACATGGCCGCGGTCGTCTACATGAGCTCGGTCGGCATTCGCGTCTTGCTCAAGGTCTACAAGCAGGTACAGCGGCTGAACGGGTCGTTCGGGGTATCGAACCCGTCGCCGGCGGTGCGCGGCGTGCTCGAGCTGGCGGGGCTCGAAGTCTTGCTCGCCCAGAGCCCGGTTGGGGCAGAGCAGGGCGCCGGGGCAGAGAGATCCGTGCGGCGCGTCGCGCACGGCGGCGTCGAGCTCGAAGTGTTCGACACCGCCCCGGGTGCGGTGGTCGACTGTCGCGTCATCGGCACTGCCGCCGCGTTGTCCGGCGGACGCTTCAAGTCCGCCGGGTGCTCGCCGCTGGCGATCCGGCAAGACATCATGGCGCTCGGGTTGGGCGCGTTCGGCGGCGGCTTCGACGACTGTCGCGAGCGCTTCGGCGAGTTCCTCGCCGCGGGCGGTGCGGCGGCGTATCTGCCCACGGACGAATCGGGCATGCCGGATTCGTCGTGCGCCACCGGGGCGTTCGTTCCCGAGCTGCAGGTGTTGTACGCGCTGGTGTGCGAAGGACGGCCCGCCTGCGTCGCGCGCTTCGAGGCCGGAGGAACCGGGCGCATCGGCTTGAACGCGCTGGCTGACGCCGCGCTTGCGGTGGCCGGGACCGATGCCGCAGCGCTGGTGGTGGTGGCGGAGTCGGCCGGTCTGATCGGCGCGGCGCTGCGGCGCTCGCCGGCGGCCGGCCCCTTCAGCTTCGACATGCCGGGCCTGCGCCAGTGGCTGTCGTTTACGTCCGAGCGCGCCTTTGTGCGCAGCACGGCCTGCGTCGCCGGCGTCGTGGCGCGCCAGGCGAGCGGCCAGCTCGCCGCGGTGCTGCGGCCGCTCGGCGGCGGGTCTTCGCTGCTCGGCCATTTCCATGCGGCGGCGTTCTCCTACCGCCCGCTGCGCAAGGGCGCCATCGCGCTCGAGGCCACCGTGACGGGTCTGTTCGAGGGCGAGCGCCTGCAGGGCCTGCTGCACCTGGTCAACGACGACCGCGAGATCGTCGGCGGCGGCGAGAGCGAGCTGGCGCGCGGCGCCTGCTGGATCGCGCCGATCGCCTCGGTCGATGGGGTGGCGCTGTCATGACGCTGCTCATCGGCGCCTGGACCATCGGCCTGATCCTCTCGCTGCTGGCGCTCGGCGTGTTCATCAGCTTTCGCGTCTTCAAGTTTCCCGACATCACGGCCGACGGGTCGATCACGCTGGGCGCGGCGGTGGCGGCCGTGTTGTTGGTGCGCGGCAGCTCGCCGATCGCGGCGACCGCGGCGGGCTTCGCGGCCGGGATGGTCGCCGGCGCGACGACCGGAATTCTCCACACCAAGTTCAACATCAACGGCCTGCTCTCCGGTATCCTGGTCATGACCGCGCTGTACTCCGTCAACCTGCGCGTCATGGGGCGCAGCAACGTGCCGCTGCTCAACGTGCACACGCTGGCCAGCGACGGCGAACACCTCGGCCGCTGGCTGCTCGGCGGCGCCGATACGGTCGCCGTGCTCGGCTGGCAGGTGGCGGTGCGCGATGCCTTCTCGCTCGGCCTCAGCGCGCTGTTGATCGCCGTCGTGGCGGGGCTGGTCTACGCCTTCTTCCGCACCAATCTGGGCACGGCGATGCGCGCCACCGGCGACAACGACCAGATGATCCGCGCCCTCGGCGTCAACGTCGGCAACATGATCATCCTCGGCCTGGCGCTCTCCAACGGGTTGATCGCGGCGGCCGGCGCGCTGCTGGCGCAGTACCAGGGCTTCGCCGATGTGCAGATGGGCATCGGCATGGTGGTCTGGGGCCTGGCCAGCGTCATCATCGGCGAAGCGCTGGTCGGCAGCCGCCAGCTCGGGCTGATCATCGTCGGGGCGGTCATGGGCTCGGTGCTGTTTCGACTGCTGGTGGCGATCGCGCTGCGTGCCGGGCTGAATCCGAACGACCTGAAGCTGGTCACGGCGCTGTTCGTCTTTGCCGCCCTGGTCTTACCGGGCATGTTGAGCCGACTGCGGCGGAAGGCGTCGCATGCTTGAGGTCGCCGGCATCGTCAAGACGTTCAACCCCGGCACGGCCAACGAGGTACGGGCGCTACAGTCGGTCGACGTCTCGCTCGAGGCGGGATCGTTCGTCGTCGTCATCGGCATGAACGGCTCCGGGAAATCGACCTTGCTGAATGCCGTCGCCGGCGTGTTTCCGCTCGATCACGGCACCATCCGGCTGGCCGGACACGACGTCACGCACTGGCCCGAGCACCGGCGCGCCAGCCTGATCGGGCGCGTGTTTCAGAATCCGTTCAGCGGCACGGCGCCCGAGATGACCATCGCCGAGAACCTGGCCCTGGCGACGCGGCGCGGCCAACGGCGCGGCTTGGGATGGGCGCTGCCCGGGCGTTTCCGCGCCGAGATGCGCGAGCGCGTGCGGCGCCTCGGGATGGGGCTCGAAGACCGCATCGACAACATCATCGGCAGCCTGTCGGGCGGCCAGCGCCAGGCGTTGACCCTGCTCATGGCGACGTGGTGCAAGCCCGAGCTGTTGCTGCTCGACGAGCACACCGCCGCCCTCGATCCGAAAGGGGCCGAGCAGGTGATCCGTCTCAGCGAGGAAGCCATCGCGCGCGATCGGCTGACCACGCTGATGGTGACGCATTCGATGCAGCAGGCGACGGCGTTGGGCGACCGCCTGATCATGATGCACCGCGGCCGCGTGCTGCACGACCTGCGCGGCGCGGAGAAGCAACGCCTGCGCCCCGAGGACCTGATGGCGCGCTTCGAAGACGTCCGCCGCACCGAGCTGCTCGACGAGTCGGCGGCGGAGGTGCTGCGGCGCGCTTACGTGTGAGCCGGAGCGGCGGCGCAAGGCGCCCGCCGCGACCTCCCCCTAACCCCCTCCTTGGCAAGGAGGGGGGATCAGAACGAAGCCGGAATCGGACACAACCGGCAACGGAATGCTGTTCAGCAACACGCCGGCGTAGTCTGCCGGGCCCGGTCCCCCTCCTTTCCAAGGAGGGGCTAGGGGAGGTAGCCCCTACGCCACCGCTGCGACGGCCTGGTCGCGCGTGGCGTGGATGGCGAGGATGCTCGAGAAGCCGGCGATGTCGAGGACGTCGCGGATCTGCGCGCGCACCGCCGCGAGGGCGAGCTTGCCCTGCGGTGCGCCGAGGCGCTTGGCGACCATCAGGAAGACGCGCAGGCCGGCGCTGCTGATGTATTCCAGGCCGGCGCAGTCGATGACCAGGCGGTCGGTGCCGGCGGCGACCAGCGCCAGCAGCTGCTGCTCGAGCTCTCCGGCATTGCTGGCGTCGAGCCGCCCGTTGACGGCCACCACCGTCACGCCATGCTGCGTCGTTTGGCTGATCTCCATCATCCGCTCCTGTCCGCCCGCGCTCAGCGGGCGCCACCTGTGCGCTTGCGCAGTGTCAGTTGATTGCGATTGCCGACCCGCTGGTACGCCAGCCCGTCCATCACGCGCCGCACCAGGTGCATGCCGAGGCCGCCGATCGGGCGATCCGCCACCGACTGCGTAATATCGGCGCGCGCCACGCCGAGCGGGTCGAAGGCGCGCCCGTCGTCTTCGACCTCGACGGTGAGCTCGCCGGCGTGCAGCGCGAGGCGGACCTCGATCTCATGGAGCTGGTCATCGTCGTAGGCGTAGGAGATCACGTTGGTGAGGACCTCGTCCAGCGCCAGGTTGACGTCGAAGACCGCCTGCGCCGGCAGGGCCCGCGCGGCGCCGAACGCCTCGACGGCATCGGCGACGCGCGCCAACTCGCTCAGGTCGTTGCGCACCTGCAGCACCAGCGCGTCGTCCATCACCCGCCCAGATACGCGAGCGCCATGACCGTGATGTCGTCGCTCTGCGGCGCGGCGCCGGAGAACTGTTTGACCTCTTCGAGCAGGTCGCGCACCAGCCGCTCCGGTCCGCTGCCGTTTGCCTGTTGCAGATGGGCGAGCAAGCGCTCGTCCGAGAACAGGGCAAACCCGACATCCATCGCCTCGGTCACGCCATCGGTATAGAGCAACAGGCGGTCGCCGCGCTGCATGGTCGCGCGCTTGGCGTGGTAGCGCGCCGTGTCGAGCGCCCCGAGGACCATGTCGCCGGTGCGCTCGAGAGCGGCTGCGGCGCCGCCGGCGCCGAGGAGATACGGCGCGTTGTGGCCGGCGTTGCAGTACTCGAGCACGCCGGTGCGCGTGTCGAGGACGCCGTAGAAGACGGTGACGAACATCTCCGAGCGGTTGTCGAGACAGAGCTGCGCATTGACGCGCTGCAGGCAGGTTTCGGGCCCGACCCCCTCCATGGCCGTCGACTTGATGAGCGTGCGGCTGACGGCCATGAACAACGCCGCCGGTACGCCTTTGCCCGACACGTCGGCAATGACGACGGCCAGCCGGTCGCGGTCGATGAGGAAGAAGTCGTAGAAATCGCCGCCGACTTCCTTGGCCGGCAGCATCGCCGCGTAGATGTCGAAATCGCCGCGTTCGGGGAAGGGCGGGAAGCGCTGGGGCAGGATCGACTGCTGAATGCCGGCCGCGATGTCGAGCTCGTGGCGCAGGGCGAGGAGCTGGTCGTGCTCGCGCACCGCCTGCTTCAACTCGACGAGCTGCTGCAGCGTCTTGCTGACGGTGATCTCGAGGTCGGCGAAATCGATCGGCTTGGTGAGAAAGTCGGCGGCGCCGCGGTTCATCGCCGTGCGGATGTTGGCCATGTCGCCGTATGCCGACACGATCACCGACTTGACCAACAGATTGAGCTCGCCGAGCTTCACCAGCAGCGTCAGACCGTCCATCTCGGGCATGTTGATATCGGTCAGCACCATCTCGATGTCGGGCTCGGCCTCGAGCGCGCGCAGGGCTTCGACGCCGTTGTGGGCGAAGGCGAAGGCAAAGTCGCCGGCGCGAATCTGGCGGCGAAACTTCTGTCGGATCAACAGCTCGAGGTCGGGCTCGTCGTCGACGACCAGAATCTTGACGGGCATGGCCCCTTCATTTGCCTTGCCCAGAGGAGAAATGCGAGCCCGTTGTCACCGTTCTGCTCGCGCTCCTTTCCGTTCTGCTCCCCCTCCTTTCCGTTCTGCTCCCCCTCCTTTCCAAGGAGGGGGCCGGGGGGAGGTAAACGGATTGGCCGGAACCTCCCCTAACCCCTCCTTGCCAAGGAGGGGGATCGGGCCGCTCAGTCGCCGTCCGGGCCGCCGCCCGGTCCGTGATGTATCGGGCGCAGCTCGCGCAGCTTTTCTTGCTGCGCCGGCGTCAGCTCGTTCTTGACCCGGATGAGCAGGCGCAGGTGCTCGGTCTTGATCTCGGTCTCGACGGCCATGACCGCGGCGGCGCGCGCCATCGCCGGCTCGAGGTCGATGCGCTCGGCGGCGAAGAGCTTGCCAGCGTCCTCGGATTTGGCGTCGAGCTGCCACTGCAGCGCCAGCAGCTTCTCCTGTGACTCGCGGATGGCGCGGCTGATCGCCTCGCGCTGTTCGGGACTGAGGCCGATCGCAGCCTGATTGCGCATGACCTGCTCGGGTCGGAAGAGTTGCTCGAGAAACGCCGGGCGTCCGAAGCCGCCCCCGACGACGGAACCCCCGCGCGGCGGTTTCGCCGCCACGGAGCAGGGCACGGCGAGCGCGACGAGCGCCAGGAGGAGGATGCGATTGTTGCGATTGATCATGAGTAGGCCCCCATCTCGCGTGTCGAGCGCGACTGCGAGTCGTCCTCGACGGGTTCAGTGTCCGGACAACCGAGGAGGGCGTCCGGACAGTCCGACCACGGGTCGGTGTTGAAGAGATCGACGTCGGCGATGCCGAGCAACTCGTCGCCCGGCACCTCGTATGTGCCGAGCTCGCCCAGCGACGCCGCGCTGATCTGCACGGTCGGCTCCGGCGCGCGCATCAGCCACAGCGCCACGACTGCGGCGGCGGCCAGCGGCGCCGCCGCCGCGAGGCGCCAGGCGTGCGCCGGGCGAATGAAAGAGAGTGGCCGGCGCTTGGCGCCGACCGGCGTCGGCGCGGCGGCTAGAATGCGTGCGACCAGGGCCGGCGACGGCTCGAGCGGCTCGGCCGTTGCGAGCAACGCATCGAGCCGTGCGGCCTGGGCGCGCAAGGCCCGTGCGTCGGGATCGCGCTCCAGCAGCGCCAGGGCCGCCGCGCGCTCTTCCTGCGGCCAGCGCTGCGGATCGGCGCCGTAGGCGTCGAGCAGGACCTCGAAGCGCGCCCGGTCGAGAGTCTGCGAAGTATGCTGCTTCATCCGGCGTTCTCGAGCAGCTCGGCGGCGATCGGTTGCAGGCGCTGGCGCAGAATGCGCCGGGCGCGCGCCAGCAGGGACTCGAGCGCCTCGACGCTGATGCTCATCAGATCGGCAGCCTCCGTGTTGCGCAGGCCCTGGTAGTGGCACAGCGTGATGGCCATGCGCTGCGCGTCGGTCAAGCGCATGATCTCGACCTGGACGTGCGCCTCGAGGTCCTTGTCTTCGAGTGCGCGGCTGAGGTCCGACTGCGGATCGGGCGGGTCGGGCAGCGTGTCGTCGATCTGCGCGTCGCGCGGGCGGGCGCGGCGGTCGAGGCAGAGGTTGACCGCCACGCGGTGCAGCCAGGTGCTGAGCCGTGCGGTGCCGGGACGCCAACGGCCGGCGTGCGACCACAGCCGCAGGAAGGTTTCCTGTGCGACGTCCTCGGCTTCCGTACGGTCGCCGAGCGCCCGGGCGGCGAGGCCAAGGATGCGCGCCAGGTGGCGTTCGACCACTTGCTGACACGCCGCCGCGTCGCCGCTGGCGATGCGGACCATGAGCTCATCATCGGAGGGTTCCACTGTGTGCCGGGCGGACACCGAGTCGGCGGGGCGGGCGGGGGGGGGGGTCCACCCCCCCCCCCCCCGGGCGGGGGGAGC
>CAYVUV010000156.1:0-12207 GCA_964455095.1 uncultured Binatia bacterium (SeqCode)
CCGAGTCGCATCAGCAGTGCGGGCGTGAAAAAAGGATGGCGATTAAACAAAAGACGCGGCTATGCCGCCAACGGAGCCGTGTGCTCAGTTGCAACCAGCCTTCCAATGGGTAACCCCTCCTTGGAAAGGAGGGGGACCGGACCCGCGGCATTGCCTTTCGCCGCGGCATCCGTCCTATAGTCACCGAACCCATCTCGGCAGGAGGACCACAATGCACGACCTGGTGATTCGCAACGGCACGGTGGTGGACGGCACCGGGCGCGCCCGCTTCGTCGGCGACGTCGCGGTCGAAGGCGGCCGCATCGTCGCCACGGGCGGCACCGCTGCGCGCGGCCGGCGCGAGATCGACGCCAAGGGCCTGCTGGTCACGCCCGGATGGGTCGACGTGCACACGCACTACGACGGCCAGGTCACCTGGGATCCTCTGCTGGCGCCGTCGAGCTGGCACGGCGTGACGACGCTGGTGATGGGCAACTGCGGCGTCGGCTTCGCGCCGCGTCGGCCGGGGCAGGAGAACTTCCTCATCGAGCTGATGGAAGGGGTCGAGGACATCCCCGGCACGGCGTTGCACGAAGGGATCGAGTGGCGCTGGGAATCGTTTGGCGAATATCTCGACGCGCTGGCGGCGATGCCGCGCGTGCTCGACGTCGCCGCGCAGGTGCCGCACTGTGCGCTGCGCGCCTACGTGCTCGGCGACCGCGCCCACGAGCTCGAGCTGACCGCCGGCGAGATCGCCGAGATGACGCGCCTGACCGTCGAGGCCATGCGCGCCGGTGCGGTCGGGTTCACCACCTCGCGCACCATCCTGCACCGCTCGCGGCACGGCCTGGTACCGGGCACGCACTCGACCCCGGAAGAGCTGCTCGCCCTCGGCGGCGCCCTCGGCACCGCCGGGCACGGCGTTTTCGAGATGGTCTCCGACCTGCAGGGACAAGAGCCGGATCTGTCGTGGATGGTGGAGTTCTGCCGCGCCACCAACCGCGTCATCACCTTCGCACTGGCGCAGTCGCCGCTGCAGCCCACCGCCTGGCGCGAGACGCTGGCGCGCATCGACGTGCTGGCCGCGCAGGGCGCGCGCATCGTGCCGCAGGTGCCGTGCCGGCCGACCGGGATGCTGTTCGGCCTGCAGAGCTCGCTGCACCCGTTCATCTCGCACCCGACCTATCAGGACACACTGGCCGCGCTGCCGCTCACCGAGCGCGTGGCGCGGCTGCGCGATCCGGCCGTGCGCGCGCAGTTGCTCGCCGAGGAGCCGGCGACGACCAACCTCATCGCGCGCGTGTTGATGGCCAACTGGAACCACATCTATCCGCTCGGCGATCCGCCCGACTACGAGCCGCCGGCGGAGCGCAGCGTCGCCGCCGTCGCCGCGCGCGAGGGGCGGCGGCCGGAGGAGGTGGTGTACGATTGGCTGCTCGAGCGCGACGGCCGCCAGTTCCTGTTCGCGCCGCTGGCCAACTACGTCGACGCCAACTTCGACGCCGTGCGCGAGATGATGCTGCACCCGCGCACGGTGCTCGGCCTCTCCGACGGCGGCGCGCACTGCGGCCTCATCTGCGACGCCAGCATGCCGACGTACCTCCTGACGCACTGGGTGCGCGACCGCACGCGCGGCGAGCGCATCCCGCTCGAACACGCCGTGCGACTGCAGACCGGCAACACCGCCAACGTCTACGGTTTGAACGATCGCGGCACGCTGGAGCCCGGCAAAAAGGCCGACCTCAACCTCATCGATCTCGAGGCCCTGCAACTGCACGCGCCGGAGATGGTCTTCGACCTCCCTGCCGGCGGTCGCCGGCTGGTGCAGCGCGTTGACGGCTACCGCGCCACCATCGTCAGCGGCGAGGTCACCTTCGAGAACGGCGAGGCCACCGGCGCCCGCCCGGGCGGCTTGCGGCGCGGCGCGCCGGCGTGACGGCGCACCCGGCATCCGCCGCCTGAGGTAGGGAAGTGCGCCCCCGGCGCGCGCGTGGCCGCGCATGACCGCAGCTTTTTTTCTCGACGACCGGTTCGGCCACATCCTGCTGGCGGTCATCTGCTACGCCGGCATCGTCCTGTTCGCCACCGGCGCCGCGATCCGCGGCGTGCAGCGCGAGGTCGCCGGATCGTTTGCCGTGCTGTTGTTCGTCGGCCTCTTCCCGCTGCCCAACGCGTCGCTGGCGGTGACGTTCGCGCAATACGTCGCCGTCGTGCTGGCGCTCGCCGGGCTGGGCATGGGCCAGGTGCGGTTTGCGTTGCTGCGCTATCGCGCCGTGCGCGCCTACGAAGCCGGCGTTGCCGCCGAGCCGCTCGGCTGGAACACGGCGCTGATTTACCTGCCGATGCTGGCGGTGGCCGCGTATGCGATTGCCGCCGCCTACGCAAAGATGATGGCGCGCGGCTTGCCGCCCACCAGCCCGTTCGATCCAGTCGCGTTCCAGGCGGACATGGCGTGGACGATCTCGCGGTTGTTCGTCGTCGTCGTGGCGTTCGCCGCCTACATGACGGCCGCCGGCTTGCTCGACCGCACGTGGCTGCGCGTCGTCGGGCGCATCCGATTGCTCTCCGCCGATGCGCGCTTCGTGTGGATGAACAGCTTTCTCGGCGGCGCCAGCCTGCTGAGCACGGCGGTCATCGTCACGCGCGGTGTCCAATC
This sequence comes from uncultured Binatia bacterium (SeqCode), assembly GCA_964455095.1. Lineage (GTDB taxonomy): Bacteria > Desulfobacterota > Binatia > HRBIN30 > CADEER01 > CAYVUV01. Next base: position 2,636 of record CAYVUV010000156.1, read on the forward strand.
CGCTGCCGGCCGCTACAGTTTGTTGGCCATCCTCGTCTGCAGCCTGATGCCGGCGATCAACCAGCTCGCCTGGATCTACGACGCGGTATTGCGCAGCGTGGTGGTGTTCCATGTCGTGCTCGGCGTCGCCGCCGCGATCGTGTTCGCCGGCATCCCGGCACTCGAAGCAGTCGGGCTGCCGCACTGGGAGTCGTGGGCCCTCGCCGTCACGGCCCTGGCCCTCGCGGCGGTGATGCTGCCCGGGCGCGTCGATCAGGCTCTCGAACGGCTCTTCCCGCGCGCCGGTGAGATGCGGGCTCTTCTCATGGCAATTACCGTCGACCCGCTCGCAGCCGCCACGCGGGCCGAGGCCGGGGCCCAGCTGCTGCGGCGCGTTGTTGCTGTGCTCGATGCGGAGGGCGGCGCCGTCGCCATCGAGGCGACCGCGACAGAACCGGCGAGCGTGCACGTGATCGGACACGTCGAGGTCGAGCCGTTCGGCGCCACGGCGGCCGCGGTGGCGCGCAGCGTGGCGGGATTCGACACCGGGGCGCCGCCGCCGACCACGGGCATCGGGCGCGGCAGCGTGCCGCGCCCGATCGAGATCCTGCCGTTGAGCGAGCAGTTGCGGCTGCTGGACTGCGGCATCGTCATGGTGTGTCCGCTGGTCGGCCGCAAGCTCGAAGCGACGCTGCTGCTCGGCCCGCGCCGCGGCTGGCTCTACGACGCCGCCACCGAGCAGGCGCTGCGCGTCTTCGCCAGCCAGGCGGGGCTGGCGCTGGAGAACCTCGCCCTGGCCGGCGCCCGCGCGCACGCCGAGAAGCTGGCGGCGCTCGGCGAAGCGGCGGCGCGCATCGCGCATGAGATTCGCAACCCACTGGCGGCGGCGCGCAGTCTGGTGCAGCTGTCGGGACAGGACGGCGCCAACGCCGACCTGGTCGAGCCGGCGCTCGGCGAGCTCGACCGCATCGGGCGCCTGGTCGCCGACTTGCTCGCCTTCGCGCGCCGCGACGAGGTGGCGGCGCAGCGCCAGGTCGACCTGGTCGAGGTGTGCGCCGACGCGCTGCGCCAGACCGCCCCGCTGGCCCTGGCCGCCGGCGTCGCGGTCGAGACCGACCTGGCCACCGCCGCCGTGCTCGGCGACCGCGACCGCCTGGTGCAGGTGCTCGCCAACCTCTGCCGCAATGCGATCGAGGCCGTCGCCGACCATCAACCCCCGCGCCGCATCGCCGTGCGCTGCGCGGCCGTCGACGGCCGTGCCATCGTCGAAGTGCGCGACAACGGCCCGGGCATCGCGACCGACGACCTGCCGCGACTCTTCGAGCCGTTCCGCACCACCAAGAGCTCGGGCACCGGCCTCGGCCTCCCCATCGCCCGCCGCCTCGTTGAAGCCCACCGCGGCGAGCTGACAGTGCACAGCGCCCCGGGACAGGAGACCGTCTTCCGCGTCGCACTGCCGCTGCGTTCCGGTGCGTAAGCGCGCGCCGGAGGCGCGTCTCCGTCCGGTCCCCCTCCTTTCCAAGGAGGGGCTAGGGGAGGTCGCTTCTCGCCAACCCAACTCCCGGGTGCGACCTGGTCGGATGGCACTGTCGAAATCTACCTCCCCCCGACCCCCTCCTTGGCAAGGAGGGGGAGAAAGAGATTGGCATTCGCCGGCGCCGCGGCATACGACAGCGGCGATGCCAGCAAACGCGAGCGCGACATTCCCCAGTATCGACCCCATGCCGGCGCGGGCAGCCGGCATGCTGCCCTGGGTCGGCGCCGGCGTTGGGCTACTGCGCAATCCCACCGAGTTCTTCCGCCGCACGCGGACGCGGCTCGGCGACACGTTTGTCGTCGACGCCTTCGGTTATCGCCTGTTCGCCGTCTTCTCGCCGGCCGGCGTGCGCCAGCTCTACGCGCTGCCCGAGAGCCAGGCGAGCTTCGGGTTGGCGACGTACGAGCTGGTGCTCAAGCACAAGCTGCCGCTCGAGCTGCTCGCCGGGCGGCGCACCTTTCCGCACACGCTGTTCGGCGGCCAGGAGGTCGAGGACTATCTCGGCCATCTCGAAGACGCCGTGCAGCGCCAGGTCGCGGAGATGGGCGCGGCGGGCACGTGTGAGATCTTCGCCACCATGCGCCGGCTCGGCCACCGCCTCGGGCTGTCGTCGTGGGCCGGACGCGAAGCGGCCTCGCCGCGTTACCTCGATCAGTTGATTCCGCTCTTCGAACGCCTCGACACCGGCGATTCGTTCGTGCGCCCGGCGCACGCCTTCGCGACCTACGCGACGGGCAAGGTGCGTGAACGCCGCGCCATGGCGGGCATCGAGCAGATCTTCACCGAGATCCTCGCCGAGCGGCAGCGCGCCGGCCAGCCGGTGGGGGACTACCTCGAACGCATCGCGGCCTCGTTCGACGATCTCCCTGAGGGCGAGCGCGCGATCAACGCGGCGCGCGACGTGATGCTGATCCACATGGGCGCGCAGTCGAACCTCTACGCCGCGCTGGCCTGGACGCTGGTCAACTTACTCCTGCATCCGGCGTATCTCGCCCGCGTACGCGACGGCGACGATGTCCTGCTCGAGCAGTGCGCCAACGAATCGATCCGCCTGGCGCAGCGCTCGATCACGCTGCGCCAGGTGCTGAGCCCGCTCGACTTCGACGACGGCGCGCGCACGTACCGTCTGGCGCCCGGGGCGATGATCACCACCATGCTGTCGCTCACCAACCCCAGCGCGGCGCCGGGGCTCGACCGCTTCGACCCCAAGCACTACACCGGGCGCCGCCTGGCCGACACGGTCGACCTGCCGGCCCGCGAGTTGGTCAGCACCTTCGGCCACGGCCGCCATGCCTGCCCGGCGCAGCGCTTCTCCATCTCGGCGATCCGCATCGCCGTGCGCCGCCTCGTCGACGCCTACGACTTCACCCCGCGTTTCACCCGCGCCGACCCGCGCCCGCGCCAGATCGGCGGCGTCGCCCGCGCCGCGCGCCCGTGCCCGGTCACCTACGCGCAGCGGAGATCTCAAAAAGATTAGCTCAGGCGAAGGCGCGAAGACGCGAAGGAGGACAAAGCCTATGCCGAGGCTTGAAACCCTTCGCGGCTTCGCGACTTCGCGTGAGACTCTTTTCTCAGGACGGCACCCACACCGCGTGAAAGCCGTGCGGGACGCGGCGCGGCAGGCGGATCTCGGCCACGGGTCCGTCCTCGACATGTTGGGCGTCGAGGATAACGAGATCGCTCGTGCCCGTGGCGTGGTCGAAGACGAATGTCAGCAGCCAGCCCTCGCCTTCGGCCGCGCCGCCGGGGACGAAGAACGCCTCGCCGGCGTGGCGCGTCGGGCCGGGATTCCAGACGCGGATGTCGCCGGTGCTGTAGTCGATTCGCGCCGTGCCGGCGAAGTCGAGGGTGAGCGGATGGCGGCGGGTGTCGGCGAACCAGCCGTAGCGATTGCGGCGGCCGGTGTAGCGGCGGTCGTGGCTGGGCAGCTCGAACAGGCGCTCGGCGACGATCTCGTCGCGGAAGGCGAGCTGCGCGCCCGCGGTGTTGATGTGCCAGCGCCGAATGTCCAGGTCGGTCTGGGCAAGGTCGACGTCGCCGAACATGGTGTCGTGGCGGCAAACGTCGATGACGATCTCGTCGCCGAGGCGGTGCGCATTCACCTCGTGGAACACGTAGCAGGGATCGATCTCGACCCAGCGGATCTCGCTCGCCAGACCGCCGAGCGGCATGACGCCGATGCGCGCGCCGTACTCCGGCTGCCAGCGAAACGGGATGTCGCCGTTGATCACCGCTTCGAGATCGAAGACCACCGGCAACTCCCAGAAGATGGCATCGCGATCGGTGATCGCGAACGAGTGCACCATCGTCGACGCAGCGACTGGGATTTCCTGGCTGCTGATGATGCGACCGCTGCGATCGGCGACGTGGTACGTCAGGTACGGCGGCACGAACCAGTATCCGAAGAAGTGCAGATCGCCGGTCACCGGATCGATCTTGGGATGCGCGGTGAACGACGTGTTGAGCAGACCGTCGAAATCGTGCACGCCGATCGTAGATAGATCGGACGGGTTGATCTCGTGCGGAAACCCGACCTCGCCAGAGGAGAGCAACTTGCCGGCGTGGAAGACCAGGCTGACGTTGCTCTGGTTGTTGCCCGCTGTCGGCGGCAGCCCGTTGAAGCCGACGCCGGCTTCGTAGAGCGGGGTCTGCACGTAGCGGTTGCGGTACCACAGCGCTTGCCCGTCCTGCAGCCGGACGCCGTGCACCATGCCGTCGCCGAAAAACCAGTGCGGCGAGTCGGCGTGCTGCGGGTTGGAACCGTTGCGGACATAGAGCCCATTCAGCTGGCGCGGGATGGTGCCGCGCACTTCGAGATCGGGACTGATGAGCTCGTCGAACACCGGGTCGAAATCGTTCTGCAGCCACCACGGCTTGCTCGGATCGAACTGCAGCGGCACCGGCGTCGGTGTTGGAGTCGGCGTCGCGGTGGCGGTGGGGGTCGCCGTCGGCGTCAGGGTCGGAGTGGCGGTTGGCGTCGCCGTATTTGTCGGTGTTGCGGTCGGCGTCGACCGGGCGCGGCCGTCGTCGTCGCCGCAACCCGTCAGCCACGACGGCACCACCAGCCCCGCCGCCGTCAAGCTGGTCGCGCGCAGAAAAGCGCGGCGGTCGAGCAGCAGCAAACCCTTGTGGCGCGTGTCCTTCATCGAAGCTCCCCCCAGGCGCAGGCAGCGCACCCTTGCCCAGCGCGGGGAACGAAGTCAACGCGCGCTGCGCGCCCCCCTTGCCCCGCTGCGGCGCCTCCCCTAAGCCAGGGAGTCTGATGCCGCTGCAGAAGCCCCGCCCTGCCGACCTCGACGAGTTCGCCTTCAGCGACGCGGCGCCGTGGACGATCGACCCGCAGCGCCTCGCGTGGCAGCGCGATCTCCCGGCGCTGCGCGCGGCGACGCAGGCCGAGGTGCCAGAGCTGTTGCGGTCACGCATGATGCCGCCGCTGGGGCGCTTCTCGGAAGCGCTGTGGAAGATCGGCGTGGCGTTGGTCGGCTGGCGCTTGACGGAATATCGCCAGGGCGGCACCGACTCGCGCCGCGGCTTCTCGCACCGTCTGCGCCAGGCCTTCGAACCGCTCGGGCCGGCGTACATCAAGCTGGGTCAGATCCTCTCGTCGGGCAAGGGATTGTTCCCCGACGAGTTGGTGGAGGAGTTCAAACAGCTGCGCGATCAGGTCAAGCCCGAGCCCTTCGACGTGGTGCAACGCGTCGTCGAAGAAGACCTTCGCCGGCCGCTCGACGCCGTGTTCGCATCGTTAGAGCGCGAGTGCCTCGCCTCGGCCTCGATCGCGCAGGTGCACGCGGCGGTGTTGCGCAGCGGCGAATCGGTGGTCGTCAAGGTGCAGCGGCCGCGCGTCAGCACCGACGTGCGGCGCGACATCCGCGCCATGGCGTGGATCGCGCCGTTCCTGGTCGGCCGCATTCCGATCGCCGCGCTGGCCAACCCGCCGGTGTTGGTCGAGCTGTTCGCCGAGACCATCCTCGAAGAGCTCGACTTCCGCCTCGAGGCCGAGAACATGCTCGACATCGCGCGCGTGCTGGCGCACGGCGAGCAGCGCATCATCATGGTGCCGCGTCCGCACCCGGAGCTGGTCACGCGCCGCGTCCTGGTGATGGAGCGGCTGTCCGGTTTCACCTACAGCGACGTCGAGGGCATGCGCACGGCCGGCATCGACACGCCGGCGATGTTGCGCGCGCTGGTGATCTCGTTCCTCGAGGGCGCCGTGGTCTACGGCGTGTTCCACGGCGACCTGCACGGCGGCAATCTCTGGGTCACCGAGGATCACCGGATTGCGCTGTTCGACTACGGCATCACGGCGCGCATGGACGAGCCGCAGCGGATCGCCTTCATGCGCCTGATGATGCGCGGCGCCGTGAACGACATCCGCGGTCAGCTCGAAGCGTACCGCGACCTCGGCGCCCTGGCGCCCGACGCCAATCTCGACGGCGTCATTCGCGACCTCAAGCTCGACCAGCCGGTGATCGACCCGACGACGTTGTCGGGCGACGAGCTGACGCGCGAGATCCAGGGCCTGACCAAAGCCCTGCTCGCCTACGGCGCCAAGCTGCCCAAGCCGCTGATGCTGTTCGTCAAGAACATGCTCTTCCTCGACGATGCCACCGCGCACCTGGCACCCGAGATCAACCTCTTCGACCACATCGTGCAGATCTACGGCTACTTCCTGCAGAAGCACGCCGCGCAGATCACCGCCGAGTCCGGCATCACCGCCGACGCCAGCGCCATCGACCTCACCGGCTTCAAAGCCTCACTCGGCATGAAGAAGGACGTCGAATCGGTCACCCACCTCGACCTGCAAAAACGCCGCGAAGTCATCCGCGAACGCCTCGACAAGACCCGCGCCCGCTGAAGAAGGCGGACGCCTTCCTCTTGCCCGAAGCCTTCCCCCCTTGCGGGGGAAGGTTTGGATGGGGGGTGATGAAACATCCGCGTCAGCGGCTCCGCCGGAAAAAGGCCTCTCACCACAGAGAACACAGAGTTCACAGAGCCCGGAGAGAGAGAAGAACCTGCTCAGGGCTCTTTCTCTGTGCTCTCTGTGTCCTCTGTGGTGAAAAAGTTTTACCTGTTCACCCAACGCGCCCGTACCGCGCCAGGCGCAGAATCTCCGTACTCACCGTCCCCGGCCTGGTGTCGTACGCCAACAGCGCCACCAACCGCTGCGTCGCGCCGCGGATCGGGCTGACGCGGTGGATCGAATTCCGCCCCTCGAAGATCAGCAACGTCCCGGGACACATGGGCAGCCGCACCACTTCACTGTGATCCCCCTGCAGCAACCGCTGCACGGCGGGATAACGCTCGTCGTCAGCCGTGCGAATGCGCGGCGCGACCTCGAAGTCGCCGCCCTCCTCGGCATCGCGAATCGCCAGCGAGACGACGAAGTCCGTCTGATCGAAATGCCACTGCAGCCGATCGCCATCGCCCATCACCGCGAGGTTCAGCGCACCGAGCGGATCCGCATAACGATAGAGCGTCCCGCGCTGCAGCACCGCCTCGATGAAGCGCATGAACGGATCCCACTCGTATAGCCGCCGTATCGGCGAGGTGAGCGGAAACTGATCGTACGCGACCACCCCCACCGCGGCCTCGCCAAGAATACGGCGCGGATGGTCCTCGGGCAGCGCGAAATCCGGCACCTCGAGATACGCAGTGCCAACCCCCTCACTCCAACGCGCCTCCTGCGCCACCGCATCCCCATCCGCCTCGATCGCAGCCAACCCCGCCGGAGACAGAAAACCCGCTAGCTCACATGCCCCATTCGCCGCCAACTGCTCCCGCCCCGCCCGCACCACCGCCTGCGCCGCCGGCGTCGACAAATCGAGCAGCGGATACCGCGCGAGATCAACGAGCGACTCAGGCGCGTCAAGCGCGCTCGACGTCGCGGACATGGTCGATGCCATTTTCAATATCTCCTCAGTACTCCCGCTGGTTTCCTCTCCCGGATGGGAGAGGACCAAGGTGAGGGGGATTCAATTGCGCCGAAGGCCACCTCATCGTGATCAGAATGAAGTCCTCTCATGGCCCCCAACCGCTCGTCCTGAGGAGCCGCAGCTTTGGGCGGCGTCTCGAAGGACTCCGGTTCAGGTCTTCATCCCCAACTTCACCCGCTGCGCCGCCCGCGCCGCCCGGCTCTCCGCGCTAACCCAAACCGCTGCCGCAACCGCCGCCGCTTCCGGCGTCTCCCCCCGCACCCGCGCCGCCGCCGCCTCAACCAGCGCCAACTTGGTATGCGCATACGAGTCGCGCGGAAAACTCCCCATGCGCGCCGCCCGCCGCATCACCGTCGCCTCGAACCGATCGGCCGGCAGCATCTCATCCACCACCCCCAGCCGCAGCGCCTGACTGGATGGATAGATCGCCGCCCCGAGCAACAGCTCACTCGCGCGCGCATGCGCCAGCCGCAGCTGCACGATCTCAAACGCCACCTTGGGAAACGAAGCCCCGATCGCCACCTCGTTGAGCCCGATGGAGTACTCGGCATCGAGCCCAAGCCGGTAGTCGCAAGCCAGCACCATGACCAGGCCGCCGGCGATGGCATGCCCGTTCACCATCGCCACCGTCGGCTTGGGCAACGTCAACAGCGCCAGATGCGCATCGCGATAGAGCCCCTGCAACCGCAGCGTGTCCGCATCCTCCCGCCGCGGCGCCGCAAGATCGAACCCGCCGCTGAAGAATTCCCCCGCGCCGGTGAGCACAACAGCCCGCACCTGATCATCGCGCCGCGCCTCATCGAGCGCCCTCGCGAGATCCTCGAGCAGCTGCTCATCGATCGCATTGGCCGGTGGCCGATTCATCGTCAGCAACCGCACCCCGCCGTCGCGATCCTCTGTCAGAACAGTACTCATGCCTTGTCCCCCTTGCCCGCTCATTCCGGCCACGCGGCCCCCGGGTGTGTCAAGCTTCGGCGAGCATGCAGTCCGTGACCTCATGCGCCGGCCTGGATTTGACAGACAACACAAGCCGCCACTATCGGGGGGGGCGACCGATTTCGCGCTCGCGGCTTGAGAGTGTTTCAGTCGATAGATGAGATTCCCAGCGTGTGTCCTGATGCGGACTAACTGAACAATGGAGCCTTGGCGGGAATCGCGGCGGCTATCCTTGGCCGCGATAGGGGTGGAAAAGTTGCGCACTGCACTCGCTCTCTTTTCCCTTCGTTGGTTCATGGCTCTGTTGGTCGCCTACGCCGGCCCCGCCAACGGCCAGATCATTGAGTCCAAGTTCGAGCTCTTCGTCACCAACGTCAGCGAATCGGTTCGCTTCTACGAGTCGCTGGGTTTCTCGATGGCGCACGCGAAACCGGACGGGTACTCCACCCTCCGCAGCGGCAGCACGGTCGTGGCGCTCTCGCCCGTGCCCTGGTGGTTGCCGCTTCGGCTGGTTGCCCTCCTTCGCTATCCACCGATCGGCACGGAGATCGTCCTCTACACCGACCGCCTGGATCAGTTGCGCGAGGAGACCATCGCCGCCGGCTACGAGCCAGGTGAGGTTACCCTCCAGTCGTGGGGCGATCGAGATTTCCGTCTTACGGACCCAGACGGGTACTACGTCCGCATGAGTGAGGGTCGCGCGGTCCCATGAATGGTGCGCCACCTTTGGCTCCTCTTTCAGCGCCATCGGAGTCGGGGTCGGAATCGCTATCGGAACCGAACCGCAACGATCCGTGCATTGATCGATCCCGATGCCGATACCGACTCCGACCCCGAGGAGAAGGTGCGAGTCAACCGAGACGTGTTCTCCATCACGATGCAGGGTTGCGATCGAGCTGGGCGTGTCGCTACGAGGTAGGCACCATGAAGACTCGTATCGTTCGCATCGGCAATTCCAGAGGGGTGCGGGTACCGAAGGCGCTTCTCGTCCAAACCGGTAAAACGCGACCTGCCGTCGTCGCCGTGCCGTGCGAGATGATCGCACGATAGGAGGCAACCAACGTTAGATGCCTCAGCCGCTCTACGACGAGATCGGAAGGACGTACACATCGACGCGGCAGTCCGACCCCAGGATCGCCGCGGCCATCATGCGCGTGCTTGGCGACGCCAGGACAGTGCTCAAC
>CAYVUV010000157.1:0-14099 GCA_964455095.1 uncultured Binatia bacterium (SeqCode)
CCGACAGCCCCTCGAACAGCCCGGCGTTCCAGCGCGCGCGGTGCAACGTCAGCGCCAGGCTCAGCGCCGCGCTGCTGCCGGCCACCCGCTGCGGCGCTTGCACCGCCAGCACCGTCCCCGCCTGCCGCGCCGCGCGCAGCAACCGCGGCCAGACGTGCAGCGGCAAGGTCGGCACCGACGCGCCGACGTCGAGCACGACCAATCCGAAGCCACCGGCGCCGAGGATCAGCTCGGTGCACTTGAGCGCCGCCAGCAGCGACGGCGGCCGCACCCACAGCACGCGCTCGAGAGCCGCCCCTGCTCGCCCGAGCGTCTCCGGATGCAACGCATCGGGCAGATCGACCACGGCGACCACCTCACCGCGCCGCGTCGCCGCCGCGAGCAGCGCGTGCGCCACCGCCGTGCGCCCACTGCCCGTCGCCCCGACGATCTCACTCACCTGCCCGCGCGGCAGCCCCCCACCCAGCAACGCATCGAGAGCCGCCACCCCGGTCGCCAGACGCCGCACCGGCTCCGGCGCCGCACCGATCCCCACCAACCCCGGCAACTGCAACGAGGCGACACGTTCCCAACCGCGCGAGGTGGAGGCCAGCACCGCTCTATTTTCGCTAAATCTTCGCCTTTGGCAAGCGGAGGATGCTTTGGAACTTGGGCGGGCCGATCGCTTCCGTCCCACCGCCCTCTTTGGAACGGCGGGGCAAACTATGTCTGAGCTACTGGCCCGATGCTGACACGCACAAGCTCGCAAAGTGGATCACGTTGCAATTGAGCACCGTAAGCCTGGAGAGCAGTGCACGTCCGCCAAGGGGATCGAAACGGAAGACGAGACGACCGAGTAAGTGAAACGAGCGGTCGGGATCTGAAGTAAGTGCGGATCGTTCTCGAACCGATGCCGCCAGACAAGAAGCGATCAAGGTTGGAAGTTGGCGGTGGAATCGGGCAAAATCGAATCGACGCACCATGACAGCGATCGTGAAGCGTCAGGCTGAAGGTGCAGAGCGTAGACGTCGATTTCGACATGAGGAGTACACCATGAGCAGCACCGCAGTAGAGGGCGTAGTTGATCATGGGGTCGTCCGGCCGACTGAGCCCTTGACCGTTTCTGACGGGACCAAGGTTTTCATCATTGTCCCCGGTGCGGACGACACACGGCCGGTGATTCAGAGTCCGCGCCTCGTGAGACCGGAACAGAGCGCTGACTTCCGGATGAAAGTGTCTGACGATTAAGCGACCGTGCCCGAATACAGCCCACAGGCCTTCGACCCGCCTGCACCTGTCGCTGAGGTGTCGGTGGCCAACCCAGTCGATGGCTCAATCTGTGCGGGTGTCCGGATGCTGCTCGACACTGGCGCCGACGTCAGCATCGTCCCACGCTCCGCCGTCGAGCGAGTCGGCGTGGCGCCGATTGGAGCCGTGCGGTACGAAGTGGCTGGGTTTGGTGGCGGCGGCGTATGGCTCAGCGCCGTTGAGTTGAAGCTCACCTTCCTTGACCGGTTCTTCCGCGGCCGGTTCCTCGTAGGCGATCAAGAATACGGAATTCTCGGCCGCAACGTCCTCAATGCCGAGAGCATTCTGTTCGATGGCCCCCGGCTGACGTGGACTCGGAATCCGGCTTGAACGCACCGGGGCCGGCCGCTCAGCGGAATTGCTGTTGATCCGATGAGCACGCGCTGATGGAACGATTCGACGCGATCGTGATCGGCGCGGGCTTCTCCGGCCTCGGCGTCGGCGCATCGCTGCGTGCCGCGGGAGTGGAGCGCTTCGTCATTCTCGAGCAAGGCAGTGGCGTCGGGCATTTCTGGAGCACCACCTACGATCGGCTGCACCTGCACTCCGCCTACCACGACATGCCGCACGACGGCGGGTTGCGGCGGCCCTACCCCACTTTCCTCGCGCGCGATGAGATCCGCGACTACTTTCGGCGCTATGCGGAGCTGCATCAGCTCGGTCCGCATCTGCGGTTTGGAGAGCGCGTCGCGCGCGTCAAGCGGATCGACGGCGCGACCGATGGATTCGAATGGGAGGTCGAGAGCAGCGGCGGGCGGATGGTGGCTGGCCATGTCGCCGTAGCGACGGCGGTCAATCGCGTGCCCAAGGTGCCGGAGATCGCCGGGCGGGAGGCGTTTCGCGGGCGCGTTCTGCACAGCGCCGAGTATCGCAATGCGGCACCGTTCGCCGGGCGCTCCGTGCTGGTCGTCGGCAGTGGCAACTCGGCGGCGGAGATCAGCCTCGACCTCTGCGAGGGTGGCGCGTGTGACGTGGCGCTGTGGGTGCGGGCACCGCGCCACTTCATTCCCATCCGGCGCATGGCGGTGCTCTTCTGGATCTCGCGCCAGCTCGGCTTCTTCAGCGAGAAGCGCATCGCCGCAGCACATCGCATCACGTGGGGAACGCCCGAGTTCAAGCAGGCGATCGAGGAGCGCGACCGCGTCGCGCGGCGGTTGTCGGTCGATCTGTCGCGCTACGGCATCCGCATGCCCGAGGCCGGGCCGATGGCCGAAACGTTCTTCAAGGGCCGCATCGCCACCTTCGACGTCGGCGCGATCGCGCAGATCCGCAGCGGCGCGATTCGCGTCATCGACGGCAACGTCCGCCCGCTCGAAGGCTTTACCGAGAACGGCGTGCAGCTCGGCGGCTCAGTGGTACCGTTCGACGACGTGATCCTCGCCACCGGCTTCGAGCCGCGCGTCGAGGAATTCATCGCCGACACCGAGCTGCTCGGGCGGGTCCACCAGTGGGATCGCTATCCCCTCACCGACTACCGCTGCCGCTCGCGCATCCACCCGTCGATCTTCTTTCCCGGCTTCGACCGCAACCCGCTCGGCGGCCACAGCCTCGGCCGCTGGGGATGGGAAGTCGGCGAGCGCATCGCCGAGTCTCTGCGCGGCGAGACGTTGGGGCCCGTCCCGGTCTTGCTGACTTGAAACCGATCCGGATTTCACACCACGAAGAGCACGAAGGTCACGAAGGCAGGGCCGACACACCGCGCGTCACGGGCGGCCCGGGATGGCGTGCCGCCGGCCGATCGGGCGCGGCTGTGGATGGGTCAGCCGCGGGATGCGGGTCGAAAGGTCTCGCGGCCACACGGCGATCCACAGCAGCGGCAACAGGCTCACCAGAAGGGCCAGCCCGAACCATGCCCCGATCGCCATATCGACAGCGAGGGCTGAGTCTGGCAGCACCGCCGTCGGCGGGGACCAGGCCATCAAGGGAAGCTCCATCTCGTTTCTCCTCCCCCCAACCACCTGCCCCCTGACACGAAACAGCCTAACGCACTGCGTCAGTTGCACAAGCCAGGCGATGCAATAGATCCCATGAATTGCACTCGCCGCCGGCGTGAGCGGTGCTCATGCTCACCCGCCGCTGGCGCGGTGGGCGCGAGACGTAGAAACGCGTCGGTCGAGATTTCACACCACGAAGAACACGAGGGTCACGAAGAAGACAGCTAATGGCGCAGAATCGTCGAGAGGGGACCAGAGCTTCGCCTCACGGCTCACGGGCAACTTTGCTCGGTTCCGGACGGATCGGGTCTCACGCGCACTGTCACCGGGTGGCCCGGGCGCCGCATGCGGCGCGTGCGCAGGCGCAGCTCGGTCGCGCACGGCACGGACATCACGCGTGCCCCCTTCACCTCCACCGTGTAGCCGTTCGGATAGTGCCGGCGGGGGATGAACACCACGGTGTCGAGTCGACGCGGGAACGACCCGCCGCCGGCGCGTGCCGTCTCGTACTCGAGGTCGAAGACCTTCGTCGCCGGATCGAAGGCGATGTGGGTCGGGACACCGGTCGTCGCCACCGGGTAGGGTCGCACCAACGCGTCGAGCGCCGCCTGGCTGTACACGGCTTCCGGGGTGAGAGGAATGTGTTGGTCGGGCACGATCTGCCCGTCGTAGGCCCAGAACATCCACGGCACCATACGCGCCTCGAATTGCGCGGTCAGACGATTGAGCAAAGCCGGATCGGTGCTGGCGCCGAACTCGGTGATGACCACCGGCGCCCCGTCCCGCTCGGCCGCCTCGACCCCGAGCCGGACGACGTTGGTCTCCCCGGTCACGTCGAGCGCATACGAATGGAACGACAGAGCGAACCCGGGGTCCGTGCCGGGAATGCTGGTCGGCGCCTGGCCGAAGTTGAAGAGCACGAAGGGCTCGACAAACACCAGCTGCGTCGGCGCGATCGCCCGCAATGCCGCCGCCCCCTTGCGGTAGAACGGCATCAGCCGCTCGGCCTCGATCGCCGCGCAGCCAGCAGGCTCGAACACGCACGGCCGCCAGTCGGCGCCCGGCCACGGTTCGTTCATCAGCTCGGTGCCGATCACCATCGGCTCGGCGCCGAAGCGCGTGGCAATGGCTTGCAGCGCTTGCACGAAGTAGTCCTGCAAGCCGTCGCCGTCCGGGATCGCGGCGTTCTCCCAGAAGTGCTCGAAGGCGCGCTGCATGGCCGGGTTCTGCACGTAGTAGAGTGGGAACACGGCGTCGGGTGGATTCTCGAGACCGTCGTCGAACGCCATCCAGTTCGGAAAGCCGTTGCCGTTGTACTTCGGCGCGTAGCCGTCCTGATGGAAGTCGAGTAACACGAAGATCCCGCCGGCCGCGCAGTCCGCCACCGTCGTGGCCAGGTGCTCGATGTAGGCAGCGTCCACCTGTCCGGGGACCGCCATCAGCGCGCGCATGTCGATCCCGAGCCGGAGCGCATTGAAGCCCTCCGAGACCAGGAACGCGACATCGTCCGCGCCGAAACCCCGCGCCGCCGAGTAGTACGGCGGCACCTTCGCCACGTCGTTGACGCCATGCAGCATGACGACGCGACCGGTCGCGTCGACCAACCAACGCCCCACACCGGACAATGGCGCCGCCGGCCCAACCGGCAACGGCGGACGGGTGGCGGCTCCGGATACAGCCGCGGCCAGCAGCACTCCGGCAAGGACCAGGACGCGCCCGAGAATGGGCAGGAAAGGCATCAACGCCGGGGGTGCGAGTTTGGCCAGCAATTGGTGTGGTCCTTCCGGTTCCTCTCCCTCAGGGAGAGGCTAGGTGAGGGGATCGAACAAACTCTTCAACCAATCAGGGGTCGAAGCCAGCATTTCATACCCTCACCTTACCTCTCCCGGTGGGAGAGGAACTTTGCCGAGCAAAGGCCCGCGGTGGCGCAGCGCGCCTCAGGGCGTCGGCACGACGCGGTAGTACACGCCGTTGGCGCCGAAGGCCGGCTTCAGCCAATGCGGGCCGCACAGGTAGTACGTGGTGCCGCTGACCGTCGCCGGGTTGCACCCGCCGGGCAGCGTCGCATAGATCGCGCCCATCGCGTACGCGGTGTCCGCACTGCCGGCGGAGTAGCCGGCAGAGTAAGCGTCCGCATTGGCAGCCTGGTTGTTGGCATTCGCCACCGACGCACCGACCGCCGCGCCGACCGCCGCCGCTCCGGCGACCGCCCAGCCGCCGCAGCTGCCGCAGCTGGAGCCGTAGACGTTCACCGTCGTCGGCGGATGGTAGTACGCGTAGGAGCCGCCGTAATAGTGGTTGTACCCGCCGGCCGCCGTCGTACCGTAGCGATTGGTCGCCTGCCACGAGCCGCCGCCACCGGAGGCAGAGCCGCCATACGCCCCGTTGGCGTGCCACGAGCCCCCGCCGCCCGATGCGGTGCCGCCGCGAAAACCCTCCCCGCTCCACGACCCCCCCCCGCCCGATGCGGTGCCACCGCGGGCGCCCTCGGCACTCCAGGAACCGCCGCCACCGGATGCATGGCCGCCGTATCTGCCTGCCGCGGCCCAGGCATCTGCCGGCGCCGGTGGAAGGGCCGCGATCACGAGACTCACCAAGCCAATGATTGATGCCTTCATGACGGGTGCTCCCTCACTTCTTCTTCGAGGACTTGGCCTTCGTGCGCGGGTCCAGGTCTGGCGGCAGAACGGGGTCCGGCCGAGCGAACGGCATGGGTTGTGCGGCGGCGGCTTTCGCCGAGGCAAACGCGTCGGGGGCAATGGCCGCATCGATCTGCCAGCTCGAGAACTCCACCTGATGACGCAACCCCAGCGGGTCGGCGTGGAACACCGCCCGCGCCATGCGCGGCAGCTTGTCGTCGGCGCCGATCCAGATCTGTTCGAACACCCACTTGTTGACGATGCCCACGATGTCCGTCGTCGTGCCACCGACGATGTGCGATTGCCCGATGTAGAAGGCCTGCGTCAACCCGTCCGCCAGCCCTTCGTACGGATCGGCGACGATGATGTCGCTGAACGGAAAGTAGATGGCGGCCGAGTCGTACGCCATCTTCAGCGCGGCGTCGATGGTCGGGGCCGCTTCCGAGACGGCGGCGAGATTCTCGGCCGGCGCGAAGGCGGTCATGGTCTTGCCGTCGTAGTAGAATTCGCTGGCCGGCCCGTCGCCCAGCGTCAGGACGCGCAGTTTGTCCGGACGCTGCAACGTGACCTCATCCTTCGTCGTGTACAGCAGCGGAGGTCCGAAGCGACTCGGGCTCTCGTAGCTGTTGGTCGCCGTGAACATCATCGAGCGCGCCGCCGCCAGACGGCTGGACGCCGCCTTCAGCAGCTCGATCGCCTTTGGCTCGAGCACCGGCGCGGGCGCGCTCGTCGCCTGGGCAGGTTGCGCGGCCTTCTTCTTCGACTGCTGGGCGCTCGCGGTCCCCACCAGCAGCACACTCAACGCGAGCAGCACCGCGCCAAGGGCCGCCGGGTGTTGCATCCCAGGTTGTTTTCGCATCACGACTTCACCTCTTCGATGCCGGGCGGCTGCCACGTCCCCTCACCGGCCGGCAGGATCGACGGCGGGGAATCTTTCGGCCAGTACAATCGCATGACCAGGTAGATCGGACCGTTCGGCGCCGGAAGCCAGTTGGCCTTCTTGGCGCCGGCCGGCGCGTTCTTCTGGATATACAGGGTAAGAGACCCGTCGCGGTTCTTGTTGAGCTGCGGCAACATGGGAGAGTTGATGAGATAGCGGTTGATCGGGTTCTCGATCAGCAGCTGCGTCTTGCCGTCGTACATGGTCACCGACCAGAACGCGTTCACCGGAGGCAATTGGCCAGCCGGAAATGTCAGCGTGTAGTCGTGCTTGCTGCCATCCAACTTCTCCCCCGTGGCGTCGACCGTGGTCATCGGGTAGACCGCCTCTGCCGCATCGTTGCCGTAGATGCCGGCTTTGGCGAGCGTCGCGCGCTTGAGCCAGTCGCCGTTGAAGAAGGCCCCGTCGCCGGCGATCGAGCCTATCTGCCATCCGTTGACGCGCTTGCCCAGGCCGGCGACCGCCTGCTCCACTTTGCCTTCGCCCGCCTTCATGCCCAGAGCGATCTCCGCCTTGTGCGCCAGGGAGAGATCCTTGAACTCAAAGGTCTTGTCCGGGCCGATACCGATGCGGGCCAGCTTGGCGCGAATCTCCTTCTCCTCCGGCCGGGGCGGAGCGAACCGCAGCGCGAAGTCGACGTACTCGAAGAAGTTGGTCTTGACGAGATCCTTGTCGATCTTCGGAAAGCTCACCGCGGGCGGCGCCGGCGGGGGCGGTTGTTTCGCGAAGGCCGAGAGTGTTTGCGCCTTGTATCCCGCCTGGACTTTCTCGACGTTCGCCATGTCGGTGGGATTAAAGAGCTGGGTCCGGTAGATCGCGAGCGAAAACTGCGTGCTCGAGCGGAACGTGTGGTCGATGCCGGCGGGCGCCTCACCGGTCCAGTCGGGCCCGACGACCATGAAGTTGCCCGGCGCATTGCCGGTCGCGCGGCTGCCGATGTAGCCGTAGTTGAAGGTGTTGCCGTCGCAGAGCTGGACGGAGTAGTAGCGGTCGCGCTCGACCGCGGGCACGGACAGCACAATCGGCTCCGCGCGCAGGTCCATCCACAACAACGAGTACGGCGTATCGCTGTTCGGCGTCACGACGCTCGTGTCCTTGTACGTGAACACGCGCGGCTCGTTCACAACCTGGTTGAACGGCCCTTTGTACTGACCCGAGCTCGGGTCGACCACGTACTCGTACATGACCATGTAGTTCATCACGAGCGGCAGGCCGTAGATGAACCCCTCCTCGGCGATGGCTTTGATCTCCGCCATGCCGGGCCGGTCGCCCGACGCCCGCTCGGCATTCGAGACGACGTCGTTCTGGGCCGCGCAACCGGCCAATACACCCAACGCGATCGCGACAAACCGGCGATACCTGGTCTTCATCCGGGAACCTCCCACCCCACCCGGCTCCACCTACTTCTTCTGGGGCGGGTCGACGGAGATGGCCAGCGCCTCCGTGTAGGTGATCTCGACGAGATCGCCGACGGCGACGCGATCGAGCTTCTCCGGATCGCGCGCCTTGATGGTCGTGGCTTCTCCGTCGGGCCCCTGCAACGTGACCGTCTTGGCCGTGCGGTCAATCGCCGTGATCGTGGCGGTGATCGTCGAGGTCCGCACCGCCGCCGCGCCCGGCTTCTCGCCGACCTCGGCGCGCTGCGCCGCCTCGCCGACCGCGGCACCCACGACCGCCTCGCCGGGTTTCTTCACCTCGTAAGCGAGCGATTCGTAGTAGTTCACCGTGACCTCGTCGCCCACCTTGACCTGCGGCAGGTTGCGCACTTCGTCGCCGGCGACGAACTTGAACACCGAGCCATCGGCGCGCTGCAGGGTGACGCGACGCGTCTTCTGGTCGATCGCCTTGACCGTCGCCGTTGCCGACGCCAGCCCCTCGCTGACGGTACCGGTCACCGGGGGCGCCGCGGCAACGGGTACAGCCGGCACCGGTGCCACCTTCTCCCCCGACGACATGGCGCAACCAACGACGCCGAGAGCCATTGCCATAACGGCCAGACGCTGTGCGATGATCTTGTTCGTCTTCATGATCGCTCCATTCTGCTGAGAGGTTTTGAAAGCGGTCGTGTCGCCCGGCCGTCACGCGCCAGAGCGTTCTCCCGCTATCGCCCAGATGTCACAACCAGCCGCGACAGTCCGGAAGGTTTGCAGAAGATTCGAGGAAATCGCCCAGTGCCCCACGGCTCGGCGGCTTTGCCCGGCAATTGGTGCAGTCCTTCCGGCTCGTCTCCGTCGGAATTTCCCCCTCCTTTCCAAGGAGGGGGTTAGGGGGAGGTCGTTCTTGGATAGCGCTTCAAAAAGCTACCTCCCCTAGCCCCTCCTTGGAAAGGAGGGGGACCGGAGTCGGGGAGAGGAACTTCCATTCGCGAATTGTCGGGCAAAGCCTTACCTCTCCCGGAGGGAGAGGAACTTTCTTTCGCGAATTGCCGGGCCAAGCCGGCTCGGCGGGCGCCTCGCCCTCCCGTTCGTCATTGGCCGAGATCGGAGAGCGCGTCGCGCATCGGCGCGCTGGAGATTTTCATCATGCCGGCGAATGGGCTGTTCATTTCCTCGATCAGAAAGATCGCGCCCGACGCCGAGAGCGCGCAGATGACCAGCGCCGCGATCACCGTGCCATTGCGCGGGGCGAGCAACCCGAAGGTGGAGAAAATGAGCGCCAGCCAGCAGACCAACACAACCAGCAGGGGCACTGGCATCGAGACGTCCTTCTGCATGAGGAGTAGCCAGCGCGTCGAGGACATCTCGCTGGCGATATCCAGCCCCTGCGACAGCAGCCAGCGCTGGCCGTCATTTCCCGGCGAGAGCGCCAGGATCTCGGCGCGCAGGTTCTCCGTCCCAATCACCGCCGCCGGAGTGTCCAGCTTCGCTTGCCGCGACGCATTGCTGGGAAAGAGCCGCTCGATCCCAGCCGCGTACTTGCGTTTGAGCAGATCGCGAATCGCTTTCGTCTCTGGTCCGTAGTCGGCCAGCACGCGGTCGAGCGAGACCACCCGGGCCGCATTCTGCACCAGCTCGTCGTCCATCTTGTCGAACGATCCCTTTGCCGAGGAGATCAACAGGCTGAGGACGAGAGCGGCCATCGTCGCGATCAAGCCGGTGCCGAGCTTCACGACATCGCGCGATTCCGTGCTGAGATGATGCTCGGGTAGGGCGCTGCGAATGAACAGGCCGAGCATGGCGCTGCCGAGCACACAGGCAAACGTCAGCGCGGCGATTTGAAATTCACTCATACGCAGCTCCTCCAGGAGTCCGTTGCGTTGGGGCCGGTCTGGTGATCGCCAGCCGTCGATGCGGGGCGGACCAATTTTAGAAGTTGGCGTAGCGGCCGAGGTCGTAGAGGCCGAACTGTGTCGGCTGCCGCCGCCGGAAGTCGTCGTGCACCCAATCGATCGTCGACCAGAAGCTCGGGCTGGTGCGCCGCGCGCCCCAGCGCCCGACCAGTGTCTCGAAATCGGATGCGTTGCGCACGGCGACCAGCGCCGCGGCAAAGGCGTCGACCTCCCCGCTCTCGACGTCGAACAGGAAGTTCGGGTAGCTGCCGATGGTTCCGCGCGCCACGGTGAGCGTGTCGTCGGCGGGCACGAGGCGATCCTCCTCGCCGAACATATACGCCACGTTCGAGTGGGCCCGGTTGCGCGCCAGCGTGTACATCGCGGCGCCGCGGGCATCCGCGCCGGCACGCACGCGCAGGAACGCCACTTCGGGCAGCTGCGCCACCCACGCGCCGCGAACGTTGGTCAGCGGCTGCAGCGCGCGCTCGGCGCCGCGCTCGAGGTCGGAGGCGTCCGGTCGGTCGCAGGGCGGTGTGGCGCAGCGGTTCAACAGGTCGGGCGGACCCGAGACGGCGGGATTGCGTGCGGCAAGCATCTCGAGCAGCTCGCGCTTCGGATCGGTGGTTTGAAACGGAATCTGCGTGCCGTGCGTCTGGGCGTGGAGGCTGTTGACGAACCGGTAATCCAGCGAGCGCGTGGCGCCGACGTACCACGAGGCCCGGATGGCCTGGCGCTGATCGGGCGGCAAGAAGGCGAGGAAGAGATTCTCCGACTGCATGCGCAGGTGGTCCATGTAGAGGCGCGTTGCCGCCTGATGCGCCACGTTGCCGAAGACGTCGTAGCCGGCGACCAGGTTGTAGTAGATGCGCTCGAAGATGGGGAAATCGATCAGCCAGGCCGTCTTCGGTATGGCGCCGACGAAGCCGCGCTCGACGCTGGCGCTGTCGAAGTGGCGAAAGACGGTCAGCTGCGCGTTGGTGTTGTGGCCGTCGCCGTCCCACAGATAGTCGAGCGTTGGCCCGCGCAGCTCGGGATCGTACGCATCGTAGTACTGCTCGCGCAGCGCCAGGTAGCGGCGCTGCTCGAGGGCGTACTGGACCCAGAACTCGCCCGGCGCGAGGTGGCTCAAGTGCTCGGCCGGCAGATTGAGGAAGTCCTTCGCGTTCTCGAGATAGCTCGGAAAGATCACCGACGGGTCGTGGTCCGGATCGAGGAACGCGACGAAGAACTGATCCTCGATCACGTCGACCGCAACCTGGCCGCGGCACACCGGCCCGCGGATGAAGGTCATGACGAAGTATTGCGCGTCGTCGAGGAGGAATTGGTAACGCACCCGGGCGGGAATCTGCGCGAAGGTGATGAAGGGGTTGGACGAATCGTCCACGGCGTAGCTCGGCAGCGCCGTCGCGGTCCATTCCGCATCCAGGAAGAGCGCGGACAGGCGATTCATCCTCGCGTCGCTGAGCGGATAGACGATGTGCGTCTTGTGCACGATCGTGTCCTCCAGCGGCCGCAGGCGGTACCAGAAGCGCGCAACGCCGGGGTCATCGGTGGGGCGCCGCGACGCAATCTCCTCGATCGGCACCCCAGGCGGCGTCTTCGAACGCACGACGCGAAAGAACGGCCCCGCTGCCTGGGAGTCCGCCGGGGGGAGATCCTCGAAGAACAGGTGGGCGAGAAACCAATGCTCGTACAGATAGCGCGCGGTGAGCTGCTGCTTGAGGGACTCTCCGTTCAGAAAGGCCTCCCAGCGCGCCACCTGGGCCGCGGCTGCGGCGGATGGCGCCGTGACAGGGGCCGGGGCGGGTGCCCCCTGCGCCACCCACGCCGTCAGCGTCGCCAGGTCCTTGTCATCGAGCGGAGCCATGCCGTAGGGCATGCCACCGAGCGGGTGCTTGGCCGAATAGACCTGGAACTCCTGCACCGTCGGACACGACAGCTCGCGGTTGATGTCGAGCGCCACTGACTCCGGCAGCTTCTCGCCGGGCGCGAAGGGATGCGCGCGGCCGAGCTCCAGCATCTGCCACAGCAGCGTCGCGGAGCCGGGGGCATTCGGGTTGTCGCGCACCGAGAAGAATCCGCGCTGCCGCCAGGCCTCGGCGCCATGCGCATCGATGAAGAGGCGCGTCGGCGCCGCTGCGGTCAGCCGATCGGTGTCATAGACGACATCCTTGCTGGCGCCGCGCTCGATGCCCTGGTTGGACGACAGCAGCAACTGGCACGGCGCGTCGTAGCAGCCGTGGCAGACGACGCACCGGCGTTCGACGATCGAGTGGACCTTGTCGAGCGAGACCGGAGGCCCCGCCGCCGCCGGCATCGGCGGCAGCACGGGGGCAATCGGCTTGGGGCCGGGCGCGCACGTCGAGGCGAACAGGGCCACACTGAGGAGCCACAGAGCTGGAATGCGTATCACGTCATGCCCTCACTGGATGCTGGTGGCTCACTCAGTTCGCAGCTTGGCTTCGACCCACGCCTGCTGCACGACCGCCTCGGCGTGCGCGTCGATGTCGCGCAAGTCGACCGTCACGCGCGGGATCCTTCCGGTGAAGCGAGACTTGGCCTCGCAGCCGACGGCCTCGACGACCGCCGTGCCGAGGTCGATGCCGACATCGGCGGTCTCGTCAGCAGAAAAGATCAGTGGCTGGGTTTTCTCGATCGTTCCCTCGGCCACCTGCTGGTCATTGATGAACAGCGTGCCCTTGCCCCCCTTCCCCATGCCGCCGCCGGCGTAGGCAAAGTCGAATCTGATCGTCGCCTTACCCGCGGGCAAGGCCTGGGACGATACGATCGTCGTGCGCTGCATGCCGAGCCAGTTGTAGTCGTATTGCGGCTTGCCGTCCTTCACTGAGAGGGCCCAGCCACCGAAACGGCCGCCCTGCGCCATGATGGTGCCGGTCGCTCCGGCGGCCGGGCTCTCGACCTCGGCCGTGATCGTGAACGACTTGTTCTTCAGGTTGACGAAGACGTTCTCCTGCATGCCCGACATGCCCTCGGCCAGCGTGACCGAGCTGCGCCCGGCCATGATGTCGGGCCGCCCGACCAGCTCGGCGCTGAGCCGCTCGAGCGAGCGGTCGTCGATCGGCAACACCTGGTTGCGCTCCGCCTCTTTCATGAACAGCGCCTGCAACTCCTTCAGCTTCTGCGGATTCTTCGCCGCGAGGTTGTCGGCGAGGCTGAAGTCGTTGCGCGTGTCGTAAAGCTCCCACACGTCTTGATCGAGCGGGTGGCGCGGCTGCGCTTCCCAGGGCGCCTTGTGGATCGTCCCCGCCAACCACCCCTCGTGATAGATGGCGCGGTTGCCGAAGATCTCGAAGTACTGCGTCACGTGGCGGCTCTTCGCCGCCGCGTCCGCAAAGGCGTACGTCATGCTCACGCCCTCCATGGGGATTTGCGCGGTGCCGTTGACGATCTTCGGCTGCGGCAGCTTGGCCGCCTCGAGAATCGTCGGCGCCACGTCGATGACGTGGTGAAACTGGCTGCGCTGCTGGTTGCTCGCGGTGATGCCCTTTGGCCAGTGCACGACCATGCCATTGCGCGTGCCGCCGAAGTTGGAGGCGACCTGCTTGGTCCACGTGCACGGGGTATCGAACGCGACGGCCCAGCCGGCCGCCATGTGCGGATAGGTCTCCGCCGCGCCCCACTCATCCATGACCTTGAGCATGTCCGCCACCTCTTCCTGAATGCCGTTGAAGTAGGTGTACTCGTTGAACATGCCGTTCATGCCGCCCTCGGCGCTCGTGCCGTTGTCGCCGGCGATGTAGAAGATCAGCGTGTTGTCCATCTCGCCGGTGTCTTCGATGCCCTGCACCAGGCGGCCGATCTCGTGGTCGGCCATGTCGGCGAACGCGGCGTAGACCTCGGCCTGGTGGGCGAACAGTTTGCGCTCGTCGTCGGAGAGCGCGTCCCAATCCTTGATCGCTTCCGGCTTTGGCGCCAGCTTGGTGCCGGGCGGAATCACGCCCATGGCGAGCTGGCGCGCCAGCGTCTCCTCGCGCAGCTTGTCCCAGCCCTGGTCGAACTTGCCCTTC
>CAYVUV010000158.1:0-7166 GCA_964455095.1 uncultured Binatia bacterium (SeqCode)
GCTGTTCACCGCCCTGGCGGCGCGCCAGGCGTCGCAAAGCGCGCCGCGCAGTCCGCTCGCCGCCGAGGCCGGCCGCGCGTTGCCGCCCGAGCCGCGCCTGCAGGCGCAGCCGGTGCAGGACCTGCAAGCGCTGCACGCCGCGGAGGACGAGGTGCTGCAGCACTACGCCTGGGTCGATCGCGCCCAGGGCGTCGTGCGCATTCCGATCGAGCGCGCCATGGAGCTGCTCGCCCGGCGCGGCTTGCCGGCGCGTGGGGCGGCTCCCTCGGCGGGGGCGGGGCAGTGATGACCGCGCTGCGCATGGTGTTGAAGAGCCCTTCGAGACGCCGCCTCCGGGCCCTCTCCCGGATGGGAGAGGGTTGGGTGAGGGGGATTCAACACTCTTCCAACCTCAAATCGCCCGCCGCGCAGCGCGCGACGGCGGCGGTGCGCCATCGAGCAGAGGGCTATGGAGGATGTCTATCGAATCCCCCTCGCCCTGGCCCTCTCCCATCCGAGAGAGGGAACCGGAGACTGGGACCTGTCTTGAAAACTGGCCTGGCCGCATTCGCGCTCGCGACGGTCATGGCGCCGGTGGTGCCCGGGGCCGCGTATGCCGAGGAGGATACGCGGCCGCCGGTGTTGCGCGAGGTCGGGCTGGATCAGAAGCTCGGTGGGCAGATACCGCTCGACGTGGCGTTTCGCGACGAGGCGGGGCAGGCGGTGACGCTGCAGCAGTACTTCGGCAAGCGGCCGGTGATCCTGGTGCTGGCCTATTACCAGTGCCCGATGCTGTGCACGCTGGTGCTCAACGGGCTGACCAGCGCGCTGCGCACGCTGTCGTTCGATATCGGGCAGCAGTTCGAGGTCGTCACGGTGAGCATCGATCCCGCCGACACGCCGGCGCTGGCGGCGGCGAAGAAGCAGACCTACCTCGACAGCTACCGCCGCCCCGGCGCCGACGCGGGGTGGCACTTCCTGACCGGCGACGTGGCGTCGATCGATCGCCTCGCCCAGGCCGTCGGCTTCCGCTACCGCTACGACCCGGTGCGCAAGGAGTTTGCGCACGCCGCCGGTATCATGGTGCTGACCCCCGGCGGAACGCTGGCGCGCTACTTCTACGGCGTCGAGTTCGCACCGCGCGACCTGCGCTTCGGTTTGATCGAAGCGGCGGAGAACCGCATCGGTTCGCCGGTCGATCAGCTGCTGCTCTACTGCTACCAGTACGATCCGAGCACCGGCCACTACAGCGCCGCGGTGATGAACATCGTCCGCCTCGGCGGCGTGCTCACCGTGGGTGCGTTCGTGGTGTTCCTGTTGGCGATGCGGCGTCGCGACCTCGCGGAGCGTCGGCCGGCGCGGGCGGTCGGGTGAGCGCGGCATGTTGAAGAGCTTTCCCCTCTTTCCCGAACAGGCCTCCACCATGGCCAGCCAGGTGGACCATCTGTTCTTCTTCCTCATCGCCGTCAGTGTGACCTTCGCCACATTGATCGCGGTGACGGTGATCGCGTTTGCCATCAAGTACCGCCGCCGCGTCGTCGGCGAGGTGCCCGAACCGATTCACGGCTCGCTGGTGCTCGAGCTGACCTGGTCGCTGATCCCGTTCGCCATCGCGATGGTGATCTTCTTCTGGGGCGCCAGCGTCTATCTCGCGCTGTCGCGGCCGCCCGACGACGCGCTCGAGATCTTCGTCGTCGGCAAGCAGTGGATGTGGAAGCTGCAGCACATGGAGGGCCGGCGCGAGATCAACGAGCTACACGTGCCGCTCGGTCAACCGGTCAAGCTGACGATGACGTCCGAGGACGTCATCCACAGTTTCTACGTGCCGGCGTTTCGCATCAAAGCCGACGCGGTGCCGGGCCGCTACACGACGACGTGGTTCGAGGCCACCAAGGTCGGCACCTACCACCTCTTCTGCGCCGAGTACTGCGGCACGCAGCACTCGGGCATGATCGGTCGCGTGGTGGTGATGGAGCCGGCCGACTACCAGACGTGGCTCAGCGGCGGCGGTGGGGTCACCGTGGCCGACGCGTCGTCGCCGGTCGAGGCCGGGCACGCGCTGTTCCAGCGCTACGGCTGTGCGACCTGCCATCAGGCGTCGCCGGGCGCGCTCGGGCCGTCGCTGGTCGGGCTCTACGGCAAGTCGGTCACCTTGCAGAACGGTGAGACGGTGCGGGCCGACGAGGCCTACCTGCGCACCTCGATCCTCAACCCACAGGCGCAGGTGGTGCGCGGCTTCGAGCCGGTGATGCCGACGTTCCAGGGGCAGATCAACGAGGAGGGGCTGCTGCAACTCATCCAATACATCCGATCGCTCAAACCGGAGTCCGGCCCCGAGGCGGAGGGAATGGCGCAGGCCGATCCGCTCCCGGTCCCGATTCCATAGGACACAGCCATGGAAGCGATCGCACCGCCGCGCGAAAACTATCTCAACGCCAACTACGGCATCCGGTCGTGGCTGTTCACCACCGACCACAAGCGCATCGCGCTGCTGTACCTGGGCTCGATCACGGTGATGTTCCTGCTCGGCAGCGTCTTCGCGCTGCTGATCCGGCTCGAGCTGCTGACGCCGGCCGGCGACGTGGTGCAGGCCGACACGTACAACAAGCTGTTCACCATGCACGGCTTGATCATGATCTTCTTCTTCCTCGTGCCGTCGATTCCCGCCGTGCTCGGCAACTTCCTCGTGCCGATGATGATCGGCGCGCGCGACCTCGCCTTCCCGCGCCTCAACTTGCTGAGCTGGTACGTGTTCATCGCCGGCGCCGCGTTCACGCTGTGGGCGGTGGTGACGGGCGGCGTCGACACCGGCTGGACCTTCTACACGCCGTACAGCACGGCGTCGGCGACCACCAAGGTGATCCCGACCGCGATCGGCGTCTTCATCACCGGCTTCTCGTCGATCCTCACCGGGCTGAACTTCATCGTCACCATCCACCGCATGCGCGCGCCGGGCCTGACCTGGTTCCGCCTGCCGCTGTTCATCTGGGCGCACTACGCCACCAGCCTGATCATGGTGCTCGGCACGCCGGTGCTGGCCATCACCATCGCGCTGGTCGGGCTTGAGCGCGCCTTCCACATCGGCATCTTCGACCCGGCGCTGGGCGGCGACCCGATCCTGTTCCAGCACCTGTTCTGGTTCTATTCGCACCCGGCCGTCTACATCATGATCCTGCCCAGCATGGGCGTGGTGAGCGAGATCATCACCTGCTTCTCGCGCAAGGGCATCTTCGGCTACGGCTTCATCGCCGTCTCGAGCCTGGCCATCGCGCTGCTCGGCTTTCTGGTCTGGGGCCACCACATGTTCACCAGCAGCCAGTCGGTGTACGCCGGGTTGATCTTCTCGGTGCTCAGCTTCGCGGTCGCGATTCCGTCGGCGGTCAAGGTTTTCAACTGGACCGCAACGCTCTACAAGGGCTCGCTGACCTTCGAGGCGCCGATGCTCTACGCGCTCGGCTTCATCGGCCTGTTCACCATCGGCGGCCTCACCGGCCTGTTCCTCGCCGCGATCGGCCTCGACGTGCACGTGCACGACACCTACTTCGTCGTCGCCCACTTCCACTACATCATGGTCGGCGGCGCGCTGATGGGGTACCTCGGCGGCATCCATTTCTGGTGGCCGAAGATCACCGGCCGCATGTACCCGGAGTGGCCGGCGCGTGTCGCGGCGGTGATCGTCTTCATCGGCTTCAACCTGACGTTCTTCCCGCAGTTCGTGCTCGGTTACCTCGGCATGCCGCGCCGCTACCACGTCTATCCGGACGAGTTTCAGGTCCTCAACGTCATGTCGACCGCCGGCGCCTCGATCCTCGGGCTCGGCTACCTGATCCCGCTCGCCTATTTGATCTGGTCGCTGCGCTACGGCGCCCGGGCGGCGAGCAATCCGTGGCGCGCCACCGGTCTGGAGTGGCAGACGCCGTCGCCGCCGCCGACGTTCAATTTCGAGCAGACGCCGGTGGTGACCGAAGACGCCTACCACTACCACGCGCCGCAGGAGGCCACAGGTGTCTGAGCCGCTGCCCTACGTCGCCCACCACTTCGACGACGCCGCGCAGCAGCACGAGGCGTCGGCGCTGGGGATGTGGGTGTTCCTGCTGACGGAGATCATGTTCTTCGGCGGCGTCTTCACGGCCTACGTCGTCTACCGCAGCGCCTTTCCGGACGCCTTCGCGCACGCCAGCACGCATCTCGACGTCATGTTCGGCACCATCAACACCGCCGTCCTCATCGGCAGCAGCCTCACCATGGCGCTGGCCGTGCACGGCGCGCAGGTCAGCCGGCGCAACATGCTGATCGGCGGGCTGCTGCTCACCATCGTGCTCGGCTCGGTCTTCCTCGGCATCAAGGCGTACGAGTACGCCCACAAGTTCCACGAAGGCCTGGTGCCGGGTCCGTTCTTCACCTACGCCGGCCCCGACGCGCGCAACGCCGAGCTGTTCTTCTCCATCTACTTCGCCATGACCGGCCTGCACGCCCTGCACATGGTCATCGGCATCACCATCCTCGTGATTCTCCTCCTGCAGTCGTTCGAGGGCGTGTACGGCCGGCACTACTACACGCCGGTCGAGCTGACCGGCCTCTACTGGCACTTCGTCGACATCGTGTGGATCTTTCTCTTTCCACTGCTGTACCTGATCGGAAGGCACTGAAGGCGTCATGTCCGACCACGTCGTTCCGCTGCGCATCTATTACGCCATCTTCGCGACGCTGCTGGTGTTGACCGCCCTGACGGTCGGCGTGGCGTTCGTCGACCTCGGGCCGATGAACACCGTCGTCGCCCTGGCCATCGCCGTGACCAAGGCGACGCTGGTCATTCTGTACTTCATGCACGTGCGCTACAGCCCGCGCCTGACCTGGTTGGTGGTCTCGGGCGGGTTCTTCTGGCTCGCAGTGCTGATCCTGTTCGTCATGGCCGACGAGGTCAGCCGCGGCTGGCTGGGGTTCCCCGGCAAGTAGCCGAGCCGCCCCGGGGTTTGTTGTCGCGGGCGGCTGGGGTAGGGTGAGTCAGCCTCGATTGCCGGAGCTCGGCTCTCGGCTCACGTTGCGATGACTTCCGCGCTCGACACCGCCTACCCACTGCTCGACTCGCTGCGCTCGCCGCACGACGTGCGCGACATGGACAGCGACGGCCTGCGCGCGCTGGCGGCGGAGTTGCGCGCCTTCATCATCGAGTCGGTGACGCGCACCGGCGGGCACCTCGGCGCGGGCCTCGGCGTCGTCGAGCTGACGCTGGCGCTGTTCGCCGAGTTCGA
The DNA here is from genome assembly GCA_964455095.1 of uncultured Binatia bacterium (SeqCode). Lineage (GTDB taxonomy): Bacteria > Desulfobacterota > Binatia > HRBIN30 > CADEER01 > CAYVUV01. The sequence continues at coordinate 5,232 of CAYVUV010000158.1, forward strand.
TTTCAACCAGCGCGACAAGCTGGTGTGGGACGTCGGCCACCAGTGCTACCCGCACAAGCTGCTCACCGGCCGCGCCGCCCGCTTCGGCACGCTGCGCCAGTGGGGCGGGCTGTCGGGCTTTCCCGATCCGCAGGAGTCGCCGTACGACACGGTGAAGACCGGCCACGGTGGCACCAGCATCTCGACGGCGATGGGCTTCGCGCTCGCCTGGCAGGGGCAGCCGGGCGATGGCGAGCGCAAGGCCGTGGCGGTGATCGGCGACGGCTCGCTGCAGGAGGGCAGCGCCTACGAGGCGCTCAATCACGGCGGTGCGTACGACGACCTCAACCTGGTCGTGGTGCTGAACGACAACAACATGAGCATCAGTCCCAGCGTCGGCGCGATGAGCGCCTACCTGTCGCGTGCGCGCAGCTCGACCTGGTTGAACGACCGCCTGCGCACGATCCAGCGCGCCATCAAGCGCATTCCGCGCATCGGCGACGAAGTCGAAGACGTCATGGAGCGCTGGTACCATTCGCTGCAGGGCATCATCCCGCACCACGCGCTCGGCATCATCTTCGAGGAGCTGGGGTTCTTCTACTACGGGCCGATCGACGGCCACGACGTCGACGCGCTGCGCAATGCCTTTCGCGCCACGCGCTGGATGCGGCGGCCGGTGCTGATTCACGCCGTCACGCGCAAGGGCATGGGCTACAAGGACGACGTGCCGGAGGTGACCTGCTATCACGCCGCGCCGCCGAGCAAGCTGGTCAGCGCCGGCACCGCGGTGGAATATCCGGAGCAGGGCGGGCCGACGTTTACTGCCGCCTTTGCCGCCCAGGCCATGGCGATGGCCGAGCGCGATCCGCGCGTCATCGTGCTCACCGCCGCCATGCTCGAGGGCACCGGGCTGGTCGCCATGCAGGAGCGGTATCCCTTGCGCTGCCTCGACGTCGGCATGGCCGAGCAGCACGCGGTCGCGCTGGCGGCCGGTCTGGCGCTCGCCGGCCGCCGGCCGATCTGCGCCATCTACTCGACCTTCCTGCAGCGCGCCTACGATCAGCTGTTCCAGGAGGTGGCGCTGCAGCGCGCGCCGGTGCTGTTCTGCCTCGACCGCGGCGGCGTGGTCGGCTCCGACGGCGCGACGCACAACGGCGTGTTCGACATCGCCACCCTGCGCTGCCTGCCCAACTTCACGCTCATGGCGCCGCGCGATACCGGCGAGCTGGCGCAGATGATGGACCTCGCCCTCACCGTCGACGGGCCGGTGGCGATCCGCTTCCCGCGCGGCGCCGGCGCGCGTCCCGACGCGCAGTTGCCGCACCAGGCGTTCGCCGTCGGTGAGGCCGAGCGCGCCGCGGACGGTAGCGATGGGTGCATCATCGCCTACGGCCCGATGACCTACGCCGCGCTCGAAGTGCGGCGCCGCATTCTGGCGGCGAGCGGGCGGACGCTGGCGGTGATCAACGCGCGCTTCGCCAAGCCGCTCGATGCGCGTCTGATCGGCACTGAGCTGGCGCGCCAACCGGTGTCGTTCACGCTCGAGGACCACGCCCGCGCCGGCGGCTTCGGCGCCGCCGTCGCCGAGCTGGCGCTCGGCGAGCTCAAGGGCCAGGTCGAGCCCGGCCGCATCGAGATGCTCGCGCTGCCCGACCGCTTCATCGACCACGGCGACCGCACGCAGCAACTCGCCGACGCGGGGCTCGACCTCGACCAGCTGACGGACCGCATCACCGCCCGCCTCGACGCAGTCGCGCCGACGCCGCCCGTGCGTCTGGTCACGGGCTGATCCGCCTAGTTTCCTCTCCCGGATGGGAGAGGATTAAGGTGAGGGGGATGTAACTGTGCCGAAGGCCACCATGAAGTTCTAGACGTGAAGTGGACGCGAAAGCCCTGGTTGGCTTCGCCGATCAATTCAATCCCCCTCATCCTGTCCTTCTCCCATCCGGGAGAAGG
>CAYVUV010000159.1:0-2540 GCA_964455095.1 uncultured Binatia bacterium (SeqCode)
CTCCAGTCGCTGCCGATACAGCGTCAGTGAGGCGCGCCCGCCGCCGTCGAACGCCATGTCGGCGCCGAGTTCGAACGCCTTCACCCTCTCGGGCTCGAGCAGCGGCGAGGGTTCGTACACCAGCGTCGACGCGCCGATGCCCACGACGGTGAGTCCGTACAGGTCGAACAGCGACGGGGGCCGGAATCCCTCGCCGTAGGACGCGCGCAGCGACAGCCCGCGCCGCGCTTCCCACACCAGCGCGAGCTTGGGGCTGAACTGGTCGAAGCTGCGCCCGGGGTACTTCTGGTCGAACGCCGGGGCGACGTTCTGAAGCGCGTAGCCTTCGGTCCGAAAGTGGTCATAGCGCCCGCCTGCGTAGGCGGTCAACCCGTGATCGAAATAGTGCTCGCTCTGCACGAACAGCGCATAGTTGTCTGCCCGGCCGCCGTCGGCGCTCTGCACGGCGCCGGCGGCGTCCGCATTGCGCCAGGCGGCGAGCGTGCGAACCGTCCGGTCGAGCGTGCTGCGGTTCAGCGACATGCCGCCGACCAGCGCCCAGGTCGGCGAAATCGGAGCGCGCAGCGACAGGTCGGCATCGATCCGGCGATTGGGCTGGTCCGTCAGGTTGCCGGGCCCCGAGTCGTACTGCGCCGCTCCCGGCGTCGCCTGTGCGAAGAAGAAGTCGTGGCGCAGCGTGCCGAGTTGCGCGCGCAACTCGCCGCCGCCGTCGAGGCGGTGTTCCGCGCGCACGAACACGCGCCGGTCGCGCTCGCCGGCCGGCGTAGCCGTGAACCAGTCGGTCTGGGACAGCGTCAGGCGCCGCGTCGTCCCGGCATCGCCGAACAGCACGGCACCGGAGTAGACCGGCCGCCCCGCGGCGTCGCGCAGGAAGCTGTCGGGCCGCGAATAGCCGACCGAATAGTCGGCCCATCCGAGCCCTGCCACCAGCTTCGTGGACGCCGACAACGAATAATGAAAGCTCAGCTGCGCGTTGCTCTGCGACCAGGGACGCGCGCCCTGGGTCCCGACCCAGTAGCGCGGCGAGCCGTCCGGATCGGTGGTCGGACGCACCCCGGTGACCGGCGTGCCAGTCGTCGCACTTCCCCGCGCCAGCGACTTGACCACATCGCTCGAATCGGGGTCGCCGTCGCTCTCGCGATAGCCGGCCGACAGGACGATGCCCAGTCCGCCGTCGTAGCGCTTGCGATGCACGATCGCTGCGCCGCGCTGCCCCAGGCTGCCGGCGCCCCCGCGCACTTCGGTCAGGGGATCGTCGGGGCTGCCGGTGAGGAAGTTGACGACGCCGCCCATCGCGGCGCCGCCGTACAGCGCCGAGTAGGGACCGCGCACGACCTCGACCCGTTCGACGCTGTCCAGCGGGATGCCGACGACGTTGATCCCGCCGGTCAGCGCATTGTTCACCGGCTGGCCATCGATCATCACCAGCGTGCGCGGCGTGCGCGGGATGCCGCGCAGCGACAGCACGCCCTGGCCGGTGCCCGGATACGCGGCCCCCATCGCCGCGCCGCGGATATACAACCCGGGCACGTCGGCGAGCGCGTCGCCGAGGCGCACCGGCCGACGCTCGTCGAGCTGCTGGCGGTCGACGACGGTGACGCTGGCAGGCACGCCGAGTTCGGCGGCCGGCGAGCGGGTCGCGGTCACGACGACCGGCGCGAGCGATGCACCACGGTCGGTCGACCCCGGGGCTTCCGCGGCGGCCGGCGCGCCTGCCGTCGGCTGCACCTGCGCGCTCGCCGTGACGGGTATCGACGCGACGCCCAGCCCCGCGACGATCGCGGCAAGCGCGCGGCCAGCCCTGGCCGCGGACAAGGCGCGGAAACCGCGCGAAGTGCCGACGACAAGACAAGCGGGCAAAGGGGGGTCGTGCGCGGGCATGGAGCGTTTGATCTTCGTCAGGGTTTGGTGGCAAAGGCGACAGTGTCGGACTTTATGGGGATGTTGCGACGCAACACTTGACTCGCATCAATGAGCCTCCGGACACGACGCAGCGAAGATGGCCCCGCTGATCGAGCGGATATTGCGTCTACACGAGAGGAAGAAGCAATGAGACGGTTTGCACGGATTTCACCGGTGGCCTGGATGGTCGCCGCGGCCATCGCCGGCGCCACGGGCGCGGCGCTGGCGCAAGAGAAGAAGGTGACCGAGCCCGAAGTACGGTACCAGGCCGGCAGTTCGCCGCTGGGCCAGGAAGAGATGCACCAGAACATCAATCCGAAGGCTCCGCCGATGACCAAGGCGGAGTTCGACCAGGGACGCCAGATCTACTTCCAGCGCTGCGCTGGCTGCCACGGCGTGCTGCGCAAGGGCGCGACCGGCAAGCCGCTGACGCCCGACATCACGCTGGCGCGCGGCACCGAGATCCTGAAGACCTTCATCAAGTACGGCTCGCCGGCCGGCATGCCGAACTGGGGCACCTCGGGCGAGCTGACCGACGGCGAAGTCGACCTGATGGCGCGCTACGTCCAGCAGGAGCCGCCGACGCCGCCCGAGTTCGGGATGGCGGACATGAAGAAGACCTGGAAGGTCATCGTGCC
>CAYVUV010000160.1:0-2005 GCA_964455095.1 uncultured Binatia bacterium (SeqCode)
GGTCGCCATCGACCGCGATCTCGACGCCGCCCTGGTGGCGATCGAGCGCGAGACCGGCGAGCGCCCGGTGCTGGTGGTCACCTCGGCTCGGCCGGGGGCCGACTGCATCGGCTTCGAGGCCTTGCGGGCTCGACTCGATGCCGGCGGGCCACCGCACGTGCTGGTGTTCGGCACCGGCTGGGGGTTGACCCCGGAGATCCTCGCCCGGGCCGACCTGCGCCTGCCGCCGGTCCTCGGCCCCACCGACTACAACCACCTATCGGTCCGGGCCGCCGCAGCCGTCATCCTTGACCGGCTGCGCGGGGCGCGATAAGTACCTCAATTCCGCATCTTTCCCCAGGTCAAACGAGGGAGCGTCATGAACCCCATAGAAGCGATCGAGCGCGAGCAATTGCAGGCCAACCTGCCCGACTTCAAGGCCGGCGACACCGTCAAGGTACACGTCAAAGTGGTCGAGGGCGAGAAGGAACGCATCCAGGTCTTCCAGGGTGTCGTGCTGCGCAAGAGCCGCGGGGCGAATCGCGCCACGTTCACCGTGCGCAAGATCTCGTACGGCGTCGGGGTCGAACGCACCTTCCCGCTGCATTCACCGCGCGTCGACAAGATCGAGGTCGTGACGCGCGGGCAGGTGCGGCGCGCCAAGCTGTACTACCTGCGCGGCCTGTCGGGTAAGGCGGCTCGCATCACCGCCGAAAAAGCCCCGCGCGGCGCCGCCGAAAAGGCGTAGCCGGGCTTAATCGGCCGCGCCGCCAGCCGGCGGCGCGCCGGCCGGCGTGGGGCGCGGAGCGAGCACGTGCACACGGGCCCGATTCGGGCCCACCTTGCCGTCGCCATCGAAGCGCCCGCCCTCCCGCAGCACCAGGGTGCGGGTCTCGAGCGTGCCCAGCAACACGCCCTGCGGCCCGATCTCGACCCGTTCGGCGCCCAGCACCTCGCCCTGGACATGGCCGAGGATGAGCAGCTCGCGCGGGCGTATGGTGCCGTCGACCAGGCCGCTTTCGCCGATCACCAGCATGTCGCTGGCGCGCACTTCCCCGCGCAGCGTGCCGTCGATACGCGTCGGGGCCGAGAAGCTGAGCTTGCCGCTGATTACCGCATCGGCACCCAGCGAGGCGCGCACGGTCGGCACCGCGGCGAGAAAGTCCGGCGATGAAGCGGCGTCGTCCGCCTCGAGCGCGCGCGGCGGTGGCGCCGGCGCGGCGACGCGGCGGCTGCGCTCTGCCAGCCGCTTCCAGATGCCGCTGCTCATGCCGCCCCCTCATCCATCGGAAACACGTGGCAAGCGACCGCATGGCCGGGCCGCCCGCGCAGGGGCGGCGTCTCGCGCCGACAGCGCTCCTCCGCGAACGCGCAGCGCGGGTGAAAGGCGCACCCGGGCGGTGGGTTGATCGGGCTCGGCACGTCGCCGGTCAGTATGATGCGCTCGTGTCCGCCGTGCGGCGTGAGGCTCGGCACGGCCGACAGCAGCGCGCGCGTGTAGGGGTGGCGCGGATTCGAATAGAGCTGCGCGCGGTCCGCCAGCTCGACGATCGTCCCCAGATACATGATGGCAACCCGGTGGCTGATATGTTCCACAACTCGCAGGTCGTGCGCAATGAAGACGTACGCCAACCCCATTTCTTCCTGCAAGTCCTGCAGCAAGTTGACGATCTGGGCCTGAATCGACACGTCGAGCGCCGACACCGGCTCGTCGGCCACGATCAGCTTCGGCCGCACGGCGAGGGCGCGCGCGATGCCGATGCGCTGGCGCTGTCCGCCGCTGAACTCGTGCGGAAACTTGTCGTACGCCTCAGGGCGCAGTCCGACGCGCTCGAGCACCGCCAGCACCCGCGCCCGCTTCTCGGCACCCGACGCCAGGCCGTGAATCTCGAGCCCTTCGCCGACGATGGCGCCGACGCGCATGCGCGGGTTGAGCGAGCCGAACGGGTCCTGAAACACCATCTGCATCTCGCGCCGCTTGTGTCGCAGCGCCAGGCGGTCGAGCGCCAGCAGGTCTTCGCCGTCG
>CAYVUV010000161.1:0-2551 GCA_964455095.1 uncultured Binatia bacterium (SeqCode)
CAACTCGGCGGCAAGGTCGAGGATGTCACGGTCGCTGGTGAACAGGTGGTGGTAGTACTTCTCGAGCCGCGCCTCGCCGAGGTCGAAGGTCATGGCGAGGCCGCCGATCTGGTGCGAGCGCTCGAAGATCTCGACCTTGTATCCGCTCTTGAGCAGGCGGTAGGCGGCCGTCAAGCCGGTGAAGCCGCCGCCTATGATTCCAATGGTTTGCGTCGTCATCGTGATGTCCTGGATTGGAAGGGGTCAACCGGTCCGCAGGCGGGGTGGGCGAGACCCTATCACCCGAGCACAGCGGCCGCTAATCGCTCCAGCGCCTCGTTGGCCTCGCGGCCGCGGCGCCATGGCAGAGAGACGACGCGATGAACCCCGGCGTCGGTATAGCGCGCCAGGTCGTCGCGGCTGAGCGGACCGCCGCCGTGGCTGACCGTGAGCTCGAAGGCCTGCCCCGCCCTGCCCGCTTCGGCCAGCAATTCGTGCAGCCGGCGGGCTTGTACGGCAGCCGTCTCGGGCGTGTGGCCGACGCCGTACCAGCCGTCGCCAATCGCCGCCGCACGGCGCAGCGCCGCCTCGCTCTCGCCGCCGACCAGAATCGGTGGATGCGGTTTCTGCACCGGCTTGGGTTCGAACTTGAGCGGTCCGAACGATACGTGCCGGCCGTGGAACTCGGGTTCGCTTTCGGTCCAGAGAGCGCGCAACGCTTTCACACACTCGCGCGTGCGCGCGCCGCGGCTGCGGAAGTCGATGCCGACGGCGACAAACTCCTCCTCGAGCCAGCCCAGGCCGATGCCGAAGCTCAAGCGGCCCTGCGACAGCAGATCGAGGCTCATCGCCATGCGCGCCACCTCGATCGGATGGCGCAGCGGCAGGATGTAGATGTTGGTTCCCAGTCGAATGCGCGAGGTCAGCGCGGCGATCTGGGTCAGCACCACCAGCGGATCGAGCAGCGGGGTCGCCGGGTTGATCGGCGGCATGCCGTCGACCGTATACGGGTAGCGACTCTTGATCTCGGTCGGAAAGACGAGATGCTCCGCCACCCAGACCGACTCGAAGCCCAGCGCCTCGGCGCGCTGCGCGACGGAGGCCATGTGCTCCGGGCGCAGCATGAACAGGGGAACTCCGACGTGTGCGGTCATGGCGAAAGTCCCGTCTTGTAGGCGCCCCGCGGCGGCGACGCAAGCTCGAAACGCTCAGGCCAGGCCGAGACGAACGAGCTGATCGTCGGGCGCCCCAATCGCTTGCAGCGCCGCGCGCAGCTCCTCCGCCGCATCCTTCGCCGCGGCGGTGCCAGCCAGATTGCGTTCCTCGGTCGGGTCGTCGCGCAGGTGGTACAGGTGGTGGCCGCTGAACGGCCCCCAGGCCCAGAACGGCAACAAGTCGCCGGCCGCGAAGGGCTGCCGAATCACCGGAATGCTCGATCCCGGCATGCGGTCGAGCACGGCGCGTTGGTCGGGCACCGGCAGGCGCATGTCTGCGGCGCTGTGGACCGGCATCGTCGACCAGCGGTTCGACCACATGCTGAGCGGCGCGTTCGGCCCCACCGGGGCACGCGCGTACTTGCGCTGCGCCGTAATGAGATGCACCTCGCGGCCCCAGACGCCGGCCAGCGCGTGCTCGCGCACCGAGGTCGCCTCTTCGCGGATGAGCGGCAGCAGCGAACGACCGTGGGGCGCCTGGGGAAGCGACACGCCGAACAGGTCGAGCAATGTCGCCGCGATATCGACCGTCGCGGTCAGCGCTTCCACCGCGCGCGGCGCGCGGCCCGGCCAGGCGATCAGCAGCGGAATGTGCCCGAGCGGTTCGTACACCGGGACCGCCGGCTTGCCCCAGATATCCTTCTCGCCCAGATAGTGGCCGTGGTCGGTGCAGAGGATGACCGCGGTATTGCCCCACAGATCGTTGCGATCGAGGGCGTCGAGGACGCGGCCGAGCCACACGTCGATCATGGTCAACTTGGCGCCGTAGCAGGCGCGCACCTGGCGCGCCTGGGCCGGCGTCAGCACGCCCGCGGCCACGGCCCCAGCCATGTAGGGCGGCCAGATCAGGTGCGGGCCCTGCCAGGCGTCGTCGTACATCGCGGCGTACGGCTCAGGCGTGTCGAACGGTTCGCGCGGGTCGAATTCGTCGACGAAAAGCAGGAAGCGCGGATGCGCGCGGGCGTTGTCGTCCAGCCAGCGCGCCGCTGCCGCCATCGTGCGCGGGCCGGGGAAGTCGGCCTCGCCGCGGAAGTAGCCGCGCGAGTTGTCGTACGGCGTGTGGCCGCGGTGAAACGAGGGGGCGCCGAGCCAGCTCGGGTCCGGGCGCGTGCGCCACGCATCGCTCTCGTGCCCACGTTGATAGTCCCAGGCCGTAAACTCGGTGTGATAGTTCTCGCCGCCGGTTTCGAACAGGTGGGGGTGGTCGGAGATCAGCTGCGTCACCACCCCCGCGCCGCGCAACGCCGCGGTGATCGGCCGCTCCCAGATCTCGATCGAGCCCCATGGCTTCCAGAGAAAATCGAGCGCGCCGCAGAGCAGATCATGCCGCGCCGGCATGCACGGCAGCGAGCCGGCGT
>CAYVUV010000162.1:0-2443 GCA_964455095.1 uncultured Binatia bacterium (SeqCode)
GTCGCCTGGGATTCGCACTTCGGCCCGGCGGAGGCGGACAGCCCGCTGGACGGACTCCTCAACGACGCGCGCTTCGAGCTGCTGCAGTCTTTCAGTGGGGGCTCCAAAGAGGTGGACAGCAGCCGCGCGCCGACCGTATTCCTGTTTCGTGCCCGGGCGGGTTGACGGCTCGAAGGCGCGCGGAATCCCTGATACATCGTCATCGACACGGCGAGCCAGGCCGCATAGTCTGGCGGCCAACCCTCGACGGCAGGAGGTGAGCATGAAGTGTGCAGAGTGCGGCGGGGAGACCCGAGATCGCGAAGTGCGCGTCCGTCCTCTAGTGTTGCTGGCGTTGTACGCCATCGGCTTCGTTCTCGCCTATGTGCTGGCGGGAGGTCTGCTGCACGATTTGGCAGAGGGCCAGCAGCGCAGCGCGTTGCCGCTGTGGAAGCTGTGGGTGACGGTCGCCGTGCTCTTGTCGGCGATTGCTGCCACGCTGTGGCGCCCGCGCCGGGCGGTGTGCGAGCGCTGCCGCACCGCGGCGCCGGGTTGGCTGTGGCGGGCGCCCGCCGCGCCGGAACCGAACGCCGAAGCGCCCGGCGCGACGCGCCGTGTCGTACTGCGCGCCCTCGGCGCTGGCGGCGCGACCGTTGCGGCGGCGGGCGGCGGCGTGGCCGCCGCGGTGCTCCACAACCGCGGCTGGCTGCCGGTGGCGAACGACTTCTTCCGCACCGAGGTGGAGAACACGGCGCCGGCGGTGCGCGACGAGTGGCGCGAGGCGCGCATTCGCAGCTACCGGCGGCTCGGTCGCACCAACGCCATGGTGTCCGACATCTCCCTCGGCTCAGGGCGCATCGGCGATGCGGAGATCGCGCGCCGCGCGCTCGAGCGCGGGGTGAACTACTTCGACACCGCGCCGGACTACGCCGAGACCGGGTCGGAGAAATTGCTTGGCGAAGCCATCAAGGGACAGCGGGACAAGGTGTTTCTGGCGACCAAGTTCTGCGTCTCCGACGGGCATCTTCCCAACGACACGCCGGTGCCGAAGATCATCGAGGCCGTCGAGGGCAGTTTGCGCCGCCTGCAGACCGACTACGTCGACCTGATCCACATCCACTCGTGCGACCGCGTCGAGCGCCTGATGGCGCCGAACATGCACGAGGCGTTCGATCGCCTGAAAGAGCAGGGCAAGGCACGCTTCCTCGGCGTCAGCACGCACACGCCCAACCTGGAAGAGGTCGCCAACAAAGCGATCGATTCGGGACGCTTCGACGTCATGATGCTGGCCTACCATTTCGGCATGTGGCCGAGCTTCGGGCACATCCTCGACAAGGCGAAGGAGCACGACGTCGGTATCGTGGCCATGAAAACGCTCAAAGGGGCCAAGCACGCCAACCTCGCCGACTTCCGCGACGAGGCGGCAGCGTATTCGCAGGCGGCGTTCCGCTGGGTGCTGGCCAATCCCGACGTGTCGTGTCTGGTGATCTCGTTTTTCAAGCTGCAGCATGTCGACGAGTATCTCTACGCCTCGGGGGCGAAGATCCGTGACCAGGACCACGCGATGCTGCAGCGCTACGACCAGCTCATTGCCGGCGATTACTGCCAGCCGCATTGCGGCGTGTGCCTGAGCTCCTGCGCCTACTCGCTGCCGATCAACGACGTGCTGCGCTACCGCATGTACTTCAAGGACTACGGCTGGGAGAAGGAAGGGATGCGCCTGTACGCCAAGCTCGAACAGAACGCGGCGGCATGCGTGAGTTGCACCGCGCCGTGCACCGACACCTGCCCGATCGGCGTGCCGATCAAGGAGAAGATGCTCGACGCCCACCGCGTGCTGTCATTCGCCTGAGCACGCGCCAGGCCTCAGCGCAGTAGCGGCGCGACATCGACCCAATCGGTCGCCGGAGGGGAGCAGGTCCGGTCGCGGCAGACATACACCGTCGCCTGGCCGCCGATCTGCCCCTTGCCCGCAAGTAGCGGCGGCAGGGCGGTCGGATCACGCGGATCGATCACCGTCAGCGTGCGGTTGGGCAGGTAGGTGGCGCGAATCTTCTGCAACAACAGGCGACCGCGCGCGTCGTCCGCCGCCGTAACGACCGCGATCTCGCGTGGCCCGCGCGCGTAGAAATCGATCGCACAGAGCAAGTTGGCGAACCCGAATGGCTGCTTGCTCGCCGCGGCGCCGAACAGCCGCAGCATGCGCTCCGCGCGCTCGAGATAGCTGGCAGTGTCGGTGTACGAGTGGAGGCGCAGCAGGGTGTGGAGCGCCACCGAGTTCCCCGATGGGATGGAGCCGTCGAAAGCCGGCTTGCTGCGCACAATCAACTCTTCGTGGTCGTCGCTGGTGAAGAAGAAGCCGCCGCCGCGCTCGTCCCAGAAGTGGGTCACCATCGAGTCGACGAGACGCACGGCGGCATCGAGGTGGCGGCGCTCCTGCGTCGCTTCGAAGACGTCGAGCAGC
>CAYVUV010000163.1:0-61899 GCA_964455095.1 uncultured Binatia bacterium (SeqCode)
GCCGCGTCATGCGCCGCCTGCGCCGCAACGAGGCGCCACCGGGGCTGATCAAGCAATGGCTCTGGCGCGCGCTCGGCGGCGCAAGCGGCGAGCACGAGTAGGGTGCACTCGCGGCGGGCCAGATCAACCTCTCCCGGCCCCCTCCTTGGTAAGGAGGGGGGAGCAGACGATTCCGGTCCCCTTCCTCCGGTTCCCCCTCTCTACCAAGGGGGGGGTTAGGGGGAGGTTTCCCGCCTAATGATCAGCAACCATCCAAGCACCCCCAGCGCCAGTGCGCTGCCGGCGGCGCCGAGCATGAGGCTGACGGGGCGGAAGGTGAGCTCGACGCGGTGGCGGCCGGCGGGGACGGGGATGCCGCGGAACAGGTAATCGGCGCGGTGGATCGATGCCGGTGTGCCGTCGACGGTGGCGCGCCAGCCCGGGTAGTACTGATCGGTGAGCACGAGCATGCCGCGGTGCGGTGTGTCGACTTCCATCACGATCGAGTTGGCTTCGTAGCGCGTGATGTTCACCGGCGCGGCCGCGGCGCCGGCGGGCGCGGCGCCGCCAGGCCACTCCGCATCATGCTCGACGAACGCCACGTTGCGCAGGTCGGCTTTGGCCAGCTGGTCGAGCAGCGCGTCTTCCTCGGCCACCACGCGCACCTCGCCGGCGACGAAGGCGCGCGGCAGGGCCTGCGGGTTTTCATACAGGGCGATGCGCCGCTCGCGCCGCAGCAAGGACAGCGTCGCGGCCACCTCGGGGCTGAACTGCTTCGCCTCACGCCCCGCCTCGATGAGCAGGAAGCGCGCGCCCATCAAGTCGAGCAGCGGCCGGTTCTCGGCGTTGAGATTGAAGGGCACGTAGCCGAGCGGCACGAACGGCCGCGGGCCGAGCTCGCTCATGTAGCGCTCGAGGCGGCGCCCGGCGATGCCGCCGGCGTAGCTCGTCGTCATCCATATGCCGTGGTAGAGCCCCGCTTCGGCGACGTCGGAGAAAAAGTACAGCGGCCCGCTCGCATCGGTCGAGGCCCAGATGTAGGTGCGGTCGAGTCCCTGCCGGCTGCGAATGGTGTCGAACACGTCGTTGTTGCGCGCCAGGTGCGCGCCGAGCCGCGACGGCATCAGACCCTCGTGCCGTTGCGCGGTGGCCAGGTCGAAGGCGATCAGCACCGCCAGTGCGGCACTGGCAACGGCTCGCAAGCGACCGGAGCCCCGTTGCACCAGCGCAGCGATCGCCGCTGCGCCGAGCGCGGCGTACATCAGCACGGTGCGCCGTCCGGCCGGATCGCCGACGATCAAGGCGAGCGCGACGACGGCAGCGATCGCCAGGGCGGCCGCCGCCGCTGTCGGCCCGCGCGGCCGCGTGCGGGCACGCGCCAACGTGTCGAGTCCGCCGCCGCTCAGCACCGCGACGGCAAAGCCAAAGATGATCAACGCGCGATCCGGGGCGCGAAACAAGCTGCCGCCGGGCAGAGCGAACACCCACGCGAAGAGCGGGCCGGCAGTGCCGAAGGCGTACACCGCGGCCGCGGCGCCGGCGGCGGCGAGCGCGATGGCGGCGGCGCGCTGGCGCCAGCGGACGAGACCGACGATCGCCAGGCACAGCGGCAGCACGCCGGCGTAGGAGTCGGCGTAGAAGTGCGCGGCAATCGGGTTGGCCGCGGCGGTCGCCGGGGGCGTGACCAGTCCCCCCGCGAACAGGCGCGGCGGGATGGCCATGATCGCCGTCTGTTGCAGGTCGAGGTTGCCGGGCGCGCGCCAGCTGAGCCGCATGAGCTCGGCGCTCGGCAGCAACCGCACCAGCGCCAGGCCGAGCGCCAGCGCCGCGGCGAGCGCCAGATGTCCCCACACGCGCGCGACGTGCCGCCAGCCGTGTCGCTGCCAGAGGGTCAGCGTGCGCGCGGCGAGCCAGGGCACCAGCGCCCAGGCGGTGAAATAGGTGAACTGCAAGTTGCCGCCCAGCAGGCTGATGCCGAGCACGGCGCCGAGCCCGGCGGCCGCGCGGCGGGTGGGGTGCGCGCAGAGCCGGTCGACGAGCAGGAAGATCAGCGGGATCCACGCCACGGCGGCGAGAAATCCGGGGTAGGGAATCTTGATCAGCATGCTGCCGTGAAAGGCGTAGACCAGGCCGGCGAGCAGCGCCGCGGCCCAACCCATGCGCAGGTGGCGGCAGAGCAGGGCGGTGCCGACGGCGCCGAGGGCGAGGTGGACGATGACGTCGAGATCGAGGGCACGCGCCGTGTCGAGCCACAGGAAGGGCAGGTAGAGCGGGTAGAAGAACCCGATCGACGGATTGGCGAGCAGCGGCTCGCCGCACGATTGATACGGGTTCCACAGCGGCAGGCGCCCGGCGGCGAGCTCGCTGAAGCCGTGCCGCATGAGCGGGTAGAAGAGCGCGATCAGGTCGCCGGTCGCCGCGGCGCTCGGTTCCGTCGCTGCGTCGAGCACGCGCAGGCGCAGGTAGAGCGCCGCCGCGCCGAGTGCCAGCCCGGTCGCGGCGAGCGGCATCAGGAGGCCGTTGCGAGGGGTCGAGCGCATGGCCGCGCAGCTTGACAGACCAGGCGGATTCCCCCAAGAGCGCTGCACACGACACATGCCATCCGCACCCAATGATCGGCATCGCTGGCTGACCGCCGGGCTGTTTCTCGCCACGCTGGCCACGTTGCTGTTGGAGAACCTCGACTCGCGGCTGCTCTCCGTCCTGACCTGGTATCACCTGTCGTTCTTCGCCGTGTCGCTGGCCATGCTCGGCATGGCGGCCGGCGCGGTGCTGGTCTTCCTCGGCGGTGCGCGCTTCCACGGCGCCTCCGCCCGCACCTGGCTCGGCCGCGCCAGCCTCGCCTTCGCCCTCTCCATTCCGCTGTCGCATGTCGCCAGCCTGTACCTGCCGTTTCCGACCTTCGAGGCCATTACCGCCGCGGCGATGGGCCAGCTGGCGCTCGCCGCCGCCGTGCTCGGCGTGCCGTTCCTGCTCTCGGGCGTGGTGGTGACCGTGGCGCTGACACGCGTCGGCGGCATGATCGGGCGCCTCTACGCGGCCGACCTGCTCGGCGCCGCCGCCGGGTGCCTGCTGATCATCCCGCTGCTCAACACACGCGACATCACCTCGGCCGCGCTGCTCACCGGCGCGGTCGCCGCGGCGGCGACGTGGTGCTTCGAGCGCTTTGCCGGACGCGGGCGCGGCCGCGGCGGCGCGGTCGTGGCACTGCTGTTGGTGGCGGCCGGGCTGCTCAACGCGCCGCCGCAGCGCGGCATCGGCGTCGTCGCCGCCAAGGGCGTGCGCTTGCCGCGCGAGGCGATCGACCGCGCGCTGTGGAACTCGCATTCCTACATCATCGCCCTGAAAGCGTCGCTGCAGCCGGCGTTCTACTGGGGCGCCGGCACGGGGAGCCGGGCGTTCAAGGCGACGTCGGCGGCGATGATGATCGACGGCGCCGCGGGCACCGTGGCAACGCAGTGGGACGGCGACGTCGCCAACCTCGACTGGACGCGCTACGACCTGACGTACCTGCCCTATCACGTGCGGTCCGGCGACGTGGCGATCATCGGCGTCGGCGGCGGGCGCGACATCCTGGCCGCGCTGACGGCGCGCAGCACGTCGATCACCGCCATCGAGATCAACGGCATTTTCGTCGACCTGCTCAACGGCCCGTACCGCGACTTCACACGGCTGGTCGAGCGGCCCGAGGTGCACCTGGTGCACGACGAGGGGCGCTCGTACCTCACCCGCGCCGGCCGCCAGTTCGACGTCATTCAGATGTCCCTGGTCGACACCTGGGCCGCCACCTCGGCGGGGGCGTTCTCGCTCTCCGAAAACGGGCTCTACACGCTGCAGGCGTGGAAGGTGTTTCTCGCCGCGCTCAAGCCGGACGGGCTGCTCTCCGTCTCGCGTTGGTTCAACCCCGCCGCCGTGTCGGAGACCAACCGCCTGCTGGCGCTCGGTGTCGCCGCGTTGCTCGAGCGCGGTGTGGCACGGCCCGCCGAGCACCTGGTGCTCGCCGCGCGCGACAAGGTCGCCACCCTGCTCGTGTCGCCGTCGCCGCTGTCGGAGTCCGACCGCACACGCTTGCGCGAAGCGATCGGCCGCTACGGTTTCACCGAGCTGGTGGCGCCGTGGGCGGCGCCGGCGCAGCCGCG
This sequence comes from uncultured Binatia bacterium (SeqCode), assembly GCA_964455095.1. GTDB lineage: Bacteria > Desulfobacterota > Binatia > HRBIN30 > CADEER01 > CAYVUV01. Next base: position 4,119 of record CAYVUV010000163.1, read on the forward strand.
CATGGCCGCGATTGTCGCCGCGACGACGCCCGCTGCCCTGCAGGCGGCCGTCGCCGATCCGCTCTACGACTACAGCCCGCCGACCGACGACCGCCCGTACTTCTTCAACATCCTGCGGCCGTCGCGCTTCGCCGACCGCAGCGCCACCGACGCCGGCGGCGTGATCGTCGGCAACCTGCGCGCGACGACGACGCTGGTCGCGCTGCTGGCGGTGGCGGCCGTGCTGGTCGCGGCGATCATCATCGGGCCGCTGGCACTGTCCGGTTTGCCGGCTATGTCCGGCCGCCAGCTCGCCTGGGCACTGGCCTACTTCGCCGCCATCGGCGCCGGCTTCATGTTCATCCAGATCGCCTTCGTGCAGCGCTTCTCCATCTTTCTCGGCCATCCGACCTACACGCTGGCGGTGATCCTGTTCTCGATGATCTTCTTCACCGGCATCGGCAGCTGGCTGTCCGATGCCATCGACATCGCGCCGGGGCGCAACATTTTCGTCATTCCCATCGCCATTGCCACGGCCGTGCTGTTGGTGCTCGCCGGCCTGCAGCCGCTGATCGACGCGGCCATCCACCTCGGGCTCGGGGTGAAGAGTCTGCTGGTGGTGCTCGTCGCCGCGCCGCTCGCCGTCGGGCTCGGCCTCTGTTTCCCGATCGGCCTGCGCCTGGTGCGCCGCCACTCCGAGGACGCCACCGCCTGGATGTGGGGCGTCAACGGCGCCTGCGGCGTGCTCGGCTCGATCCTCGCCGTCGCCGTCTCGATGTGGCTCGGCATCCACGTCAACCTGCTGCTCGCCGCGGTGCTCTATGCGGCGTTGATCCTGCCGATGCGGGCGCTGCAGCGGTGAACCTCGACGGGGCCGGTGGGGAGGATCTCCTCCGGCCTCCTCCCCCTCGACGGGGGAGGATCGAGGAGGGAGTGATTCAACAACCCGCTTCCGCTTCAACGCACCCGCACGTGGTGACAAGCAGTGGAGCCGCTGGCGCGGATTGTTTCATTACCCCCATCCAAACCTTCCCCCGCAAGGGGGGAAGGCTTCCTGAAGGATCCGCTCACGTTGCCGAACGCTTCTCAAACACCATCGCCGCCCGCGTGTGATACGCCCGCGGCAACAATGGCAGCAGGTACGGATCGATCCGCGCATCCAGACGCGTCAGCCACCGCGACCAGAATCCATCCGCCGCGCTCGGCACAAAGCGCGCCAGCGCCGAGCGCAGGATCGCGTAGCGCGCGCCGCGCTGCCAGCGGCAGTGCAAACCGCAGCGCTCGGCGAGCGCGATCCATTCGGCGAGCGGGCGCGGGAAGTAGACCGCGTCCGCCTCGACCGGCGTACCGAGTCCTTCGAAGAGCACGAGGTGCCCGCCGTCGCGCAGCACGCGCGCCATCTCGGCGACCAGACCCTCATGCGCGTCGTACGAGTTGTGGTGCACGACCGCGACCGCCCAGACCAGATCGAAAGCGCCGTCCGGGTACGGCGTGCGGCGGCCGTCAAACGGCGCCAGCTCCGCCTCCGGATGCAGCCGCCGCGCCAGCGCGAGCATGTCGCCGGCGACGTCGACGCCGGCGTAGCGATAGCCACGCCCGCGCAGGAACTGGACCCAGCGCCCGGCGCCGCAGCCGAAGTCGAGCGCGCGGCTGTCACGGCGTGTTGGCCCGACGGTGCGCAGCGCCTTGCCGAGCACATGCCGCTGCACGCGATCGATGGCGCGGTTCAGATCCGCGTCGTCGAGGCCCACTGCCCGCATCGGATCAGCGGCAAAGCGCCGCGCCCTGGCGTTCCAATAGGCCGCCGGGTCGTGTGCGGCCGCGGGGCCGGGCGCTTGTGTTCCGTCGCCAGCGATCATAACCGTACGCGCGATGGATCGCGTCGTCATGCGGACCTGCCGCGCGCCTCTATCAGGGTCGCGCGCGCTGCGCCACGCCGTCGGGGCGCGCCGCGGATGAAGGTGCTCTACGCCTGTGGCGCCACGCTCGCCGGTGGCGGATTCGGCACGACGGCCTACCACGGTGCCCGCGCCCTCGAGCGGCACGGAATGTTGCAACGGGTATTGTGCAGCGCCGCGCGCCCGGCCGAGATCCCGGCGGCGCGCATCAAGACCTTTGGTCTCGTCGACCGCGCCCTGCGCAAGCTGGCGACGTACGACCGCAGCAACTGGCTCGCCCATCTGCACACCGTCCTCTTCGACCGCTGGGCGGCCCACCAGCTGGAACCGGCCGATGCCTTGCTCGCCTGGTACAAGTGCGGCCTGACGTCGATGCGGCGCGCGCGCGCGATGGGAATGGTCAACATCGGGCAGTGGGGCAGCGTGCACCCGCGCTACCAGTACGAATCGATGGCGCAGGAGTGCGCCCGCTGGGGCGTGACGCGGCGCATGCCGCGCGCGGTGCTCGAACGGGCGCTGGCCGAGATCGCGCAAGCGGATTGGTTGATCTGCGCCTCGCCGTACGCGCGCGACAGCTTCTGCCGTCTGGGGGTCGCGGAGCAGAAGCTGATCGCCATCGAGAACGGCGTCGACGCGGTGCATTTCCGCCCGGCGCCGGCTGCGCCGCCGCGCCCGTTCCGCGCCGTGTTCGTCGGCCAGGTTGGGTTTCGCAAAGGCGTGCCCTACCTCTTGCAGGCCTGGCAGCAGCTCGGCTGGCGCGACGCCGAGCTGTGGCTCGCCGGCAGCATCGATGCCGAGATCCGGCCGCTGCTGGCGCGCTTCAAAGACTTGCCGGGAGTGCGCTTCCTCGGCCACGTGGCGGACCCGCTCACGGTGTATCAATCAGCGGACGTCAGTGTCTTCCCCAGCCTGCAGGAGGGCAGCGCCAAGGTGACGTTCGAGGCCTTGGCGTGTGGGTTGCCGCTGGTCACCACGGCGGAGTCGGGCGCGGTGGTGCGCGACGGCGTCGAGGGCGTGCTGGTGCCGCCGCGCGACGCGGCGGCGGTGGCGGCAGGGCTCGATCGCTTGCGCGGCGACGTGCGCTGGCGGCGCGAGCTGGGCGCGGCGGCGCGGGCGCGGGCGGAGGCGTATTCGTGGACGCGCCACGGCGAGTCGCTGGTCGGCGCCTTGCGCCGCGTCGTCGAGCAAGGCGCGCCGGAGGCGGTGAGCGCGTGAAGTTCTCGCTGATCATCGCGACATATAACCGCAAGGATTTGCTGCTGCGCTGCCTGGCGGCCGCGGTGGCGGTGGACCATCCCGACTACGAGATCATCGTCGTCGACGACGGCTCGACCGACGGCAGCCTCGCCGCCGCGCGGGAACGCTTTCCGCAGGTGCAGTATCTGTCCCAATCGCGCAACACCGGTGAGCCGGCCGCGCGCAACCGCGGCTGGCGCGCGGCGCGTGGCGACATCATCGCCTTTACCGACGACGACTGCGTGGTCCCGCCCGATTGGTTGCAGCGCCACGCGCAACACTACGCCGAACCGCGCATTGCCGCCGCGGGTGGCCCGCAGGTCTGCCGCGCGCCGAACTTTCTCGAGCAGTTCGACACCGTGCGCTACGGGGTCAAGTTCCAGCGCCTGCAGACCATCCAGAGCATTCGCGAGTTCGAGCATCTCATCACCGGCAACCTGACGGTGCGGCGCGCGGTGTTCGAGCGCATCGGCGGCTTCGACGAGCGCTTCGCCACCGGCTGCGATTCGGATTTCGTCCGCCGGCTGAGCCGCGCCGGGTACGCGTTCGTGCGCGATCCGGCGCTCGCGGTCGAGCATCTGAAGGTGCACACGTTGCCGTCGTATCTGCGGACGCGATTTCACCGCGGCTGCGGGGCGGTGATGACCGACGCCACCGAGGGCACGCTCGAGTGGCGGCGCTTCGTGCCGCTGGTGAACCCGGTCGGTGGCCAGGAGCACTGGCAGCATCTGCGCAAGTACTACGGCGGTGGGCTCTGGCGCTGGGCGGGGTTTTGGACGCTCGCCGCGGTGGCGCGCTGCGTCGATGTGGCGGGGCGGACGTATTACTACCGCACCGTTGCGCGCCGTGACGGCGCGCCGATGACGCTGCCGCCCGCGCCGCCGCCATGACGCCGGCGCTGGCCGCGCTGACCGACGTCCTGCGCCGGCAGGTCGAGGACACCCTGCGTCCGCTGCTCGCCGGCGCGCGTACGGTCGCGCTGCTCGACTATCCGAACCACCCCAACGTCGGCGACAGCGCGATCTGGTTGGGTACGCTCGCCTGCCTGCGCGCCCTCGGCATCCGCCGCCTGTGTTACACGAGCGATTGGTTCACGTACGGATCCGAGCCGCTGCGCCGGCGCCTCGGCGACGGCGTGATCCTGCTCTGCGGCGGCGGCAGCCTCGGCGACCTGTGGCCGGCGCACCAGCGTCTGCGCGAGCAGGTGGTGCGCGACTTCCCGGCCAACCGCATCATCCAGCTGCCGCAGTCGCTCCACTTCGGCGACGCCGCCGCGCTGGCCCGTGCCCGTGACGTATTCGACCGCCATCCGAACCTGCTGCTCCTGCTGCGCGACCGGCGCGGCCTGGAGATCGCCCGGCAAGAGTTTCGTTCGCCCAGCGCGCTGTGTCCGGACATGACCGTCTGCCTGGGCGCCCTGCCGCGCCCCGCCGCGCCGACACGGCCCATCGTCTGGCTGGCGCGCGGCGATCACGAATCGAACGCGCCGAGCGGGCACCGACTGCAGCGCGGCGTCGACTCAGCCGACTGGCTGCGCGAGCCGGTGATGGCATTGGATCTTCTCAACCGACTCGGCCGCCGTGCCCCGGAGCCGTTCCGGCGCCTGCCCGTGCTGCGCGCGCTGCTGTCGCGCACCTACGAACCGGTCGCGCGCCGCCGCCTGCAGCGTGGCTGCCGCACCCTCAGCGCCGGCCGCGCCGTCGTCACCGACCGCCTCCACGGCCATATCCTGTGTCTGCTGCTCGGCATTCCGCATGTCCTGCTCGACGACCGCTATGGCAAAATCCGCGCCTTCTACGAGACCTGGACCCACGCCAGCCCGCTGGTGCAGTGGCGCGAGGGCGCAGACGAAGCGTTGGAAGCAGCGCAGCGCATGGGGCGCGGCCTTTTGAGCGCGGATTGCCTCCGACTTCCCCCGTTGGCGAAGGGGGATTGAGGGGGATTTTCCTGGTGTGACTTGTCCGCCGGCCGGCGGCTCGCTATGCCCGTCGCGGACGTGCTCATGCTGAAATGGTTGGCCCACCTCGCCCTGCGGCGGCATCGCGTAGTCCTGGCGAGCAGCGCCGCGGTGCTCGCACTCGCCGGGCTGGTGCTGTGGTACGGCGGCAAGCTCGCCTCGGGCACCACCGAGGGCATCGAATCGTCGGTCGTGCAGGAGATGCTCGGCCGGGAGCTGGCCTATCCGGGTGACTCCTCGTTTCTGATTCTCTTCCGCAGTCGCGACTTCGACTGGCTCGATCCGCGCTACCGCACCGCGCTGAGCGAAGCGCTCGCGCCGCTGCGGGCCGATCCGCGCGTGCGACTCGTCCTGGCGCCGGACGATGCGCCGCAGCTGGTGGCCGAGCGGTTGGTGTCCGCCGACAAGCGCAGCACGCTCGTCGTCGTCTCCCTGCGCGACGCCTTCTTCGCCGCGGCCGCTTCCTATCCCGAGCTGCGCGCCAGCGTGCGTTCGGACAGTCTGGAGATGGGCTTCACCGGGTTTCTCGCCTATCGCCACGATCTCGACCGCACGCTCGAGTACGACGTCCTGCTGGCCGAGATCATCAGCCTGCCGCTGGCGGTGTTGGTGCTGCTGCTCGTCTTTCGCAGCGTTGCCGCCGCGGCCATCTCGGTGGGCGTCGGCGCGCTGGCGGTGGTGACCGGCGTCGCCGTGCTCACCGCGCTGTCGCACGTGATGGAGATCGCCGCCTATGCGATCAACGTCGCGTCGCTGATCGGCCTCGGCGTGGCGATCGACTACTCGCTGTTCATCGTCAGCCGTTACCGCGACGAGCTCGACGGCGGGTCCGACCCGGGCGCGGCGCTGGTGGTGGCGCTGGAGACGGCCGGCCATGCCGTGCTGTTCTCCGGTTTCGCCGTCGCCGTTGGTCTCTCCGGTCTGTTTTTCTTTCGCGGCTCCTTCCTGGCGACGATGGGCTTCGGCGGCAGCATCGTGGCCGCGTTCGCCGTCGCTTTTGCCCTCACCTTTCTGCCCGCCGTGCTGGTCGCGCTCGGGCCGCGCATCGACGCCTGGCGCGTGGCCGTGCCGCGCATCGCCGCGCTGGAGGGCAGTTGGCACCGCATCGCCACCTGGGTCATGCGGCGGCCGGTGCTGGTGCTCGTCTCGACGCTCCTCGTCGTCTTGGTCCTCGGCTCGCCGTTCATCCGCATGTCCCTCGCCGCGGCCGACATCTCGACGCTGCCGCGCGGCGTCGAGGCGCGCGACGTCTACGAGCAGCTGCGCGAGACATTTCCCGATCAGGTGCGCACCCGCATCCTGGTCGCGGTCCGCTACCCGACCGCACCGGCCTATTCGCCGGAGCGCGTCGGGCCGCTCTACGAACTGGCCCAGCGTTTGAGAGCGTTGCCGGGAGTGGTCAAGGTTGAGGGGGCCGTCGATACCGACCCGCGTCTGAACGTCGAGTACTTCGAGGCCGACGCCGAGACACCAACCGATGACCTGCCGGCCGCCGCACAACGGATGCGGGGCATGGTCACGGCCGACACGGTGGCGTTGCTGCTGGTGCTTACCGACGAGCCCCCGACCAGCGAGGCGGCCCGCGCGCTGGTCCGCACGATACGGACCAATCGGCAGGTCGGCGACGGGACGTTCCTGGTCGGCGGATCACCCGCCAACGACGTCGACCTGAACGCCTTCATCCTGGCGCGCGCCCCGACGGCCATCGCCTTCGTGCTCGCCGTCACCTACGTCGTCCTCTTTGTCATGCTGCGCTCGGTGATCCTGCCGCTCAAGGCGGTGATCATGAATCTGCTCTCGATCGCCGCCTCGTTCGGAGCCCTGGTGTGGATCTTCGAGGACGGGCATCTCGTCTGGCTCCTCGGCTTCGAGCCGCAGCCGCTCGACGTCGGGGTGCCGGTGCTGCTGTTCTGCGCCGTCTTCGGGCTGTCGATGGATTACGAGGTGCTGATGCTGTCGCGCATGCGCGAGGAATACCTGCGCACTGGCGACAACACCTGGGCGGTGGCGGAAGGACTCGAACGCACCGGCCGCCTGGTGACCAGCGCGGCGGTGATCATGGTGACCGTCTTCGGTGCCTTCGCCCTGGCGCGCGTCATCATGGTGCAGTCGCTGGGCGTCGCCCTGGCCATCGCCGTGGCGCTCGACGCCACGCTGGTCCGCGTGCTCATCGTCCCCGCCACCATGCGCCTGTTCGGCGACTTCAACTGGTGGGCCCCGGCGTGGCTCGGCGGCGTCCAGCCGCGGCGCGACGCCCGCGGCCGCAACGACACGCGTCATTGATCGGCGTCTGGCGTTGACGCCATCGGCTCCGGCGCGGCGGTTCGCTGCCATGTGCGCCAGAGCAGCGAGGCGAGGGCGGTCGCGAGCCCGAACGAGAGCACCGAACAGACCAGCGGCAGGCCCTGGATGGTGAGCAGGTCGTAGCCGAACACTTTGGCCGCCCCCAGTGCGCCGAGGGCCAATGCCACCGCGAACAGCTCGCCGTCGCGGCGCGCGCAGCCCAACGTCATCAATCCGATCGCCATGACATTGATCAGGATCGACTGGGCGGATTGGAAGGCGGCATCGAGGTGCGACGTCTGTGGTGCCAGGGACGCATGCAGTGCGACGCGGGCGCCGGCAAACAGGTAGACGAGCCCGGCCACCAGCGGCGTGACCCCGAGGGGGTCTCCGGGGTGCAGCGTCAGGCGGGCCGCATCGCTGCTGACCAGGCCGCGCCGGCAGGCGTGGTAGTGCACGAGGCACAGCGCGCTCAGCGCCCACAACGCGGTGCCGCGCGCCCATGGCTCCGCCGCTGCGGCCGACAGGACGCCCAGGACGATGGCCGCTGCGAGCGCGAACCCCTGGTAGAGATACGAGGAGATGCGCAGCGCACCGATGCCTGCCGATGCGGCGGCGAGGCCGAGCCCGGCGGCGACCGCCGACCAGATCACCACCGCCCAGTCGTTTCCGGGCGTCAGTGTGGTCAGCGCGAGGCCCAGCAAGAGCAGACCAGCCCAGGTGAAGGAGACGACTGCCGAGGTATTCAGCCTGCGGGGTCGGCTGAAGACCTGGGCGCCGAGCGCGTGGCCGACGGCGAGCACAACGGCGGCGGCGGCGAGGGCGCGCTCCGCACCGAGCCGCGGCCCGGTCACCGAAGCGGCCGCCCCGTACGCCCACGCGACATTGGCGACCACCAGGAACGGCGCGAACCACCCCGCCGCGCGTCCGTCGCGCAGAAAGGACCACACGGCGAAGAGCAGGTAGCAGAGCGCGAACGCGGCCACGCCGGGCAGGAACCATTCGGCGGCGATGCGCACCGGCATCATCTCGTGGCGCAGGATCGGCGCGCGCAGCTGGGCATGCCACAGCGACCAGAATCCCATCGACACGGCGAACGACGCCCAGCGCATCCAGGCGCAGCCCACAACCCCGCGCGCCGCGAAGGCCAGGACGTTGCCGAACAGGACGATCGGCGCGAGCGCGGCGAACGCGGGCCGCGGGAAGTCGAGTCCGACCGCCACCAAGCTCCCGCCGAGCACGCCCGCCACCAACGGGGCGGCCGACGAGAAGCGGAAACCAGTCGCGCTGAGCGATGCCATCGCGGCGACCAGGACGCCGTATGCGGCCGCTGCCGAGAGCGTCTCGAAACGGGCGTGGCTTTCGGCGACTGCGGCGAGCAGCAGGGCGGCACCGCAGGTCGAATATATCGGCGCGCGCGGCGAGCCCGCTGCGTGCCGGACATAGCCGAAGGCGATCACGAACGCTGCGTAGGCGATGCCCACCCATGTGCCGGCGGTCCGGTCGACGATCCCCTGGTCGACGATCGTGCGCAGCGCGAGCGCGACGACCAGCAGGAAGGAGACGGTCGCCGCGGACGAAAAGACCGTCGACAGCTCGGTGACGCCGAGCGCGGCCGCGGGCGCGTCGGCGGGTGCGGCCGCCCGATCGGCGGGCTCGTAAGGCGCCAGCGCATCAATCCGCCGGCTGAGCCGGTCGACGCGATCGGTCAGCGTCCTGACCTCGTTCGCGAGCTGCCTGATCCGCGATTCGGTTGACTCGTCCATCGGACGCGACCTCTTCGCACGGCGTGGACGCGCTCTGCGTTACGTCACTCGGATCCCTGCTTCTGTGCCGCGGGCGATCGTGAATCGGCCGAGCGAGATCTCGATCGCCACCTTGGTCATCAGCGTCAGCAGCAGGAACCCGACGCCGAAGATCCCTGCCGACACCATCCATTCCACCGGCGTGGGCGCGTACTCGTAGATCTCGCCGAGCGTGTCCGGCGTCAGGCCGGGAATGACCAGACACATGCCTTTCTCGAGGTAGACGGCGGCGTAGATCAGCACGCAGCCGAGGTTCAACGTCACCCGGTTGCGGCGCGTCGCGGGCACCAGGAAGAGCAGGAAGGCGACGAGCCCGGAGGCGAGCGACAACCACGCGTAGGGAACGACCGCCGTGTGGCCGCGCAAGCCGAACAACAGGTAGCGGGCGAACAGGGTGTGCTCGGTGTTCGAGTAGAACTCCTTGAAGAAGTCGACCGCCTGCAGGAACAGGTTGATGCCCATGGCGTAGGCCATCAGCTCGGCGATCTTCCAGATCGCTTCGTCCTTGATGGCGAGCGGCGTGGTGCGGCGCAGGACCTGGAGCATGATCAGGAGGATGGCGGGACCGGAGCAGAAGGCCGACACCAGGAAGCGCGGTGCGAGGATGGCGGCGTTCCAGAACGGCCGCGCCGGGAAGCCGCTGTAGACGAACGCCGTGACCGTGTGGATGCTGATCGCCATCGGAATCGACAGGATCACCAGCGGCCACACCACGCCTGTGCGGTACGGCGTGGCGCGGAAGCCGTTGAAGAGGAGGTAGGTGACGATGACGAGGTTGAGCAGCAGATACGCGTTCAGCACCACGACGTCCCAGGCGAGGATCGAGGCCGGCAGGTTGAGGTGTCCCAACCCCGGCATCATGTGCCAGAGCCGCTCCGGATGGCCGATGTCGACCGTGACGAACAGCGCGCACATGACGCAGGCGCTGACGGCGAGCAGCTCGCCCAGCACGACGATCTCTTTGATCGGTCCCCAGTGATAGATGTACGCGGGGATGACGAGGATGATGGCGGCGGCCGCGACGCCGACCAGGAACGTGAAGTTGCCGATGTAGAACCCCCAGGAGACCTGGTCGCGCATGTTGGTCAGGATCAGCCCCTGGGTCAGCTGCTGCTGGTAGGCCAGCGCGCCGACCAGAATCAGCCCCACCAGGAACAGCAGCCACAGCCAGTAGACGACGCTGCCGCGCGCGACGATCCGCAGGCTGCCGACGACGAACTGCCCGAATCCCGTGCCGTGCTTCATGCGCTCGGCCCCTCAGTAGAAGTAGTAGAAGCGCGGCCGCGTATTGAGCTCCTCCTTGAGGATGAAGACGCGGTGGTGCTCGAGTACGTAGCGGACCTCGCTCTCCGGATCGCGCAGGTTGCCAAACTTCCTGGCCCCGACCGGGCAGATCTCGACGCAGGCCGGGTAGAGGCCCTTGCGGGTGCGTTGGATACAGAAGGTGCACTTCTCGACCACGCCCCGCTTGCGCGGCCGGTTGCCGAACAGATGCATCTGCGGGTTGAGCTCGTCGGGCGGAATGTCGGGGTCGGCCCAGTTGAAGTGTCGCGCTCCGTAGGGGCAGGCCGACATGCAGCAGCGGCAGCCGATGCACCAGTCGGGATCGACGACCACGATGCCGTCCGGTTCCTGCCAGGTCGCCTTCACCGGGCACGATTTGACGCAGGGCGGATTGCGGCACTGCTGGCACTGGACCGGCATGTACGTGTAGCCGTCCTGCGGCACCAGGTCGGGGTCGTAGTAGGCATCCGATTCGAAGACGTCGGTTCCCCGCTGCCGTTCGATCTGCAGGACGCGGATCCATTGGACCGCCGGCCGCCGTGAGAGGTTGTTCTCCTTCACGCACGCGTGCACGCAGCGGCGGCATCCGATGCAGCGGGTGAGGTCGAGCGCGTAGGCGAACTCGACGCCGGGGATCGGCGGGTCGTTGCCGATGGTGACCTCGCGGCCGTAGCGCTCGTGCACGTCGGCCTCGAGCCGGGCAATCAGGCGCGCGATCTCCTCGGGGCTCATCTCGTGGAAGTGTGTGCCCAGGACCTCCTGCAGCTTCGCGGTGCCGAGCTTCGCCGCCGCGACGACCAGGGCCAGGCCGGCCAGCCCGCCGAGCGCGGCGCGGCGCGTGATGCCGTGTTCGCCGGCGGTGTCGTCGTCACCGGGCATCGTTCCCCTCCTCCGCTTGGTCGCCCTCGGGCTGCTCCGGCGGCGCGGCGAAAGGCGGGCCGGCCTCGAACACCAGCGGCGGCACGGGGCGCTTGAGACTGGCGCGGAGGTCGTCTGGCGCGACCGGCTTGGGCATCGGGCGAATTTGCGCAAAGCGCGGATGGTGCGGGTTGTGACAGTGCACGCAGAGCAGCGTGTAGCGCTGCACCCCGTCCCAACGCCCGGTGCGCTTGCCGTGCACGCCGGCCTTCCACGAACGCAGCGAGGGGCCGTGGCACTGCCCGCACAGCAGGTAGGAGCGTTCGAAGGGGATGAGCGCGCCGCTCGCCAGCCGCAAGTGATCGCGGTCGCGCTCGTCGTGGCAGTCGAGGCACCAGCGGTTCTGCTCGTCGTGGCGCAGCACGATTTCCTCGTGGTACTCCGTCAGCACCCGGCGTTTGGGGTTTGGTTCGCCCTCGGCGTGGCAATCCATGCACGGGAAGGTGTCCTCCGACAGCGGCGGCGGAGGAACCAGGATCTCTCCGGGCGGAGCGCCCGCCGACTCCTGCGCCGCGGCCGGCAGGGAGTGGTCGTCCGGCGCGGGAGGGGATCCGCTGTCGTCGGCGCGTGACGCTCGGGGCAGGGCGAAGGCGATCAGGAGCAACAGCACCACCGAGAGTTTCAGCCGATCTGACATGAAACACCTGCTCGTCTTCGCTGCTCGATGTGGTCGGCCCCAACCCCTCCCCTGTGAATTGAAACGCGATATCCTAGCGAGCTGGCGCCGGCGGCACCGGCGCTTCGGCCGCGAGCGCGAAGTTGACGGTAGCGGTCTGGCCGCCGACGACCGTCACCGGGCGATCGATGCTACCCAGCAGCTCGTGCCACACCCGCAGCGTGTAGGTGCCGGGCGGCACCTGGTCGATGACGAACTGCCCGTCGCTGCCGGTCACGGCGTGGTACGGATCGTTGGCGACGAAGACGTAGGCGTGCATCCAGGTGTGGCGGACGTTGCAGTTGATGTGCACCAGCCCGGCGTCGCTCAGCAGCTGGCGGGCGGTGTGCTTGGGCAGGATGCCGACGTTGAACAGCGTGCGCGTCCCCAGCCGGGCGTGGGCGTCGTGCAGAAAGGGATCGGTGTTGCGGATCTCCAGCGTCTGACCCACGGTGGCGCTGCGGACGTGTGGGACGAAGGCGCACTTGACGTTGTCGAGCACCACCGGCTGGTCGCGCGGCACCGGCTTTCCGCCGATCACGTCGACCAGGTAGACGACCGCGTCGCTCAGTGCCCCGCCCTTGCCGACGATCAGCCGCTCGTCGGGCACGGTGTCGCCGCAGACCTCGTGCTGCTTGAAGACGGGTTGTGGCGGTAAGACCGGCACCTCACCGGCGACCAGTACCGCGCCGGTGATCGTGCCGCCGTTCTCGACGGGCTTTTCCAGGTACTCTGCCCGGACCGCACTCGCCCACACACAGGAGCAGACGGCAACCAGCAGCACACGCCATGTACGCATGGACCCTCCCGTTGGCTGAGACTACTTGCTGGTCGAGAGAACTCAGCATGGTGCGTGCCAGCATGCTGAAGCGGGCGCAGACCGGCGGATTCGCAGCACCGGGAGATGGCTGTCGCAGAGACGGGAATCTCGCGCGGCGGGATGCGCACCCTCCCGATGTCTGTTCTTGCTGCCGGTTCACCCAGTCTGACGACCACTCGGGTCGTCGAACGCCCGTTCGTCCCGGCGCTACTCGCCTCTGTTTGCGCTTCGGCGCTAGGCTGACTACGGGTGTATCTCTGGCCAAAACGGGGGGAACGAATGCAAGACTTCAGGGCGGTATTGCGTGCGGCGCGGGCCGGCGGGCTGATTGCGGTCGCTGTGGTGGTTGCGCTGATCGGCATGGCTGAGCGCGCGGCCGCGCAGTCGTTCACTACCTTCGAGAGCGGCCAGGTGCGACCGCTGGCACTGTCGCCGGACGGCGCCCGTCTCTTTGCCCTCAACACGCCGGACCAACGCCTCGAGATCTTCGACGTCGGCGCCAGCGGTCTCGTCCATCGCAGCTCGGTGGAGGTCGGTCTCGAACCGGTGGCGGTGGCCGCCCGTTCGGCCACCGAGGTGTGGGTGGTCAATCACCTCTCGGACAGCATCAGCGTGGTCGACGTCGGCAGCGATCCGCCGCGTGTCGTGCGCACGTTGCTGGTCGGGGACGAGCCGCGCGACATCGTCTTTGCCGGCGCCGGTGGCAACCGCGCTTTCATTACCACCGCGCACCGCGGGCAGCAGCGCACGCACGCGTCGATCGCGGGCGTGCCGGGCGCCGGTGATCCACAGCTCACCACCGCCGGAGTCGGCCGCGCCGACGTCTGGGTCTTCGACGCCACCACGCTCGGCAACACGCCGGGCGGCACCCCGGTCGCGATTACGACCCTGTTCGGCGACACGCCGCGCGCGCTGGCCGTCAGTCCCGACGGCTCGACCGTCTACGCCGCGATCTTCAAGTCGGGCAACGAGACCACCGTGCTTTCCGAGGGCGCAGTGTGCAACGGCTTCGGCGCCGCCGCGCCGTGCACCGTGCAAGGGCTCACCATGCCGGGTGGCCTGCCGCCGCCGAGCACCGATTTCCTCGGTGAGGCGGCGCCGGAGACGGCGATGATCGTCAGAGTCGACCCGGCCACGGGCCAGTGGCGCGACCCGCTGGGGCGCAATTGGAGCGCGGCGGTGCGCTTCAGTCTGCCCGACGAGGACGTCTTCGCCATCGACGCCAACACCCTGGCGCAGACCGACGTCTTCGCCCATGTCGGCACCACGCTCTTCAACATGGCCGTGAACCCCGTGACCGGCACGCTCTACGTCTCCAACACCGAAGCCCGCAACGAGGTGCGCTTCGAGGGCCCCGGGACTTTCGGCGGCACGACGGTGCAGGGACACCTCGCCGAGTCGCGCATCACCGTCGTCACGCCGGGCGGCGTCTTTCCCCGCCACTTGAACAAGCACATCGACTACGACCAGCTGCCGGCTCCGTCCGGCACGAAGGGGCACAGCCTGGCGACACCGACCGATATCGTGGTCTCGCCCGACGGCACCACGCTGTACGTCGCCGCCTTCGGCTCGAGCCGCATCGGCGTCTTCGACACGGTGGCGTTGGAAGGCGATACGTTCGACCCAACCACCGCCAGCGCCGACTACATCACCGTCAGCGGCGGCGGGCCGAGCGGCCTGGTGCTCGACACGGCCCGCCAGCGCCTCTACGTGCTGACGCGATTCGACGACGGGGTGTCAGTGGTCGACCTCGCGTCGCAGGCCGAGCTCGACCATCTCCAGCTGCACAATCCGGAACCGCCGAGCGTGGTGGCCGGCCGCCCGTTCCTCTACGACGCGGCGCTGACCTCGAGCAACGGCGAGGCGTCGTGCTCGAGCTGCCATATCTTCGGCGACATGGACGACCTCGCCTGGGACCTCGGCAACCCCGACGATGCGGTCAAGTTCAACCCGATCCCGATCAACCTGGCGATCGCCGTCACCAGCGGCGTGTTCCAACTCCCGGCACCGATCAACGGCACGGGCCAGGTCAACGTGTTCCATCCGATGAAGGGCCCGATGACGACCCAGACGCTGCGCGGCATGCTCGGCAGCGGCGCCATGCACTGGCGCGGCGACCGCTCCAATCCGCCCGGCAACGCCGGCTCCGCTTTCGACGAAGAGAACTCGTTCAACAACTTCAACGTCGCTTTTCCCGGCCTGGTCGGCCGCAGCAGCGCGCTGACCACGGCGCAGATGCAGCAGTTCACGGATTTCATCCTGCAGGTCGCGCTGCCGCCGAACCCGGTGCGCGCGCTCGACAACTCGCTCAACGCGGCGCAGCTGGCCGGGCGCAACTTCTTCGTCGGGCCGCGGCTGTCGGACGGCATCGCCGGCTCGATCTTCGGCCAGCCGCTGGGCTTCACCTGCGAGGGCTGTCATCGGCTCCAGCCCGAGCTCGGCCACTTCGGCACCGATGGTCGCGCGAGCTTCGAGAACGAGCAGCAGATCATCAAGATCCCGCACCTGCGCAACCTGTACCAGAAGGTCGGCATGTTCGGCGCGCTCGACGTCTTCGGCGTGCGGCCGCTCAATCAACCATTCCAGGGGCCGCAGATCCGCGGCTTTGGTTTCCTCCATGACGGCGCCGTCGATACGCTCTTTCGCTTCTTCAACGCCACCGTCTTCAGCAACAACGCCATCGGCGGGCCCAATGTCGGATTCCCCAGCGATACCGACCGGCGCAACGTCGAGCAGTTCATGCTCGCCTTCGACACCAACCTGGCGCCGGTCGTCGGACAACAGACGACGCTGTCGGCGACCAACGGCGGTGTGGTGGGGAGCCGCATCGATCTGCTCATCGCCCGCGCCGGTCTCGGCGAGTGCGACCTGATCGTCAAGGGCGCGGTGGCCGGCGATCAACGCGGTTGGGTGCGCAGTGCGGGTGGGCAGTTCATCGGCGACCGCGCCGCGGATGCGCCGCTCGCCGATGCGACTTTGCGGGCCCTGGCCGCGACCGCTGGGCAGGAGCTGACGTACACCTGCGTGCCGCCGGGTGGGGGCACGCGCGCCGGCGTCGACCGCGACGAGGACGGCTTCCTCGATGGCGACGAGCGCGACGCCGGATCGGATCCGGCCGATCCGAGCAGCACGCCGCTGACGATACCCGTGTTGATCCGCACCTCGAACCTCATGCTCAGGGACGCCGGATCGCGGCGCAAGGTGACGTTCACCGCCCTCACCAAAGACGACGCGGCGGCCAACCGCGTGCTGACGCCCGCGCGGGGCGGCGCCGACGATCCGACGCTGCACGGCGCGACACTGACGGTCTACAACGCGGCGGGGCTGACCAGCGATCGGGTCACCGTGGCGCTGCCGGCCAGCGGCTGGAAGGCGATTGGCAGCGGCGCGAGCCCGACCGGGTATCGCTTCCGCGGCGCCAGCGGGGCGGCGATCCGCAGCGTCGTGGTCAAGAACGACCGCATCGTGTTGCGCGGCGGCGGCAGCGCCTGGACCTACTCACTGAACGAGCCGGCGCAGGGCCGGGTCGCACTGCACCTGCAACTGGGCAGCGATCCCGGCTGGTGCACCGACACCGCGCCCAACCTGAGAGGCCAACCGCCTTCGTCGGCGAAGTCGGATCGCCCGGGCATCTTCAAGGGCGGACAGGCCGGCGCCGTGCCGGCCACCTGCCCGGCGCAGCCGTGAGCGGGGACCGGCGGCTGCAAAGCTTGGTCCGGTCTGGTTCCTCTCCCTCCGGGAGAGGCTAGGTGAGGGGATCAAACAAACTCTTCAATGAAGCAGGGGTCGAAGCCATCATTTCATCCCCTCACCGTACCTCTCCCGGAGGGAGAGGTACTCCTTCGCGAATCCGCGCTGACTCAGTTGCGCTCACGCTGCAACGTCGCCAGGTGATCGGCGAGTCGCAGCGCCAGCGCGACGATGGTCAGCGTCGGCGTGCCGGCGCCGGCGGTGGGGAAGACCGAGCTGCCGGCGACGAAGAGGTTGGCGACGCCGTGCACGCGGCAGTCGACATCGACGACGCCGTGCTGCGGCGAAGCGCTCATGCGCGTCGTGCCCATGTGATGGCCGCGCAGGCCCTGTAACGGCGGCGGGGGCCACTGTCTCTGTTCCGGCTCGGCCGCGAGCTGTCCGACTGCGGCGGCCGCGAACGCCGCGCCGATGAGTGCCGGCAGCCGCCGCGCTGTCGCTTCGTCCAATGCCGTGGTGCGCCATTCCAGACGCGCGCGCGGCAGCCCCAGCGCGTCGCGCGTGGTGCCGAGGCGCACCCGGCTCTCCGGGTTGGGCGCCTGCTCGACCGTGTGGTGCAAGCTGAGACCGACGAGCGGTCGGCCGAGGCGCGGGGGCGGGCCGAAGCTGTGGTCGACCGCCGCGGCCAGCGCCGGGTCTCGAGCGAGCTGCCGCCGCAGCGGGCGGTTGCTCGAGCGCCGCTGTCGCACGGAGCTCACCACCCGCATCGCGGCGCGCGCCAGCGGCGAGCGGTCGCCCAGATAGATGGGTTGAATTGCGGTGCTGGAGTGCAGCAGTCGCGCGCGCTCTTGCAGCGCCGGCGGCAGCGCCAGGCGCGCGGCGACCCCGGCGCGCGGCGGCCCGTACAGGGCGGGGAAGTCAGTTCCCCGGGGCAGTGACGCGACCGCGCCGGCGGGGAAGTGGAGGTGCTCCATGAAATACCGCCCCACCGCGTCGCCGCCGTTGCCGAGCCCGGCAGCCTGCACCGCGTTCGACAACAGCAGCAGGCGGGCGTTTTCGATGCCGCCACCCGCCAGGACGTAGCGCCGTGCCGCGATCGCGAAGTGGCTGCCGGATGGCGACGCGACGCGCACCGCCGTGACCCGGCCGGCGGTCTCGTCGGTTTGCAGCTCGAGGGCGGTGGCGTGCAGCAGCACCGTGACGTTGGGCGCCCGCGACAGGCGATCGCGGTACAGTGCCCCGAAGCGGGTCGGCGGGCTGAGTTGGAAGATGCGCGTCGCGGCGCGCTCGGGCGGCAACGCCAGTTGTGGCGCCTGCCGCCGCGCGGCCCAGTAGGTCGCATCGTACTCGCAGGGGCCCAGCTCACACAGCGCGTGCGCGCGCGCGTAGTACGGCAGCAGCGCGGCGCGCGCCAGCGGCCAGCCGCTGTGCGGTACCCAGGCGCGCGGGCTGAAGTCGAGGTCATCGAGCGGGCGACACCATCCGGCCCACAAATTGGTCGCGCCGCCGAGCGCGCGCTGGCGATTGGCGTCGAGGGGCGTGTAGGGCAGTGCCGCGATCTCGGCGGCGTTGAGCGCCTGCGCCGCGTCGTCCGGTTCGAGGCCGCCGCTCTCGAGCACGCAGACGTCGATCGCGTGCAGCGCCAGCTCGCAGGCCAGCGCGATGCCCGCCGCGCCGGCGCCGATGATGCAGACTCCGGTCTCTACGACGCTCCCCGCCGCCACCTGCCGCGCCTCGATCAACACATCGGTGCCCCTTCGGCCGCGGCAGGGTAGCATCAACGGCCAATGGGATACGATGCGGTGGAGAGTCGACCGCCCGTAGGCTTACAGGCGGGCGCGTGCTAGCTGTGCGAGCGGATGACCAAGCGCGACTTCGAACCCGAGTCGGGCGCGGGCAATGAGGGCGACGGCGGCGAGAACCAGCGCGTCAATCGCGCCCTGCGCCAGCAGTGGGAGGATCTGCGCGTCATCCTCGATTCGGTCCCGGCACTCATCTGGTACAAGGACCGCGACAACCGCATCCTGCGCGCCAACCGCCCGGCGGCGGAGGCGCTCGGCCTCTCGGTCAGCGAGATGGAGGGGCGCTCCACCTACGAGCTCTATCCGGAGGAGGCGGCCCAGTATCACCAGGACGATCTGGACGTGATCCGATCGGGTCGATCCAAATTGGGCATCGTCGAACCGCTGATGACCGGCGCCGGCGAGAAGCGCTGGGTGCGGACCGACAAGGTGCCATACTTCGACGGCAGCGGCGCGGTCATCGGCGTGATCGTCTTCGCGGTCGACATCACCGAGCGCGTGCGCGCCGAGGAAGCGCTGCGCCAGGCGCGCGACGGGCTCGAAGAGCGCGTCGCGGAGCGCACCCGGCAACTGGCCGCCGCGGTCGACGACCTGCGCGCCGAAATGGCCGAGCGCCAACGCGCCGATGAGCGCATTCATCAGCAACAATCCCAACTCGCCCATCTGCAGCGCCTGCGCACCGTCGAGGGCATGGCCGCGCAGCTCGCGCACGAGATCAATCAGCCGCTCGGCGCGATCGTCAACTTCGCCGGCGGACTTGCCCGCTGGCTGCGCAGCGATGCGGTGGACATGGCAGCGGTGCAGGCGGCGACCGATCAGATCAGCTTGCAGGCCCTGCGCGCCGCCGGGGTGGTCAGCCGCCTGCGCGACTTCGTGCGCAAGGATGAGTCGCGCCGCGAGTCGAGCGATCTCGGGCAGGTCATCGGCGAGGCGGTGCGGATGATCGAGACCGATGCGCGGCGTCAGGGCGTCACGTTGCGGGTCAATGTCGCCGCGCGGCTGCCGCGGGTCGACATCGACCGCGTGCAGATCGAGCAAGTCGTCGTCAACCTGCTGAGCAACGCGCTCGAGGCCATGGACTTGTCGGCCGACGACCACGAGATCGCCGTGGAGGCGACGCGCCGCGACGACGGCGATCTGGAGGTGCGCGTGCGCGACACGGGCGCGGGATTGCCGGTGTCCGACCCCCAGCTCCTCTTCGAGCCCTTCCACACGACCAAGGCCGAAGGCCTCGGCATGGGCCTCTCGATCAGCCAATCCATCATCACCGCCCACGGCGGCACGCTGCGCGGCGAGCGCAACGTCGGCGGACGCGGCGCGACCTTCACGTTCACGTTGCCGAGCGCGCGCGGCGAGTGAGAACGGTAGATCTGCTCCCCCTCTCGCTCCCCCTCCTTTCCAAGGAGGGGGCCGGGGGGAGGTTGATCCCCCGGGCGTTCATCGAGAGCAACGAGCGACCTCCCCTAGCCCCTCCTTGGAAAGGAGGGGGACCGGAAAGAGCCGGAAACCGCCATCGCTCAGCTGGCTTTCGACTGGAACAGGCGCAGGAACCCGATCAGCTCGAGCGGGCTGCCGTCGATGCGCACCGCGCCGGAGGCGAAGGCGACGACCGGGTTGCGCCGCCCCATGAGGACCTCCTTCCACAGCAGCGAGTCGAGCCGCACGCTGAGGTCGGGCTTGTCCGGGAACACCGGCTGCACCTCGGCGACGCCGCGGCGCACGTGCACGGTGTAGACGGCGCCGATGTCGGGGAAGGTGAAGCCGACGACGCGTTCGAACTCGGCACTGCGCTCGGGGTCGAGGTTGACGGCCATCGAGCGCATGACGCCGTCGATGGGCAGGTTGCGGATGAATTCCTCCGGCAACGCCGCCGGGTCGTTCTCGCGGATGGTGACGGCGCCCTCGAGCTCGAGCGCCTGGGTGAGAAAATAACTGCGCCCGTTGGCGCTGAGCTGCTGCGCGCCGAGCGCGCGCAGTGCCTGCGCTTCGAGCTTGCGCACCTCGGCGTCGTCCGGGTGCAGGCGCAGCGCATCGGCGGCCAGCTCCGCCGCCCAGCGGTGGTCGCCGCGCGCGAGGGCGGCGGCCGCGGCGTCGCGCAGCGGCGTGGCCTGCTCGGCCAGGGTGGCCATGCGCTCGGCGCGCTCGGTCGGCGACAACGGCGTGAGCGTGGCGGCATCGCCGTCGAACCAGCCGAGGTAGCCGGCGAAGATCGAGCGCACCGACCAGGCGACGGTGCCGTAGAACTCGCGCAGGAACGGGTGGTTGGCCAGGTGGGGCGGCAGCTTGACCACCTCGACCAGCTGGTCGGGGGTGAGGCCGCGGTTCATGCCGCGCACGGTCTGGTCGTGCACGAACTGGATGGCGTCGCGGTAGGCGGTGAGCGTCGTGGCGATGGTGTCGCTGCCTGACAGCGGCCGGGTGTGGCTCGGCACCAGGTGCTCGGGGTGCAAGGCGCGCATGGCGTCGAGGCTGTGCACCCAGGCGACGACGTCGCGGTAGGACGTGCCGCGAATGGTGTAGAGGTTCGGAAACGACTTGTAGATGTTGTCGCCGGGCAGCAGCGTGCGCTTGGCCGGAATCCAGACGAAGAGCTGGTCGTCGGTTTCGCCCGGCGCGTGCACCAGTTGCAGCTCGACGCCGGCGATGGTCAGCCGGCGCTCCTCGTCGAAGACGTCGGTCGGCCGCACCAGCGCGAGCGTGCCGCGCCCGTGGCCGCTGGCGAGGAACGGGCCGATGCCGGCATTCAGCACGTCGCCCGGCGGCAGGAAGGTGCCGAACATGCGCATGCTGCGGGTGTAGATCGCCGGGCGCACGACGGTCAGGAAACGGTCGAGCTCGCGGTAGATCAGCGCTTGCCCGTAGACCGGAATCGGCCGCCCCTCGGTGAACGCGCGCGCGCCGAAGACATGGTCGGCGTGATTGTGCGTGTAGATGATCGCGCGCACCGGCTTGGACGTGATCTTGGCGAACTCGGCCTTGACCGTCTCGGCCGCCTCGAGGCTCTCCATCGTGTCGACGATGACCACCCCGTCGTCGCCCTCGATGAGGATCGAGTTCGCCAGGCCGAACCCGACCGCGACGTACACGCCGTCGGTGACCCGAATCACCTCGCGGCGAAACTCCTCGCTGTGCGCCGCCAGCTCCTCCGGCCCCGGCACCGCGGCCGGCGCCACCGGCGCCGCCGGCTTTTCGCCGCACGCCGAGATGATCAGCCCCAACGCGATCGCCGCGCGCGTCCCCCATTTGCGCATGCGCTCCCCCTTGCCCGCCGACATAGCGCCGGGCAGGGAGCGAAGCCAGCGCGGGCGGGGGGGAGGGGTGGTGGGGAATCTTCCTGGAGCGCGTCGCTTCCGCGGCGCCGGTGGGGAGGTGGGGCGGGAGAAGCCGCGCGGAAGCGCGGCGCTCCAGGCGGAGCCGGAATGAATGAGTGAAGGAAGCGCGGCCGCCCGGCCGCCTACGCGCGCGGCGCAGCACGGGCCGGGGCGAGTAGGAACGCTCCGATCGCAATCATCGACACCAACGTCCCCACTGCCCCGAGGGTAAAGCTGATCGGGCGGTAGACGAGCTCGACGCGGTGCGCGCCGGCGGGGACGGGGACGCCGCGGAAAAGGTAGTCGGCGCGCAGCACGGCGGCGGGGGCCGCGTCGACGCTGGCGCGCCAGCCGGCGTCGTACTGGTCGGTGAGGACGAGTAGCCCAGGTTCAGGCGTCTCGGTCTCGATGACGACGCGGTTGGGCTCGTACACAACGATGCGCGCCATGCCGCCTTCAGCGCTGCCGCTCAGCGGCGCCGGCAGGTCTTGCTCGACGAACGCCTGGCGGCGCAGGTCGGCGCTGCTCAGCTGCTGCAGAAGACGCGCGGCGTCGGGCTCGACGGTGACGCGCGGCGCGACGAAGGCACGTGGCAATGCGCCCGGGTTCTCGTAGGTGAAGACGTCGCCGTCGCGGGCGAGCTCGGTCCAGCCGGCGAAGACTTCCGGCGCGACATACTGCGGCGGCCGGCCTTCGAAGACGAAGTAGCGCACGCCGGCGAGCGCCATCAACGGCGCGTTGGCCGGCTTGAGATCGATCACGCGGTAGCCGACCGGAAACAACACCGGCAGGCCGATCGAGGCCATGTACGTCTCCCAGCGCAGGCCCGAGACCGAGTAGTCGGTGCACGACCAGACGCCGTGATTGAGCCCCACCTTGCCGAGATCGGCATAGAAGAACAGCCGCTTGCGCGCATCGAAGGTGTGCCACACGTAGGTGCGATCGAATCCCTGGCGGGCGCGAATGCCGTCGAACAGCGGCGCGTTGCGCGCCACGTAGTCGGGCCGCATCGAGGGGCGCAGCCCGGTGAGGACCTGGGCGCGAAACAGGTCGGCGACGAGCGCCGCCAGGAGCACGCCGAGGACCAGGCCGGCCGCCGTGCGCAGGGGGCCGTTCGGGCGTATGGCCGCGAAGCGCGCCTGCAGGCGATCGAGTCCGAGCGCGGAGAGAAACGCGACGGCGAGGCCGAAGATGGCCAGCGCGCGGGCCGGGCCGCGAAACCAATTGCCGCCGGGGAGCTGGAACATCAACGGGTAGAGCGGGCCGGCGGTGCCGAACGCGTACAGCACCGCCGCGGCGCCCGCCGCCGCGATCGGCAGTGCCACGGCGCGTCGGCCGCCGGTGGTGAGACCGATCAGCGCCAGCAGCAACGGCAGCGCGCCGACGTAGGATTTGCGCAGATCGTCCGCCAGCCAGCCGGACGCTTTCGCCGCTGTCGCGACGCCGTGGAGGAAGGTCTGCGGCGCAATGGCCATCATGCCGGCCAGCTCGATGCTGAGCCCGCCGGGCGGACGCCAGGTCTGCTGGATGAAGTCGAGCGCCGGCAGGATGCGCACCAACCCGAAGCCGAGGCCGAGCGCGGCTGCCAGGCCGAGCAGCCCGATGCGCCGCCGCAGCGCGGCGCCGCCGTCGGTGCGCGCGACCAGCACGGCCTGCACGGCGACAAAGGGCAGCAGGGCCAGCGCGGCGAAGTAGAGGTGTTGCGGATAGGCGCCCAGACAGAGCAGCCCGGCGACGGCGGCGAGCCCCGCCACGGCCTGCCGCGACGGCGCGCGCAGGACGCGATGCGCGAGCAGGAACAGGCACGGCATCCACGCGGTGGCGACGAGGAAGCTCGGGTAGTTGACTTGGATCATCGCGCTGCCCTGATAGGCGTAGACCAGGCCGCCGAGCAGTGCCGCCGCCCAGCCGAGCCCGAAGTGGCGGCAGAGCAGAAACAGGTTCAAGCCGGCCAGCGCCAGGTGCAGCACCAGGTCGAGGTCGAGCGCCCGCGCCGTGTCGAGCCATAGAAAGGGCGCGTAGAGCGGGTAGAAGAAGCCGATCGAGGGGTCGGCGAGAAACGGCGTGCCGCAGGCCTGGTACGGGTTCCATAGCGGCAGATCGCCGCGGCTGAGCGCGGCGAAGCCGTAGCGCATGTGCGGGTAGTACAGCGTCACCAGGTCGCCGACCGACGGTGCCACCGGGTCGGTCGCCGCCGCGTAGACCTCGAGCTGCAGGAACAGCCAGGCGACGAGCAAATAGAGCAGGCCGGCGAGGCCGATGTTGATCGGCGCGGAGCGTGATGTCGACCGCATATCCGGAATCCCGCCAGCGCCGCAGCGCTGTGTGCGGTGTGCCAGATCGGTCCGAGCGGCACAAACCGGCCGACGTGGACTTGCCCGGCGAGGCGGGCTAGAGCGTGGGGCCGTGACGCAGGAGAACCTCGAGCTGCAGCTCGACTGGGACGTCAGCCATTTGCACGGCAAGTGGCGCCGGGACCCCGACAACTTCTTCATCATGAGTCGCCTCGCCGCGGTGCCGACCGAGGCGACGGTGGCCGGCGGGCCGGGGCGCGTCCTCGAAGTGGCGGCCGCGGAGGCGATCCACGCCTGCAAGATCAGCCTGCGCGGCATGGAGACCTACGTCGTCGAGCCGTCGCCGGTCATGCTCGAGCGCGCGCAGGGGCGCATCGCGGAGTACGGTGCGCGCGTGCACCTGGTGCGCGGCATCGCCGAGACGCTGCCGTTTCCCGATGCGACGTTCGACCGCGTGCTGATCGATTCGGCGATCGATCACCTGGCCAACCCCGAGCGCAGCCTGGCCGAGATGACGCGCGTGCTGAAGCCCGATGGCCGCATGGTGGTCAGCTTCGTCAATTACGACAGCCTGAGCGTGCGCCTGAGCCGCCTGCTCTACCGCGCCGGCCGCGCCCTCGGCGTGACCTCGCGCGACGAGCACCTGTTCTGGGATACGCCGGTGCCGATCGAGCACTCGTTCGAGTGCACGCTGCCGCTGCTGCGCCGGCTCTGCGCGCCGTACCTGGAGCTCGACCGTGCCTTCGGCGTGTCGATCGGCTGGATGACGCCCGGCTGGGGCCCGCTGCTCGCCCGGCTGCCGCCGCCGCGCGCCGCGGCGCTGCTGCAGCGGCTCGACCGCTTCGCCTATCGCACCCCGCGGATCGCCGACGTCGTCGTCTCGATCTGGCGGCCGCACGCGGCGGGGGCGGCGCGCGTGGCGGCGCCGGCGGCCGACGGGGCGCGGGTGCGAGCCGACGACGTCGTCTATCCCGGCCGTGCGCGCGCCGAGGCGGACTACTGGGCGCAGGCCGACTTCGGCGGCCGCTTGTTCCAGCGCATGCAGGCCGGCCAGCGCGACGCCAACGCGGCGTACACCGGCGACCCCGAGCGCTCGTGGCTCGACGACCTGCGCGGGCGCGGGCCGTTTCGCGATGCGGCCATGCTCGGCTGCGACGAGGGCGGCTACGAGCGCCAGTGGCTCGATGCCGGCGGCAGCGATCGGCTCGACATCTACGAGCTCAGCCCCGGCGTCATCCGCAAGGTGCGCGCCGGCCTCGGCCTGGGGCGGTACGGCTCGACGCGCGGCGGGCGCGAGGTGCATTTCATCCAGACCGATCTCAACTTCGCCCGCCTGCCCGCGGCGCGCTACGACGTCATCTGGTCGAGCAGCTGCCTGCACCACATCGCCAACCTCGAGCACCTGCTCGCCGAGGTCGAGCGCGCGCTGCGCCCCGGCGGGCTGTTCGCCCTGCACGACTACGTCGGCGAGCGCCGCCTGCAGTACGCTCCCGAACGGCTGGCGCTCATCAATGCCCTGCTGCGCGAGATCCCGGTGCGCTTCCGCGCCGGCGGCATGGAGGCGATCACCGCGCCGCGGCCGGAGGGGTTGAGCCCGTTCTGCGGCGTGCGCTCGGACGATATCCTGCCGCTGGCGCGGGCCCGCTTCGACGTCGTGCACGAGGCTGTGGCCGGGGCGCTCTTCCCGCTCCCGCTGGTGCTCGACCTGCCGGCCCTCGCGCGCGAAGAGCCCGCGCTGCTGGCCCGCCTCACCGCCGCCGAGCAGGAAGCGCTGCGCGACCCGACGATGCGCGGCTGCGGCGCCTACGCGGTGTTTCGCAAGCGGTAGACCGCGTCCGACTCCGGCTTCCTCCCCCTCGGAGACTGTCGATGGTCTCGTGCGACGCGGATCAGCTCTAGCTTCCCCCTTTGCCAAAGGGGGGAAGCCGGACTCCGGAGAAAATCGACAGTCTCCAGGCGGGAAGGTTTTTCTGATCTACGGCTTGCGCGCCAGGCACACCAGCGACATGCCGAAGGGGACCGGAACGCGGGTGACCAAATGGCGCTCGACGTCCATCAGCGTGGTCATGGCGCGGTTGAGTGCGTCGGGGATGCGGTAGATCGCGTCGAGCACCGGGGCGGAGGGGGCCGGGGCCGCCGCGCGGCGCGTGCCGATCAGGCGCTCGGCGATGGCGCGCAGCAGTGCGACGGGAAAGAGAAAGACGTTCAGGTAGAACAGCCGCTCGACCTGCAGGCCGCTGCGGCCGATCAGGGCGAGCAGCTCGGCGCGACGGTAGCGGCGGCGGTGGTGGTTGAGGACGTCCTTGTCGGTCCACAAGATGGGGAACGCCGGCACGTGCACCAGCACGTGCCCGCCGCGGCGGCAGACGCGGGTGATCTCGCGCATGGCGGCGGTGTCGTCGTCGAGATGCTCGACGACATCGAGCGCCATCACCAGATCCAGACTCTCGGTGGCGAACGGCAGCTCGACGGCGCTGCCGCGCACCAGGGCGCCGAGGCCGCGCTCGCGGCAGAACGACAGTGCCAGGTCGGTGAAGTCGCAGCCTGCGACCAGCGTCCAGTCGGCCGGAAACTCGCGCAGCATGATGCCGGTGCCGCAGCCGACGTCGAGCGCGCGGCGGCCCGGCTGGTGTCCCAGCTCGCGAATCAGTTGGAAGAACACCCGGCGCGTCCCCACCGACCACCAGAAGCGGTCCTCGATCTCGTAGAAACGCCTGTAGAGCTGCGGGTCCATGTCGCGCGCCGGTCTATCCGCCCGTCCGCTGCCTTGTCAACGCAGCGGGCGAGTCGCGGGCGGAATGTGGCCGGTCAGCCTGACGAGGCTGGACTTGGCTGTCGAGAACCGGAATGGTGCGGGTAGGCGGCTGCGTGCGGAGCGCGGCCGTGCCGCGGTTTTGGTTGGATGAGAGTTTCGCTCGGCGTTATCGTTCTGCTCGCGCTCGTGGTGCTGGCGGGGGTGGTCCACTGGACCGGACACGTGGGGCCGGCCGAGGTCCGGGCGCCGGCCGTCCTTCCTACCGCTCCTACCGCTGCCGTGGCCAAACCACCGCGCCTGGTGCTGCTCTACGCCCCGTGCACCGTAACCACTGGTCACCTCGGGCCGTACAACCCCGCCGCGCTCTACACGCCGTCTCTGACGGCGTTTGCCCGCGAGAGCGTCGTGTTCCAACGCCATCAGGGCGAAGCGGGCCGCTCGGCGATCGACTACGCGGCCCTGTTCACCGGCAATCACGCGATGCGCCACCGCGTCTTCGCCAACACGGACAAGCTGCCGGACGACGTCTACACCCTCGCGGAGGCCTTTCGCGACGGCGGTTACGACACCTTCTTCTGGGCCGGGCACCCGTTCGCCTCCGCGGCGCTGCATTTCGGCCAGGGAGTGGAAGAGGCGCACCTGTTCGACGGCAACGCGGGCATGGGGCACCGGCATTACAACGAGCGCTTCTTTCTGCACGCCGAAGATGCCGCGTTCCAAGCGGTGCTCGACGAGCTGAGCCGCAACCCGGACTACCGCGCCTTCGTCATGACCAACTTCAGCGTCACCCACGGCCCGTACAGCACCGCCCACCGGGCGCTGTTTTGCGCCGCCTACCCGGAGGAGTGCGCCGGGCTGACGAACGAGGACTTCACCCGCTACAGCAAGATCTGGCTGGATAACATCGGCACGCTCTCGCTGTTCCCCAGCGCGTTCCCGGTGTTGGGCCTGTCGCCGGAGGAGTTCGTCACGATGACGCGCGTGGTTGAGGTCTTGTACAAGTCGACGCTCTTCTACCTCGATTCGTTGTTCGGATCGGTGGTCGAGACGATTCGCGACCACGGCCTGTTCGACGACGCGATGATTGTGTTCACGGCCGACCACGGCGAGACGCTGTATCGAGAGAACGCGCGCTTTCAGTGGTCACACGGCTTCCAACTGGCACCCGAAGTGCTGCGGATTCCGCTGCTCATCCACGCCCCTGGCTTGGCGGCCAGGGTGTATGAACCGGTGAGCCGCTCCGTCGACGTGATGCCGACCCTCGCCGCGCTGGCCGAGATCGCGCTGCCGCCGGCCAACGAGATGATGGGAGTCAATTTGCTGCCGGCGATACGCGGCGAAGGGCCATCACCCGCGCTGCGCGCCTTCAGCCACACGACGCTCAACCAGCGCGTCGGGACCGCCCTGCCGGATCCGGACATCATGCTGGTCGGCGTGCGCGAGGGTGACCGCTTCTACAAACGCGAGCCCTGGCAACAGGGCAAGTTCCGCCACGCCGTGTACGACTGGCGCACCGACCCGACCGAACAGAAGACCCTCTACACGCCCGCCGATGCGGACATGTTCCGCCACCTCGACGAGTACAAGCAGGGATTGGTCCGCACCTTCCGCGGCGAAGCCAGGGGCCAGCGCCGGCCGGTGCTCAGCGAGGCGCAACGCGAGCAGCTGCGGCAACTCGGGTACGCCGAGTGACGCTCACGGCTTGCGCTTGAACAGCGCGAAGGCCCACTGCGGCTGCTTGGTGAAGCGCACGGCGCGGTAGTGCTCGCGGAGGTAACTCAAGATCGGATCGGGTGGGCGCACGCCAACCGGGATCGCCGCGACGTAGTGGAGCTGGCGCGCTTCCAGGATGTTGATCACCTGCGCGATCTGCTCGTCGGAATTGTAGCCCGGAATCATCAGCTGATACGGCGTCGGGTTGATGGTGTCGGTCAGGAGGTAGAGGCCGGGGCAGCTCGAATAGCAGAACAGCTCGCGCGTCGGCGCGCCGGCGAAGCGCGCGCGCACCGCCTCGACGAGATCGATCTCGACCTGGTTGCGGAAGTCCACCCGGCCGAAGACCGTGTCGCGCGACAGGCTCCAGTTCTGGCGGCGCCAGCGGAGGTTGCTCTGTGCCTGCAGGGCCACGCCGATGCACAGCAGCGTTCCCACGACCGTGCCGACCCCGGGCGGCAGGTGCAATGCGCGCTGACCGAGCAGCGTGTCGAGCGTCTCGGCCGCGAGAATGAGGCAGACCGGCGCGATGATGGCGAGGTGAGTATAGTTGGGGAAGTACCAGATGGACGCGACCGCCGCGGCGCCCATGATGGCCAGGGCCGTGTGTTGTTGCAGTCGCGCGGCGGGTGCGCGCCGTACCGCAGCCCATGCCAGCCGGGCAAACATCAGCGGAACGATCGCCGGCAGGTACATCGTGAACCGCGGCAGGGAATGGTGCCCGACGCCCACGCCGTAGAAGCCCCACAGCGTCTGATTGTAAGTTCGGTAATTGACGAGCGGAACGCGGACCAAGGCGTTGAAGACCGGCTCGAACCCGGCGGTAAGCAGCAGGAGTAGCAGCATCGGCACGACGATGCCGAGGATGCCGGCGCTGTAGGCGAGGGCGCGCCGGATGGTCGCCCAGTGCACGGCGCGATCTTCGATGACCCCCCAGGCGAGCACGACCAGCCCGGCGCCGATGCCGACGATGACCCCCTTCTGCTGTTGCGTGGCGACGAGCAGGCCGGCGAGCACCCCGAGGCAGGCACAGCCCACCGTGCTGGACAACCAGGGCCGGTACAGCACGCCGGCCAGGCACGCCAGGGTCAGGAACGTGCCCGCCCAGTGCGGGCTGGCGATGGAGACGGCGTAGTAGCCGATCGCCATGTGCGCGGTACACGCCGCGACCGCCAGGCAGCGGCCGACGCCGAGGGCGCGGCAGGTGCCGTACATCAGCGCGACGATCAGGGCGTGCTGCAGCGCCGTGCTCATGCGCGCCACTTCGATCGACACGCCGAACAGCTTGAAGAACAGCGCCATCACATACAGCGAGGCCGGCGTGATGATCTCGAAGAAGTCGCGGTAGATGACCTCGCCACTCAGGATGCGCTTGGCCTCGTAGAGGAACAGACCCTCGTCGGCGAGGAAGAAGTCGCGCGGCCAGGCGGCGACGTACGCAATGGTGAGGGCGGCGAGGAGAACGACGATGCCGAGGTCCACCCGCGTGGAAGCAAGCGGCACGTCAGGCGCGGCGGACAATCGACGATTCACGGCAGAAACCGTGGCCGAGTTAGCAGAGTCAGGACCGGCCTGTCGAACCCAAAGGGAAGTTCACTTCTCGACGCGGGTGGGGTAAGTACAGCGACATTTACTCTTAGGGACGGGAGGCACGTGGGAGCCGGAAAGCTGGAAGCCGGGGCGATGGGGCTGGTGCATCGCTTCATCGAGAGCGGAGCGCTGTTCTACTACCTGCGCCTGCCGACCTATTGGGGAACGATGGACCGCATCCGCGACGCCCTGGGGCTGCGCGAGGGCGAGCGGTTGCTCGACGTCGGCTGCGGCACCGGCGCCGCGGCGGCGCTGGCGCGCGGCACCTACGTCGGCGTGGACACGACGATTCCCTACCTCGCCTTCGCGCGCCGCCGCACGGCGGACGCGGCGCAGCATTTCGTTGCCATGAGCGCTCTCGAGCTCGCCTTCGCCGACCAGTCGTTCGAGAAGGCCGTGGTCATCAACATGGTGCACCACCTGGACGAGCCGACGCTGGACGGCTTGCTCGCGCAACTGACCCGCGTCGTGCGCGACCGGGTGGTGCTGCTCGACGCGGCGCCCGACGCGGCCAATCGCCTCGAGGCCTTTTTCCTGCGTCACGACCGCGGCGACTACATCCGCCCGCGCAGCGACCTGCGCGCCATCATCGCGCGCCATTTCGCCATCCAGCGCGAGGAAGTCTTCCACAACGCCATCCACACCCTGCCGCAGGTGATGTTCCAGCTCGAGCCGCTGCGCGCGGCCTCGGCTTCCTGAGCGCCGGCGCGCCGGCCGCTCGCGAGGCTGTCTTCGGACTTTCCAATCGCTCGCGAGCATGGGATAGAAAAGCTTCGCCCGGACCCCCGCATATGGAAATCAGCATCGTCGTCCCCTGTCACAACGAGGCCGAGAACGTTCTCGAGCTCGCCGAGCGCGCCCAGGCGGTGTTCGAAACCCGCGGCCTGGAGGGCGAGGTGATCTTCGTCAACGACGGCAGCACCGACAACACCGGCGCGCTGATCGACGAGCTGGCCGCCCGACACCCCTGCGTTCGCGCCGTGCACCACACGCGCAACCAGGGCATGCCGGCGGCGTGGCAGAGCGGCGCCCAGGCGGCGCGCGGGCGCTACATCGTCATCATGGACGGCGATCTGCAGTACCTGCCCGAGGACGTCTACCGCCTCTACCGCCAGCTCAAGTATACCAACGCCGACGTCGTCCAGGGCTGGCGCAGCCAGATCGGCCGCGTGCGCGGCCTGCGCTACTTCCTCAGCCGCGCGCTCGACATCATGCTCGGCCTGATGTTCGGCTTGCGCCTCTTCGACATCAAATCGGGCTTCCTGATTTGCGACCGCGAAGTGTTCGCCCACATCCTGCGGCGCCGCTTCTCGTACTACTACTTCCAGACCTTCATCGTCGTCTCCGCCCATCACAAGGGCTATCGCGTCGAGCAGATCGAGACGCTCTTCGAAGACCGCAAGCTCGGTACGTCGTTCATCTCGCGCTTCCCGGTGCGCGTGGTGGCGAAGACCCTGGTGGACCTCGCCAAGGGCTTCGTCGAGTTCCGCCTGATGTCGGCGCGCACCGACATTCTCTCCGACTTCCTCTCCAAGCATCCGCCGACGCGGCCGCCGGAGCCGCTGCCGCTGCCGCGCCGGCTCTACCTGCGCCTGTTCGCCCTGCTGATGCCCCTGCACCACTGGGTCGTGTCGTATCCCGCGCTGCGCTACTACTACCAGCTGCGCAACACGCAGTGGCTCAGCCCGGAGGCCATCCGCGAGCTGCAGGAAACGCGGCTGCGGCTGATGATCAAGCACGCCTATCGCCACGTGCCGTATTACCGCGAGCTGCTCGATCGCCACGGCATCGACCCGGAGGACGTCCGCACCCTCGACGACCTGCGGCGCATTCCGATGCTGACCAAGGACGACATCCGCAAGAACCTCCACTTCGACCTCATGTCGGACGCCTCGGACAAGGGGCAGATGCTGCCGGTCACCACCAGCGGTTCGACCGGTGAGCCGCTGACGCTCTACGCCGAGAAGACGCAGCTGGAGATGCGCTGGGCGACGACGCTGCGCAACATCGAGTGGACCGGCTACCGCTTCGGCGACCGCCAGGTGCGGCTGTGGCACTCGACGCTGGGCATGTCGAGCTTCCAGGCGATCAAAGAGCGCCTCGACGCGTTCTTCACCCGGCGCAAGTTCTTTCCCGCCTTCCAGATGAACGAAGAGACCATCGGCGACTACATCGAGTTTCTGCGCCAGAAGCGGCCGGTGCTGATCGACGGCTACGCCGAGGCGTTCAACCTCATCGCCTACTACCTGAAGGGCCACAACGTCGACGGCATCCGCCCCAAGGGCCTCGTCTCGTCGGCGCAGACGCTGTCGCAGGAGAGCCGCGAGGTGATCGAGCAGGCGTTCCACGCCAAGGTGTTCGACAAGTACGGCAGCCGCGAGTTCAGCGGCATCGCGCACGAGTGCGAGGCGCACGCCGGCCACCACGTCAACGCCGAGTCGTACATCGTCGAGATCATCCGCGACGGCCGCCCGGCCGCGCCGGGCGAGACCGGAGAAGTGGTGGTCACAGATCTGACCAACTACTGCGTGCCGCTGATTCGCTACGCGCTCGGCGATCTCGCCACCGCCGCCGCCGGGCCCTGCCCGTGTGGCCGGGGCCTGCCGCTCATCGGCGAGATCCAGGGCCGCGTGCAGGCGATCATCATCGGCACCAACGGCTGCTTCCTGCCGGGCACCTTCTTCGCCCATCTGTTGAAGGACTACGGCCACATCCTCAAGCAGTTCCAGGTCGTCCAGGAACGGCTGGGCGCGATCGCGTTCAACGTCGTCAAAGGCCCGCGCTTTTCAGACGCGGAGCTGGAGAAGATCCTGGCGCTGTTCCGCGGTCACCTCGGTGAGGACATGGAGATCGAGGTGCACTTCGTCGACTCCATCGCCCTGGTGCGCACCGGCAAGCATCGCCACAGCGTCTCGCGCCTCAAGATCACGCCGGAGATCTTCGCCCAGTATCGGCTGGGCGGTGGTGGTGGGATCGCGCCGCCACCCGCGGGCGGGGGCACCGACGCGGCGGCGAGCGGGTAGGGGGAAGCCCCTTTCCCCTACCCCCGCAAGGGCGTGTCGACTTTCTCCCAGGCTCACCCGTGTTCTTCCACACCGGAGGGGGGCGGCGCTCGGATCACGTCCACCGCTTCACTCGTCGTGCGCGGCGCGGGAGCCGCACCCCGCTTCTTCCACTGGCAGATGACGAAGCAGGAGAGGCGCCTTCCCATCAGGGGATCGAGCGCGGCTTCGATGCGCAGGGCGAGCGGCGTATAGATCGGCTTCCAGCGCAGTGGAAGGCGGAGGGCCATGGAGTTGTGCACGAGCACATGGCCGACGTTGCCGCCGTACTTCTCGCCGACGAATTCGAAGCGATCGGCGAACTTCCGCTTCAGGGATTCGAGGTCGATCGCCGCTTCGTTGGGCGCGAACATCGAGTCATGCTTGTACCAGAGCGTGCGAAACCAATCCGGGAGCGACCCGACGTGCGGCTCGAAAAAGCAGAGTGTCCCGCCGGGCTCGAGCAGTCGATGGATCTCCTCGATGGCTGGTTCGACGTCCGGCTGCAGGTGATGCAAGCCGCCGACGATGACGACGACGCTGAAGGCGTCCCGCGCCAGCCCGGAGCGCTTGATCGAAGTACACACCGCATGACACTGCGGCCATCGCTTCTGGAACGACTGGATGCACGCCGCCGAGATGTCGAGACCGACCACGTGCGCACCCTGCGCGAGGAGGGTCGCGGTCGTCAGGCCGCTGCCGCACATCGCCTCCAGGACGTGCTTCCCTCGCATCTCCAGTCCGCCGAACATCGGACCGTTGACGAAGCGCTCGCGGTACAGACGTGTGTTGGGCTCGTCGTAGTGCGCCTCGTATGCCGAGAGAATGCGATCGTAGTGCTCCCGCTGCGTCTTCTCGGCTTCCGCGTATGGCGTGTCGGGTGATTCCTCGTGCAACGGTTCCCTCATGTGCGACGTCTACTCAAACGCAACCTGGTTCAAATCTCGGTACCACGGCGAGGGCGGACCTGTCATCTCGGCGCCATCCATCGATCCAACCCTGGCGGACGGCGCAACCTTAAGCCACGCTATTCCCCTTCGCGCGCCGTATCGGCGCGCCGCGTGAACAGGAAGATCGGGAACGGCTCGCCCATATCGACGACGTCATAGTGCGCCTTCACGTACACGACGATTGGGTCCGTCGGCTGGGCGAAGACGTTCATCACCACCAGCGGCACGCGGCGCGCATCGAGTGCCGCGACCACGGCGGCGAAGTCCTGCGCTTGGTGAAAGCCGGGCTGGAGCCACTGATACGGCGTCGGATTGCGCCCCCCGGTCGTGAGGTAGATGCCGACGTACGAGGGATACGAGAAGAGCTCGTCGGAGCCCGATTCCGCCATGAGGGTGCGGGCGCGCTCGATCAACTCGATCTCGCGCTCGGTGGCGAAGGCCACGCGTCCGAAGGGGGTGTCGTGCGTGAACGGGAAGGCATGGCGGGTGAACGTCATGACCCGTCCGAGCTCGAGGCCGGCCGCGATCAGCACCGCGCTGGCGACCACCGCGCCCGCGGCCGGTTGCAGCCATCCGGGTTGCCGCAGCGCGGTCAGCCCGCGCTCCGCGGTGTCGGCGGCGGCGATGAGCGCAAACGGCGCGATGAAGCTGAGGTGGATGTAGTCGGGAAAATAGGCGACCGACGCGACGGCAATGGCGCCGAAGCCGGCGAGCAAGAGCCGTGCGCGCAGGGCCGCAATCTCGCGGCGCCGCCACAGGCCGACCGCGAGGCGCAGCGCGGGCACGAGAAACACCAGCGGCAGGTATTTGAGCACCGCGGGTACGATTGGTGTCGAATAGGGAGTCAGCCCGAGGACATGGCCCCACGGAGTGTAGTTCGAGGTCCGGTAGATCATCGGCAGCTCGATCAGATGGCGGTACACCGGCGCGACGCCGGCGGTCGCCAGGAGATAGAGCGTGACTGGTAGGACGACGGCGGCGGCGCCGAGACCGAGGCGCAGCCAGGCGCCGAGCAGGGCCCTCGCCGGCTGTCGCATTGCCGGGTTGCGCCGCGCGATCAGCCAGGCAAGCGCAAGCAAGCCGGCGACGCCGAGCCCCGTGACAGCGCCCTTGTGCTGCTGGACGGCGACCAACAGCCCGACCAGCACCCCGAGGCCGAAGGTGCGCTGCGGCGCGCGAAGCGCGACGACCAGCATCAGCAGCATCAGCAGCGTGCTGAGCCAATGCGGACTGGCATACGGCCACACCGGCGGACCGAGCGCCACGTACGCGACCGCCGCCGCGGCGCGCAGGCCCGGCCGCACGCCGAGAGCGCCGCAGATGCTGACGACCGTTGCCACGATTCCCCCGTGCAGGACCGCCATGGACAGTCTCGCCGTGTCGATGCTGGCGCCGAACAGGCCGTACAACCCGGCCATCGCCCACCAGGCGCCGGGCGAGACGAACTGTGAGATGTCGCGATACATCACCTCCCCGTCGAGGATGCGTTTGGCCTCGTAGAGCAGGTAGGACTCGTCCGCCCCGCTCAGGTTGCGCGGCAGCGCGGCGAGGTAGGCACAGGCACCGGCCGCCAGCGCGACCGCCAGCGCCAGATCGCGACGACGGGACTCAAGGCGCATCGTACGGAGCCCGCAGTGCCGCCAGATCGTCGGGCACCTCGAGGTCTTTGCGCGCGTACAGCCAGATGGGCGTCAGCCCGGCGACGTCGACGAAGCGGTACTCGGCGTCGATATAGCGTGCGATGGGGTCCTTCTCGAAGTTGAGGAACAGCGGTGCCGTGACGACGTACGGCGGCCGCCGCGTGCGCAGAATGTCCATCACCTGCTGAATACGCCACGGCTTGTGGTCGCGCACGGTGAGGTGCTGATACGGCGTCGGGTTGCGCCCGC
Source organism: uncultured Binatia bacterium (SeqCode) (assembly GCA_964455095.1). GTDB lineage: Bacteria > Desulfobacterota > Binatia > HRBIN30 > CADEER01 > CAYVUV01. The sequence continues at coordinate 39,989 of CAYVUV010000163.1, forward strand.
CAGCGAGCAGGTACGGTGCCACGACGCTGGGATAGCCGAACATCTCGCGCGACTCGGTGCGGTCGAGCAGCGCGCGCAGCGTGTCGGCAAACACCAGCTCCCAGGGCGCGCTGAAGTCGACCAGTCCGAACGCAGTCTGATGGCGCAGGGTGTGGTTCGCGTGCGCGTGCATCTGGTTGTCGGCCAGCTGGCGGCCGAGCGCCAGCACCAGCACCGCGGCGACAGCCCACTCGACGCCGCGCGCCAACCAGGCCGGGCGCAGGGCCCGCAGCCCCCATTCGAGCAACGCGACCGCGGCGATGAAGAACGGCGGCGCGATGAAGGCGAGGTGGATGAAGTCCGGGTAGTACAGCACCGAGCCGGCCGACCCGGCGCAGACGAGCAGCAGCACACTGTGCTGGCGTGCGCGCCGCCGGTTGGCGCCGCGTACGATGTCGAGCAGCGTGAGCGCCAGCAGCGGCGCCATCACCAGCGGCACCCATTTGAGCAGCCGCGGCCAGGTGAAGATCATGTATCCACCCCCGAGCACGCCGGTGGCACCCCACGCGACGCGGCGCGCGGCTTCGTACTCCAACAGGGGATAGCTGATCAGGGCGTTGAACACCGGCTCCGAGCCGGCGACGGCGACCATGACGATGGCCAATGGGACGACGACCGCGAACACGCCGGCGGCAAAGCGCAGCCCCTGCGCCAGCATCGGGCGCCATACCGGTCGGGCGCCCCAGCGGCGGCTGGTGAGCGGATCGAGCAACAGCATGGCGCCGACCGCCGCGGTGATGACCGCACCCTTTTGCTGTTGGATGCCGATCAGCAATCCGACCACCGCCCCCAGCCTGACCGCGGCGCGCGGCTGTTCCGCCCAGCGGCCGCGCAAGCCGATCAACAGGATCAGCACCACGACGTCGGTGGCAAACCAGTGCGGGCTGGCATACGGCCAGGGGCCATGGCAGAGGGCCAGATAGGCGAGCGGGGGCAGCACGGCGAGGCTGCGCCGCACGCCCAGGCTGCGCGCGCAGGCGTAGCACAGCGCCGCGGTGGTGCCGTGCAGCAGCGCCATGCAGACGCGCGCGACGATCAGGTCGGTGCCGAAGAGCCAGAACAACCCCGCCATGAGGTGCCAGGTGAGCGGGGCGACGAACTGAAAGACATCGCGGTACATCACCTCGCCGTCGCGGATGCGCTTGGCTTCGTACAGGAAGTACGACTCGTCGGCGAACCCGAGATCGCGTGGCCAGGAGAGGAGATAGAGCACGGTGGCGCCGAAGAGCAGCGCCGCGACGGCGAGGTCGAGCTGGCGCACGGTGCGGTCGGTCTCGTGCATGGTCAGGCGCCGCCCGATGGCGGCGGGTCGGCGCGCAGCACCCACAGCGCCGGCTCGTCGGGCAATTGGTCGTAGTGGGCGTGCACGTAGTTGATGACCGGATCGCCGGCGCCGACGTACGGAGGCAAGATGTACACCAGCGGTGCCTGCCGTGCCGCGAGGATGGCGAGGGCCGTGGTGAACTGCTCGGCGGGGCTGTAGTCGCGGACCAGGATCTGGAACGGCGTCGGGTTGTCGGTCTCGGTCATGAGATAGAGCGCCGGATAGGCAGGATAGCAGAACAGCCGCCGTTGCGGATCGGCGTCGGCGAGCGCGCGCACCCGCTCGACGGTCGCGGCCGTGGCGCGGTTGGGGAAGTCGATGCGGCCGATGGCGGTGTCGGCGGCGACCGGATAGGCCGCCCACTGGCGCCGCAGGTTGCCGCGCAGGTGCCAGGCCATGACGCCGACCACCAGGGCCGCGCACAGCGCCGCGGCCGGCGCGACCGCGGCGACACGCCGCGTGGCCGCGCGCAGGGCGGCCTCGGCGCTGTCGGCGCCGACGGCGTAGAAGATCGGCGCGATGAAGGCGAGGTGCACGAAGTCGGGAAAGTAGGCGATCGACAGCACCGACGCGGCGGCGAAGGCGGCCAACGCCGCCAGCCGCCAGTGCGCGTCCGAGCGCCCGACCGCGCGCCAGACGAGTCCCGCCCGCAGCGGCAGCAGCCCGGTCACGGCGGGCAAGAACTTGAGCAGGCGCGGGAAGGTGTTGGGCACCAGCGGGACAGTGAGAAACGGCACGGCACCCCAGGCGACGCGGTTGTAGCTGCGGTAGTTGACGAGTGGAAACTCGACCAGCGCAGCGTAGACGGCCCGCGCGCCGGCGGCGGCGATGAGGACGCCGAGGAAGGGTGCGGCGACCGCGGCGACGCCGGCGCACAACCAGGCAAGTGAGGCCGCCGGGCCGGCCATCGCACGGCGGGTGCCGAGCCAGCCGTCGAGCAACAGACACACCCCGACGACGCCGGCAAATACCACGCCCTTCTGATGCTGCACCGCAATCATGGCGCCGGCCACCAACCCCGGCAGAGCGGCGCCGGCGGCGCGGCGCTGCCACGGGCGCGCCAGTGTGAGGAGGACGAGCAGCATGGTCAGCATGGTGCTCACCCAGTGCGGGCTGGCGTAGGGCCAGGCCGGCTGGTCGACCGCCAGGTGGGCCAGCGCCGCGACCGCGCTCAGGCTGCGCCGCACGCCGAGCTGTCGGCAGATGAGAAAGGTGACGGCGACGATGAGTCCGTGCACCACCGCGTCGGTGGCCTTGGCCGTGGCGATACTGATGCCGAAGACGGCAAAGGCGCCCGCCATCAGGTACTGCGCGCCGGGCGTGATGATCTCGAAGATGTCGCGGTAGAAGACTTCGCCGGCGAGCAGGCGCCGGGCGGCGTAGAGGAAGAGCCCTTCGTCGGACGGCCCCAGCAGCCGCGGCAGGCGCAGCAGATAGGCCACGGCGACGGCGAACAGCGCGAGGCAGAGCAGCGCGTCCTGACGCGCGGCGCGGCGCTGAGAGCTACCGGGCAACGGCGCCGCCGGTAGTGGGCGTCCGCCGCGTCACGCCGCTTGTGAGGGCCGCGCTTCGGAGTCCGACGCCGCGATCGGCACCTGGCGAGGCGCCCGGCGCCGCACCAGGCGGCGGATGCGATCGCCGAGCAGCTTCTCCATCGAGCTGGTCTGCTTGCCGCGCAGCGCGTTCCAGGCGATCCGGAGCACGCGTGTCGGATGGGTGGCCCAGGCGGTGACGTAGAAGTTGGCCGCCAGCCACAGCTTCCAGCGGTTCAACTGAGCGGCCGACAGGTGGTCGCAGAAGTTGCGCTCGTCGACCAGGGTCGGCTGCTGGGCGAAGAGGGGCGACATGAGGCCGTCGTCGTCCGGCCGCACCCGGCCGCGTTGCAGCAGGGAGGTGTAGAGCTCGGTGGACGGGATGGGAAAGAAGAAGCTGACGGCGATGTCCTCGACCCCGCGCCGCGCCAGCTCGCGCAGCAGGCGGGCGGTGGCGCGCATGTCGTCGGCCGTATCGTGCGGGAAGCCGATGACGAAGAACGTCGACAGGTGCAGGCCGGCGCGCACCGACGACTCGACGGCGCCGAGCAGGCTCTCGGTCTTCATGCGCTTCTTGATCAGCTCGCGCGTGCGCTCCGAGCCGCTCTCCGGGGCGTAGCACAGCCAGCGGCAGCCGGAGCGCTGCAACAGCTCGGCGACCTCGTCGTCGACGACTTCGCAGCGCGTGCCCGACGGCAGTTGCCAGCGGATGTCGAGGTTGCGGCGGATGATCTCGTTGCAGAAGGAGATGATCCAGTCGCGCTTGACGATCATCGTCAGGTCCTGGAACGGGAAGTTGTTGGCGCCGTAGCGCGAATGGTAGTGCTCGATCTCGTCCGCCACCAACTCGGGCCGGCGCGTATGCCAGCGCGTCGTCCACATCTGCGGACTCGAGCAGTAGGTGCACTGGTAGGGGCAGCCGCGCGTGGCGAGGATCGGCACCACCTTGCCGAAGCTCAGTCCGCCGACGAGGTCGTGGGCGTTGTAGGCCTCGAGGTCGAAGAGGTCCCAGGCCGGCCACGACAGCTCGTCGATCGCCTTCATGCGGTCGGCGCGCGGGTTTACGACGACGGTGTCGCCGCGCCGCCAGGCGATGCCTTTGATGGTGCCGGCGTCGAAGGGCAGGTTGCTATCCAGCTGGGCAAACAGCTCCGCCGCGATCTCTTCGCCTTCGCCGACGACGATGTAGTCGATCGGCGCCGTCGCCATGCATTGCTCGGTGAGGGCCGAGAAGTGCTCGCCGCCACAGACGATCAGCATGTCGGGGAAGCGGGCGCGCACGGCGTGGATCAGGCCGCGCAGCATCGGCCAGCCGAAGCTGAACATGCAGCCGATGGCGAGCGCGCGCGCCTGGGGGTCGATACGGTCGAGAATCTCGGCGTCGGAGAGCCCGAGGCGTTCCAACTGGCCGACCGGCAGCCGCTGCGCCGGCGCTTCGGCGATGGCGTCGATCACGCTGCAGTCGTGCCCGGCGTGGCGCAGCGTGCCGGCGATGTAGGCGAGGCCGAGCGGCGGCGTCGGCCGCGAGGTGTTCAGGGTCTTGGGATTGATCAGCGTCGGTGGGTTGAGCAACTGGATGCGCACGGCAACCTCCCTTGGTCAGCCGCTTATCCGCGCCCGCTCACAGCCGCGCCTCACCGGCCGGCAATCCGCGGTCGAGCGTGCCGCCGGGGATGACGGCCTGGGCGTGGCCGAGGTCGAGGATCTCCGCCCGGCGCACGTCTTCGCCGTCGTCGATGAAGAAGCTCGGCAGCTGGGTCGGCAGGAACGGATCGATTAGCGCCGGATAGCGGCGGAAGATCGGCAGGGTCCCGATGGCCCGCACCACACCGCGCGGCAGCGACGTGCGCGTGAGCAGGTAGAGCTTGTGGTAGTACTGGTAGTCCTTGTCGCTGACCGTCAGGTCGGCCCCCTGGTCGCTCACCTGCTGGGTGTAGCCGTAGGTGGGGAACATCGTCATGTTGCCGAAGCCCACCGACTGCATGCCGAGCGGGAAGTCGAGCAGGAAGTCGAACGTCGCGCGCAGGTCTTCTTCCTTCTCGAACTGGACCCGCGTGATGAGGTCGAAGAACCCCTTGATGCCGGCGTCGACGATCATCTGCCCGGCATCGATGGCGCGCTGCTGATCGACCGGCCGGTTGAAGTTGTCGCGCAGGATGTTGGCGCTGCCCGACTGCACGCCCATGGTCATCGAGATGCACCCGGCGTCGCGCAGCAGCGCCAGGTCCTGCGGCCGCGTCGTGGTCGGGTACGTGTAACACCAGAACGGCAGCCCGACCTCGGCCTTGTAGCGCGGCGCGAACTCGGCCAGCCAGCGCGGGTGCGTGGTGAAGACGTCGTCGTAGAACATCACCGACTTGATGTTGAGCCGCTGCTTGGCCTGCACCAGCTCCTGGATGACCAGATCCACCGAGCGCCGGCGCAGCGAGTCCTTCTTGCCGAACATGTCCTGGTACACACTCTCGATGCAGAACGAGCACGAGAACGGGCAGCCGCGCGTGGTCATGATGATGTACTGGCTGCCGAGGTTGGGCGGGTAGATCGGGGTGCGCAGCTGGTCGTCGTTGATGTAGATCGTGTGGGCCGGATCGAAATCCGGGATGGCGATCTTCTCTACGTCGAGCAGCGGCGGCGGCGTGTTCTTCACGATCTGGTCGCCGACCTTCATCCACAGGCCGGGGATGTTCGACGGGTCCTGCCCGGCATCGATGCGGCGCGCCAGCTCGACGATCAGCTCCTCGCCTTCGTTGATGCACAACATGTCGGCGTGCTCGATGCACCGGTCGGGCTCGAGCGTCGGCCCGGGGCCGCCCCAGATGATCGGGCAGTCGAAGTGTTGCTTGAGCCGCTGGGTCACCTCGGCGGCCGGCTTGAGCGGCAGCGCGGTGAGGCTGAAGCCGATCAGGTCGGGACGGAAGTCGCGCAGGGCGCCGATGAGCAGCTCGTACTCGCGCTCCGAGAACGGTCGGTAGGCGTTCCACACGTACTCTTTGGCGCGCGCCGCGACGGCGACGCCCGGATAATCGCTGACCAGATAATTCCCGGCCTCCTCGACCGGCACGGCCAGGAAGTCCTTGAAGTAGATGATGCGCGAATCGTGGCCGGCCCGCTGCAGCTCACCCGACAGCTGGGACACGCCCAGGTTGAGTCCGGTGAACAGCTTGATCAGGGCGACGCGTGCCATGCAGAGACCTCCGTGAATTCCGTCGTCGCGCTCAGCGCGGCGTATACTGCGGCGCCGGCGTATCGCTGGCGTGCACCAGACGCAAGTCGAGCTCGTCTTCCTCGTCGTCGGCACCGCCGAACGACGCCGCGAGATCGAAGGCGTGGTTGTCGAGGTAGAAGAACGGCAGCCGCTCCGGCAGCAGCGGGTCGAGCAGCTGCGGCTCGCGGCGGATGGTCTCCGACTCGCCGAACGCCTTGACCACCTCGCGCGGGAGCTCGGTGCGCGTCAGCAGATAGAGCCGGTGGTAGTAATCGTAGTCGGCGTCGGTGAGCGCCGAGGTGCGCTGCTGCTCGTTGACCTTGCGCGTGTAGCTGTAGTCGGGGAACTTGGTCATCGGGTAGAAGCCGACGGTCTTCATCTGGCGCGGAAACTCGAGCAGGAAGTCGAAGGTCTCGCGGCAGCTCTTCTCGGTCTCGACGTCGCTGCGCGTCAAGAGATCGAAGAACGCGTCGACGCCGCAGTCGATGATGTCGTGCGCCGCGCGGATTGCCGTGTGCACCGCCACCGGCCGATTGTACTCGGCCAGCACTTCCTTGCTACCCGACTGGATACCGACGGTGACCGAGGTCAGCCCGGCGTCCTTGAGCATCGCGATGTCGTCCTTGCGGGTCGTGGTCGGGTACGTATAGCACCAGAACGGCAGGCCGACCTCGGCCTTGTAGCGCGGCGCGAACTCGCGCAGCCAGCGCGGGTTGATGGTGAAGACGTCGTCGTAGAACATCACCGCCTGGATGCCGAGGCGCTGCTTGGCTTCGACCAGCTCCTGAATCACGGCATCGACCGAGCGCCGGCGCACCGAGTCCTTCTTGCCCCATTCGTCCTGGTACCAGCTCTCGATGCAGAACGAGCACGAGAACGGGCAGCCGCGCTGGGTCATGATGTGGTACTGGCGGCCGAGGTTGGGCGGGTAGACGTTGCGGCGCATGCGATCGTCGTTGATGTAGATCGTGCGCGACGGCTCGAAGTCGGGGATGGCGATGGTCTCGAGATCGACCAGCTTGCGGTTCGGGTTGCGGACGTACTCGCCGTTGCGCAGGAAGCACAGGTTGGGCGTGGCGGAGTAGTCGTGGCCGGCGTCGATGGCGTCGGCCAGGTCGACGATCAGCCCCTCGCCCTCGCCGTTGCACACCAGGTCGGCATACTGCAGCGCGCGCTCGGGCTCGAGCGTCGGGCCCGAGCCACCCCAGATGACCGGCACGTCGGGGAAGTGCTGCTTCACCTTCAGGGTGGCGCTGGCCACCTCGCGGAATGGCACCGAGCACAGGCTGAAGCCGATCAGATCCGGTTGAAACTCGTCGAGGGCCTGCATGAGCAGGGCGTATTCGCGGTCGGTGAACGGCCGGTAGCAGTTGCAGTTGAGCTCCTGGGCGCGGGCGGCGACCCAGATGCCGCAGACGTCGCTCTTGGGAAACAGGTGCTCTTCGGCCTTGGGCACGACAATGTAGTCCTTGAGGTAGATGATGCGGGACTCGTGGCCGGCGCGCTGCAGTTCACCGGAGAGCTGGGAGACGCCCAGGTTCAGCCCGGTGAACAGCTTGATCAGTGCAACCCTGGCCATTTCGCCCCCCCGCAGACGTGCCGACACGTCGTTCCGCAGCCGATTCCGACGGCTCCTCGGCAAACTTCAACGGAATTTGGTGTGTGTAACTGTATAAGCCGAGAATTCTTGGGTTGGCAAGATATATCTGGACTTTTCCGGTCGACGTTCGGAGACTGCACCGAGACTCAGTACCGGGTCAGGCGGGTGCCAACAAAAGGCAGCTTGACCTCGCGTCGTTTACGGGACTAAGGTCCCGGCTCATTTTACCAGATTGGACGGAACAATGATCGTAGTGACCGGCGGCTGCGGCTTCATCGGCAGTGAGGTGGTGCGCCACCTGCTGAAAAAGGGACATCGGGTTCGGGTGGTGGACAACATGAGCAAACCGTCCAGCAAGGTGCCGGACGGGGTGGAGTTCGTGCGCGCCGAGCTGGCCAGGCCCGAGGAGGCGCGGGCGGCCTTTCGCGGCGCCACAGCCTGCATCAACCTGGCGGCGCGGATCGGTGGCATCGGCTACTTCCACCGCCTGCCGGCGACCATCCTGAGCGAAAACAACCAGATCTACTCCAGCACCTTCGAGGCCGCTGTCGAGCACAAGGTCGAGCGCATGGTGTTCGTGTCGTCCTCGATGGTTTTCGAGTCGGCGACCCGGTTTCCGAGCCGCGAGGACGAGATCCTGAAGCTGCCGCCGCCGTTCACGGCCTACGGCTTCAGCAAGCTGATCGGCGAGTGGTACTGCCGGGCCTTTCACGAGCAGCACGGCCTGCCGTACACGATCATCCGGCCGTTCAATGCCGTCGGGCCGGAAGAAGAAGCCACCGACCAGGTCGGCGAAGCCCACGTCATCCCCGACCTGGTGAAAAAGATTCGCGACGGCCAGTACCCGGTCGAACTGCTCGGCGACGGGCAGCAGACGCGCTGCTTCACGCACGTGCGCGACATCGCCCGCGGCATCGTCATGGCGACGGAGAGCGACAAGGCGGTCAACGAGGACTTCAACCTCGGCAACGAGGAGGAGACCAAGATGATCGACCTGGCGGAGCGCATCTTTCGTCTCTGCGTTCCCGACAAGCCGTTCAAGGCGACCTTCGTGCCGGGCTTTCCGTCCGACATCCGCCGCCGGGTGCCCGACGTGACCAAGGCTCGCACGGTGCTCGGCTGGGAGCCCCAGGTCTCGCTCGATGAGGGGCTGCGCGAGGTGCTGGCGGCGTATCACCCGGAGCGCTAGCCATGGCCGAGACCGTTGCCGTCATCGGGCTCGGGCGGGTCGGGCTGCCGTTTGCGCTGTTCCTGGCCGCGCGCGGCTGCACGGTGCAGGGTATCGAGACCAACCCGGCGATCGTCGAAGCGCTCAACGCCGGGCGCCTGCCGTTCCTCGAGGAGGGCGGCCAGGAGGCGCTCACCGCCACCCTCGGCACGCGCTTCTTCGCCGGCTCCGACCTGAGCGCGCTGCGCAAGGTCGAGACGATCATCATCACGCTCGGCACGCCGGTCGATGACTTCAACAACCCGATCTTCCTGCCGATCGAAACCCTGCTGAAGGGGGCCATCCCGCACCTGCACGCCGGGCAGCTGCTGGTGCTGCGCAGCACCGTCGCGCCGGGCGCCACCGAGCACCTCGGCCGTTTGCTCGAGCGCGTGACCGAGTTCCGCATCGGCAAGGACCTCTTCCTCGCCTTCTGCCCCGAGCGCATCGCCGAGGGGCGCTCGTTTGCCGAGCTGCCCGAGGTGCCGCAGATCGCCGGCGGCGTCGAGCCGGCGAGCAGCGCGCGCGCGGCGAAATTCTTCCGCGTCGCGACGCCGACGGTGATCGAGACCGACTCGCGCAGCGCCGAGCTCTCGAAGCTCTTCTGCAACATGTACCGCTACATCGACTTCGCCATCGCCAACGAGTTCATGATGATCGCCGCCCAGCACGGCCGCGACATCTACCCGATCGTCAACGCCATCAATCACGGCTACAAGCGCGGCGGGCTCAAGTCGCCCGGCCTCACCGGCGGCCCGTGCTTGTACAAGGACGGCTTTTTTCTCACCGGCAAGATCCCGTACAACGAGCTCATTGCCGGCGCCTGGAAGATCAACGAGACCGTGCCCGCGTACCTGGTCGAGCAGGTCAAGCCGCTCAAGGCCATCGACGGCAGCAAGGCGGCCATCCTCGGCCTGGCGTTCAAGAAGAACATCGACGACTCGCGCAACTCGCTGGCCTACAAGCTGAAGAAGATCCTGCTCGCCGAGGGCGCCGAGGTGATGGTGCACGACCCGCTGCTGCCGTCGCAGCCGCTCGAGGACGTCCTGCGGCAGGCCGACCTGGTCTTCTTCGCCATCAACCACGACGCCTACCAGGAGGTGACGCCCGACTTCCTGCGCCAGCGCGTCAAGCCGGACGCCGTGGTCTGCGATATCTGGAACCTGCTCGGCACCGGCAAGATCGTCTTCCCGCTCGGCTGACGGCCGGGCCGCTCTCCGCCCTCTCGCCGCATGTTGCTCAGCATTGTCGTTCCGGTCTACCGCGAGGGCGAAGCGGCGCGGGCGGTGCTCGAAGCCCTGGCCACGCGCGCCCCGCGCCCGCACGAGATCCTGGTCGTGCACGATCAGGCCGACGATCCGACGCTGCCGGTGATCGACGACCTCGCCCGCACGTATCCGCAGGTGCGCGCCGTGCACAACCAGCTCGGCCGCGGCCCGGCCCTGGCGCTGCGGGCCGGCTTCGCCGCGGCGGCGGGCGAGGTGGTGCTGGTGACGATGGCCGATGCCTCCGACAACCCCGACGACATCGCGCCCATGCTGGCGCGCATCGAGGCCGGCGACGATCTGGTCGCCGCGTCGCGCTACATGCGCGGCGGGGCGCAGATCGGTGGGCCGCCGCTGAAGACGTTTCTGTCGCGCACGGCGGGCAAGTCGCTGCACTGGCTCGCCGGCCTGCCGACGTGCGATCCGACCAGCGCGTTCAAGATGTACCGCAAGTCGATGCTCGACCAGCTCGCGATCGAGAGCGCGCGCGGCTTCGAGATCTCGCTCGAGATCACGGTCAAGGCGCACCTCGCCGGCTATCGCATCGGCGAGGTGCCGACGGTCTGGCGCGACCGCGAGCAGGGGCAATCCAACTTCAAGCTGTTCCAGTGGCTGCCGCACTACCTGCGGTGGTATCGGCTGGCCGTGAGCAAAGGGGTGTGGCGTGGCCGAGCGCGCACTGTACGACCAGCGCTTTAACCCCGACGAGCGGCGCGCCAAGGCGCGGGTCTGGGCGGTGCTCTGCCGCGACTTCTTCCAGCGCTACGTCGCTCCCGACGATGCCGTGCTCGACCTCGGCGCCGGCTTTTGCGAGTTCATCAACCACATTCGCTGCGGCGCCAAGTTCGCCGTCGACAGCGACCCACAGGTGCTCGATCACGCCGCGGTCGGGGTGACGGTGCGCCAGGGCCGCGCCGACGATCTGAGCTGGCTCGAGGCGGCGCGCATCGACGTGGTGTTCGCCAGCAACTTCTTCGAGCACATGACGCACAAGGACGCCGTGCTGGCAACGCTGCGCGAAGCGCACCGCGTGCTGCGCCCGGGCGGCCGCGTGCTCATCCTGCAACCGAACATCCGCTACGCCTACAAGGAGTACTGGGACTTCTTCGACCACCACCTGCCGTTCAGCCACCGGTCGATGGTCGAGGCGCTGGAGATTTGCGGCTTCGACGCGCGCGTCGTGCGCCCGCGTTTCCTGCCCTACACCACCAAGGGCCTGCTGCCGCCGTGGCCGATCCTGGTGCAGCTCTACCTGCGCGTGCCGCCGCTGCAGTGGCTGCTGGGCAAGCAGATGTTCATCGTCGCCGATAAGGCGCGCTGAAGCGGACATGAAGACCATCGCCGCGGCCGTGGTGCCGGTCGCGCTGTGCGCGGTCGTCTTCTGGGTGGCCCCGCCGGGCAGCCTGCGGGATGTCGACCATGTGCTGCCGGCGCCGTTCACGCTGGTGCGCGGCAAGACCTGGACGGCGGTGGTGGCGTTGCGGAAATGCGCCGTGACCTCAGCGCCGCGCGGCTGCCGGTCGCCGTCTACCTGGCGCTGATCCTGGTGGCAAGATGAGATAGTGCGCGTTGAACTGGCGCTCGTTCATGTAGGACGCGGTCGGATTCAGGACGTAGTCCAGATTCGGGTGCTCGCGGTAGATCGCCGAGATGCCCGGTTGTCCTCCGGCCTCGCTGCCGAGAAACGTCTGGCCGTAGGGACGCCGCGTCGTCATCGTCCCGCAGGTGTACCTGCCGCGCTCCAATTACCCGTCCGATGTCACGTTTGCCCAGGGGTGTGCACGAGCACAATCGGGTCAACCAGGATGTTGCTGACGAGTTCCACGTGCCGTTCGTTGCCGCCGCGGAGGCACCGGAGAGCTTCGCGCGCAGCGACCTGACAGCCCAACGATCCGTGTCATTTCTCCGCCATGGGGCACGAGAAGATGGCGGCGCTTCTGTTCCGTGTTCTCGCATCCGAACACGAGATCCCGGCTGCGCCGCTGCGGGAGTGATCACCGGGTGGCCGGCCACGGCCAGCGCGCGCGGTCGCGGCTCATTACTTCGGCAAGCAGACGCGTGTAGTACTGACGCCCAGCGGGGTTCGGGTGCGTGTTCGACGCGAGCAGCGACCCTGGCAACTCGTCGGGAAGCGGCCCCAGCCGCCGATCGGGGTCGAGCCCGAGGGCGTGTTCGATCTCGTCGCACGCCGCGGCACGACTGGCCAAGACCGCGCCGGAGAGCGCCCAATCCGGCTGCGGCATCAACACCACGCGAAACCGGTGGGCTCCCATGGCTGCCGTCGCTTTGGCCAGGCGCGGCAGCGCAGCGCGGAAAAGATCGTTCATGATGACCAACTGCGGCCCGGGGAACATCGGTTCTCTCAGGGGTCCGCTGGAATCGATGGCCGAGCCGTGGTGGGTGCGCATGAACGTCCCCAAGGCCGCCGTGCTGCCGTAGAAATCGCCGAGCGGGCCGGGCATCGGCAGGAACAGGATGGGGTCGGCGATCGCGAGCAGGCGCGCGCGCACGCCCGCGAACATCTCACTCGGTGGGGCGGCCTCGCGAATGCCTTTTTCGGCGAAGCGGGCGTAATGCGCCCAGGTCTCGCGGCGATCCAAGCTGGCTGGGTGCAGCGTGATCAGCACCCGGGCCGGGCGCACCCCGCGCCGCAGCATGCGCTCGAGCAGGGCGGCGTAGCCGCGCGGGCCGACGAAGCCAAGCGTGGCGACGGACTCGACCCGGGCGCCGCCGAGTCCGGCGCCGAGCGCGAGCGGGTCGATGCCCATAAGCCCCGAGGAGTCGCCGACGATGAGGATGTCGACCGAGTCGGGCAGCGTGTCGGCGCGCGCGATCTGGGTGCGGATGATCTCGCGTTCCATCTGCCCGCTCACGATGGGCAGCGAGGCCGGTTGCTGCTGCTGCCAGAGGGCCACGGTCGCCAGGGCGAGCCCCAGGGCGACGGCGCTCGGCAGCGCGCCGAGCGCGATGCGCCACAGCGCGGCGAGGCCGGTGTAGGTGTGGTCCGCCTCGCACGCCATATCAGAACTGGAAGTAGATGAACTCAGCGCGGGCGCGGTCGAGCAGTGAGATGATCGTGATCAGCGCCGCCGCGTCGCCGCATGCCCGCACGGCCCAGTGCGCGTCGGCCAGCGCGAACAGCCCGCGCCGGCGCTGCACGTACTCGACCAGCGCTACCGGCAGCGCCAGCACCGCCAGCGCGCGCAGCGTGAGCGTGTGGCCCGGGCCCCACGTCGGATTTCCGAGGGCGGTGAGCATGTTGACGATCATGGACCACGAACGGGCGCGGAACAGGAACCAGCCGGTGAAGACCACCAACATCGTCAGCGCCCACGCCAGCGGGGCGGGCAGTCGCCGGTCGCGCGGCACGACCGCGTCGTAGGCGCGGTGCACCCCCAGCGCCACGCCGTGCAGCAGGCCCCAAAAGAGGTAGTTCCAGGCCGCGCCGTGCCACAGGCCGCCGAGCGTCATCGTCAGCAGGAGGTTGATGTACGTGCGCACGCTCCCGTGCCGGTTGCCGCCGAGCGGGATGTAGAGGTAGTCGCGCAGCCACGTGCTCAGGCTGATGTGCCAGCGCTGCCAGAACTCCTGCACCGACTGCGACCAGTAGGGCTGGCGGAAATTCCACACCAGCTCGAATCCCAGCAGCGCCGCGACGCCCTTGGCGATGTAACTGTAACCGCAGAAGTCGCCGAAGATCTGCAACCCGAACGCGAGCGTGCCGAGCACGACCGACCAGCCGTGGGCCTGGTCGATCCGGAACGCGGCGTCGGCGATCGGCCCGGCGCTGTCGGCCACGGCCATCTTGAGGAACAGGCCCCAGACGATCAGCCACAGCCCCTGACGGATGTCCGCGGCGCTGACGTGCCGCGCGCGCTTGAACTGCGGCAGGATGTGCGGCGCGCGCTCGATCGGTCCGGCGACGAGCTGCGGGAAAAAGGAGATGAAGGCGAAGTAGTCGAGCGGGTCGCGCTCGGCGCGCACCTGCCCGCGGTAGACATCGATGGTGTAGGCCATCGATTGGAACGTGTAGAAGGAAATGCCGATGGGCAGCAGGACGTGCAGCTGCCCGAGACCGCCGGTCACGCCGAGGGCGTGCAGCAGATCGTTGAGAGTCGAGGCGAAGAAATCGAAGTACTTGAACGCGAACAGCGTGCCGAGGTTGACGCTGAGGCTCGTCGCCAGGGCGGCGCGGCGCCAGCGCGGGTGGTCCTCGATGGCTCGCGCGGACAGAAAGTCGATGCCGCTGGTGAAGACCAGCAGACCCAGATAGCGCCAGTCCCACCAACCGTAGAAGAAGAAGCTCGCCGCGAGCAAGAGCGCGTTCTGCAGCCGCCGCCGGTGCGCCAACAGGTGATACAGCGTCAGGACGATGGGATAGAAGATGAGGAAGGCGAGGCTGGCGAAGCTCATGCGCTGGCCTCGTTCGTCAGCTGGCGGCCACCGTTGCCCGGAACCCGAATCGGAACCCCCTTCCAGGCGCGGTCGCGTCTACGGCGTCTCCGGCCGCCGCTTCCATAGCCCGCACGTGTTGTCGCCCCAGTCGTAGCAGTCGTAGTGCTGGGCGACATAGCGCAAGATCGGGTCGGTGTCGCGCTTGACGAACAATTCCATGGCGATGACGTACGGCAGCTTTTTCGCCTCGAGGATGTCGAGGACCTCCTGCACCTGGTCCGGTGTGTTGTAGCCCGGCATGACGAACACGTGCGGCGTCGGGTTGTCGCTGTCCGTGGTGAGGTAGAGCGAGGTGTACATGGGATAGACGAACAACTCGCGCGTCGGCGTGGTGTCCATCAGCGCGCGCACGGTCTCGACCAGCTTGATCTCGCGCTCACTGGAGAAGGCGACCGGGCCGAACGGCGTGTCGTGCACGAACGGAAAGCTGCGGTGCATGCGCTCGAGGTTGCGCGCCAGCGGCACTGCCAACGCGACCAGCAACCCCAGGCCAACCGCGGCGCCGAGACCTGCCTCGGCGCCGAGCCGGCGGCCCACGACCCGCACGGCCGCGTCGATCTCCTCGGCCCAGAACACCAGAAAGAGCGCGCCGATGAAGGCGATGTGGATGAAGTCGGGCAGGTACGCGATCGCCAGCGCGGCGCCACCGCACATGGTGAGCAATCCCAACAGGGCGTCGAACCGCGCGCGGTCGGCGCGGCGGGTCCACAGCCAGGCCGCGCGCGCGGCGCCGGTCACGGCGACCAGTGGCAGGTACTTGAGCAGCAGCGGGTAGGTGGAGTCCGCCATGCTCGCCGTCAGGGGCAACATCTGGCCCCAGCGGGCACTGTTGACCTTCCGGTAGCCAGTCAGCGGATGGATGATGAACTGAAAGTAGAGCGCCCCCCAGTCGATCGTCGCCAGCAAGTAGGCGACGACGGGGAGCACGACGACGGCGATGCCGAGGCTGAAGCACACCAGGCGCGCGAACAGGTCGCGCCATTCCCGGGTGTCGCCGTAACGCCGACCGAGCCCATGGTCGAGGGCGAACAGCGCGGCCACCGCGACGGCGAACACGGCGCCTTGCTGGTGCATGACGATCGTGAGTCCGCCGACGGCGAGTCCGGGTCGCAGCGCCCAGCGCGGTGCGGTGGCCGTGCGGCGGCCGGCGGCGAGGTAGAGCAGCAGCGCCATGAAGAGGGCCGCAATCCA
Source organism: uncultured Binatia bacterium (SeqCode) (assembly GCA_964455095.1). Taxonomy (GTDB): domain Bacteria; phylum Desulfobacterota; class Binatia; order HRBIN30; family CADEER01; genus CAYVUV01. Next base: position 55,807 of record CAYVUV010000163.1, read on the forward strand.
ATGCGCGCTGGAGTACGGCCACGCGGCGTGGCACAGCGCCAGGTACGCCGCCGCCGGCGCGCAGGCGATCCAACGCGGCACACCGAGCCGCCGGCCGGTGGCGAACAGGATGGCGGCAATGCCGGCATGGACGACGGCCATGACGAGGCGCGCGGTGCGGATGCTGGTGCCGAACAGCCAGAACATCGCCGCCATGAACCAGTGCGAGGCGGGTGCGTGCAATTGGAAGAGGTCGCGGTACATGACCTCGCCCTCGCGTATGCGCTTGGCTTCGATCAGGAAGTACGACTCGTCGGCGATGCCAAGGTTGTATGGCTGTGCGACCACGTAGAGCAGCGCGGCGGCGAACACGACGAAGGTCGCAGCGGCATCCGGGCGCGCCATGCGCCCCACCGCCCTGCTGGGTTCGAGCACGGCGGCACCGTAGCAACCGCATCGCCGGACTGCCAACGGCGGCCGGGCGCGGAGTGGGCCGTCGCACGAGTCGGCAAACACGCGCTTGACTCCCAAATGGGATTGCTGGATGGAAGAGTCAATCCAAACAACCTGCGCACGAATTCTGGAATCGACTGCGAGGAGCAGCCAAACGCGCTGTTGGGGGCGATAGGTCGGCCAACAGCGCGCGGACCGGCGATGGGAACGTCCACCAAGCCAACACAATCATACTCCCCGGCCCTTGGGTTGGACTGGTTGCTGCCCCTGTACGACCCGGTGGTGCGCGCCATCGTGCCGGAAGAAGAGCTCAAGCGCGACCTCGTCCGCCTGGCCGCGATCGGCGGCGGTCACCGCGTCCTCGACGTCGGCTGCGGCACCGCCACCCTGACGCTCTTCATCAAGGAGATGCACCCCGAGGCGGAGGTGGTCGGGCTCGACCCCGACGTCAAGGCGCTCGAGAAGGCGCGCCAGAAGGCGGCGGCCGGGAATCTGCCGATCCGTTTCGACGTCGGCTTCGCCACCGCGTTGCCATACGAAGAGGCGTCGATGGACCGGGTGCTCTCGGCCCTCGTGTTCCATCACCTCTCGCACGAGCAGAAAGCCGCGACGCTGCGCGAGATCCGGCGCGTTTTGAAACCGAACGGGTCGTTCTATCTGCTCGACTTCGGCAAACCGAAAGGTCGATTGGGAGCGCTGCTGGCGCCGTTTCTGCACCCCGGCCGCAACGCGCGCGACAACATCAAGGGGCGCCTGCCGGAGCTCATGCGCGAGGCGGGATTCAGCGATGTCCGCGAGGCCGCCCAGCGCACGACGGCGGTGGGCAGTATCTCCCACTGGAGCGGCCGCAAAGCCTGACGCGCCCGGCGCTCTCCCGGTCAGTGCATGCCCCCCGCACCCTCTCACCCCACCGATCGCGCCGCTGCGTCCGGCACCGAGCGACTCGCCTCGGAGCGCAGTTTCCACGACGATTGGGCCCGGACTATCGATCCGGAGACCGTCGTGCCAGGGCAGAACTTCGAGCCCGAGACCGCGATCGAGAACCACTACGTGCTGGCGCGCTTGAACGACCTGCGCGGCAAGCGGATTCTCGACATCGGCTGTGGCGCGGGTGAGGCGGCGGTCTATTTCGCCCAGCACGGCGCGGCGGTGACGGCGATGGACCTTTCCGGTGCCTTCCTGAACGTGGTGCGCCACGTGGCGCGCAAGCATGAGGCGCCGGTGACCCTGGCGGTCGGGGCGGGGGAGCGCTTGCCGTTTGGCGACGACTCCTTCGACGTCGTCTACGGCCACGGCGTCTTGCACCACCTGGAATTGCGCGAGGCGATGCACGAGGTGCGGCGCGTGCTGCGCCCGGGTGGCCAGGCGTTCTTCATCGAGCCGCTCGGCTACAACCCGCTGATCGACATCTACCGGTGGATGGCCGGCAACATGCGCACGCCGAGCGAGCAGCCGCTGCGTTTTGCCGACATCGATCAGCTGCGGGCGATCTTCACCCGCGTCGATCACCGGGAATTCTGGCTCACCACGCAGCTCGTCTTCGTCTGGTTCCTGGTCGGCATGGGCGTCCACCCCGCGCGCGAGCGCTACTGGAAAAAAGTGCTCTACGACGTCGACCGCATTGGCTGGCTCTTTCGGCCGCTGTTCCGCCTCGAGCAGCGGATTCTGCGGACGTGGCCGTGGGTCGGGCGGTATTGCTGGAACAGCGTCATCTGCCTGGAGAAGTAGGTTCGCCGTTGTCCGGTTTCACCGAGCAGCAGAGGGCCAGCGCGTATCCCCCCGGCATCGACGCGCACTTCTGGTTGGTAGGTCGCAGTCGAATTCTCTGTGACACGATGCGCCGCACGGGCGCGGCCTCTCCCGTACTCGACCTCGGCTGCGGCACCGGTATCACGGTGCGCCACCTGCGCGCGCGCGGTTTCGAATGCTACGGCGTCGACCTCGCCGTCTATGAGCCCACGAGCCCCGAGCTCGCCGGCGTCCTTTCCTATGGGCAGGATGCCCTCGGGTTGCCGCTCGCGTGGCGCAGCCAGTTCCGCACGCTGCTGTTGCTCGACGTCCTCGAGCACATCCTCGATCCCGTCGACTTCGTGCGCCGCTGCGTGGCGGCGTATCCGAACCTGGCGCACCTCGTGATCACGCTGCCCGCGCGCCAGGAGCTGTGGAGCAACTACGACGAGTTCTACGATCACCACCGGCGCTACGACCGCCAGTCGGCCGTGGCGCTGTGCCGCGCCGCCGGCACCGAGGTGATCGAAAGCGCCTACTTCTTTCACGCGCTCTACGCCACCATGGCCCTGCAACGCCTGCTGTCGATCGAGCGCTCGGTGGAGCTCAGCCCGATCCGCCATCGGCGCCTGCACGCCGTGCTAGCCGCCTGTTTCCACCTCGAAGCACAGTGGCTGCCGGGCGCCTGGCTCGGTTCCTCGCTGCTGGTCGCCGCGCGGGTGCGCCACGCCGGTTGACCGCTCGCCGGGGTTGGGGAATAAGAGCGGCCATCCCAACAGCGTGAGGCCCCTATGTTGCTCGACCCGAGTCGTCTGCCCGGTATCAAGGTCGTTACGGCGAAGCACTTTGCCGACGAGCGCGGCTTCTTGCTGCAGTCGTGGGTGGGCGACGATCTGGCGGCGGCCGGTATCCCGTCCGATTTCAAGCAGGCCATTCAGACCTACTCCAAACGCGGTGTGCTGCGCGGCTTGCATTTCCAATGGGCGCCGCCGATGGGCAAATACGTGCGCTGCATCCGCGGCGCGATCATCGACGTCGTCGTCGACGTGCGCCACGGCTCGCCGACGCTCGGCGACCACGCGGCGGTCGAGCTCACCGATCGCAACCACCAGGTCATCTGGGTGCCGCCCGGCTTCGCGCATGGCACGTTCGCGCTCGAAGAGGACACCATCGTGCTCTACGAGTGCACCGGCGCGCACGGGACGGGCGAGGGCGGCATTCGCTGGGACGATCCGAAGCTCGGCATCGCCTGGCCCGACCTGCCGAAGATCGTGTCGGAGAAGGACCAGAAGGCGCCGACCCTCGCCGAGTGGCTGGCCGACCCGCGCTCCAAGCACTTCGCCTTTGCCTGAGCGTTGCCGAAGGCGGATGGCCTTCGCATGACCACCGACCGCCACGCGCCGCGGGCTGTCGAGCAGCACACCCAGGACTGGGTGCGCGACCGCTTCGTCGAGGGCATCGCCAAGGGCAACGATCCCGACGGCGCGGTGTACGGCGCCGACGGGCAGCCGCGCCGCATGTCGCGCTACCAGTTTCAGGCGCTGCAGCGGAAGCTGAAGATCTTCCGCTGGCTCGAGCGGCTGCAGTTCGCGAGCTTCATCGATATCGGCTCGGGCTTCGACTACTACCCGTTCCTGGTCAACGCGCGCTACGGCGTGCCGGCCTACTACTCCGACCTCAACCACCAGCTCAACATGCCGTTCGACGGCCCGCGCACCGGCAAGATCGATCACGCCGTGACGCTCAACCTGGCCAGCTTGCCGTTCGCCGACGGCGCCTTCGACGTCGTCGTGGCGTCCGAGGTGCTCGAGCACCTGGTCCGCCCGGTGGAAGCGATCGCCGAGCTGCTGCGCATCACCCGCGTCGGGCTGATCATGACCAGCCTCGAGGCGCTGTCGCGCAACCGCTGGGAACAGCTGCGCGCCCACTACCGCGTCGACGTGCGGGTGCCGCACGTCGAGCGCAACTTCTTCGTGATGGGCGAGCTGGAGACGCTTTTCGGCGACGGCTTTCACCACGAGAACCTGCTCTACGCGCCCGATCTGCCCGCCAACCCGTTCGCCTCCGAGGCCGAGCAGGACGCCGCCTACGCGGCGCTACGCGATCGCACCGCGCTGGCCGAGGCGCTCTGTCGCGCGGTGGCGGTAGCCGACCACGGGCCCGGCGCGATGGGCATCCTGCTGCTCAAGACGCAGCCCGGCGTGCGCGTCGCCGCGGCGGAGCCGGGAGCGGACCGCCGTCTGGCCGACTGGCTGATCGCGCAGAGCGTCAGCCTCGAGCAGTCGGGCTACATCCAGAGCGAGAAGTTCTGGAGCGGCATCGGCGAATTTCCCGAGCGCAACGATCCGATTGCCGACTCGCTGCTGGCCCTGGTGCGTTGCCCCGACTGCCGCTCGGTTCTGGAGCGCGACGGACAGCGGGTGCGCTGCGCTCGCTGCGCCACGGCATTCAAGGTCGAATATGGCGTGCCGGTGCTCTATCCGCTGCGCGATCACACCGGCGAAGCGTTGACCGTCGAGAGTCTCGAGCGGTTGTGCGCGGGCGATGCACAGCGGCGGCGCGCTCTGCAGCAGTTGATGCGGCGCCTGCGCCGCAATGAACGTCCGCCAACCTGGCTGCGCCAGCAGCTTTGGCGCCTCGACGACGCGCTGCGGCTGATCGGGCCTTGAGGCAGTGGAGCGCTCCGCGGGCGTCTCTTTACCCCCCATCCAAACCTTCCCCCGCAAGGGGGGAAGGCTTCCGGAATCCGACCTCCGCCTCCGGCCTCCTCCCCCTCGACGGGGGAGGATTGAGGTGGGGGTGATTCAATGTGGCTTCGACCGCTTATCCCGGCCCCGTCACACCGCGCCGATAGTCCCGCACGCCGCGCAGCACCGCGCCCAGGCGCGCCGACAGCGTGCCCGCACCGGGTCGCGCCGCGTATGCGGCGTTGAGAACCGCGACGCTGACCGCGCGCAGACGGCGTTGCCAGGCCGAGCCCGTGCCGTGGCGATCGATCAGGCGCAGGTGGTTGCGCGTGGCGTAGTAGAGGCTGTCGACCGACTGGCGGCCGCCGGTCGCCGCGGCGCGGGCGTGGTGCACGCGCGCGCGCGGCGCCGCGGCGACGCGCAAGCCGGCGGCGCGTGCGCGCAAGCACAGGTCGGCGTCTTCGAGGTAGGCGAAATAGCTCTCGTCGAAGCCGCCCAACTGCTCGCACGCCGCGCGGCTGACCAGCATCGCGCAGCCCGTCACGGCAGCGACCTCGCGCAGGCCCTCGTATTGGCCGCGATCCTCTTCGTCGTGTCCCAGCAGGAGAATGCGTCCGCTGCCCAGATCGACCGATAGCGCGATGGAATCGAGCCGCCGCGGTTGCGCGGCGCGCACGATCTTGGCGCCCGCGATGGCCGCCCCCTGCGCACCCGCCACCAGCTCGCGCAGCGCCTCCGGCTCGGGTTGCGCGTCGTTGTTGAGGAACCAGACGCAATCGGCGCCGGCGTCGAGCGCGGCGCGCATGCCGAGGTTGGATCCGCCGGCGAAGCCGAGATTGGTTGCCGAGCGCACATAGCGTGCGCCGGGCACCAGCTGCGCGACCTCCTCGGCCGAGAAGTCGGCGCAGCCGTTGTCGATCAGCACCAGGAACCAACGCCCGTAGGCCAGCTGCGCCAACGCCGCGAGGCAGTCGAGCGTTTCCTCGCGCCGCCGCCAGTTGAGCACCACGACGCCGACCAGCGGCTCCGCCGCACGGTGGTCGTCCGTCATCGCGAGAGACCGCCGATATGCCGTGTGTGCGGGGCCCGGTTCCCTCTCCCGGATGGGAGAGGGCTAGGGTGAGGCGGCTTTGCACACAACGTCACCGTTGAACGGCGCTCTGGTCGGAGTCGGGGTCGGAATCGGTATCGGGATCGAGGGCGACGAAATGGATTGCGGCCTGTGTCGATGCGATCCGCTAGGAAC
>CAYVUV010000164.1:0-14491 GCA_964455095.1 uncultured Binatia bacterium (SeqCode)
ATGCGCTGTTCGACAACTGGATCGTCCGCCAGGACATCTTCTTCACCTACGGCAGCCGCGACGAAACGACCGGCGTCCGCCTGCCACTGCTGCTCGAGGCGATGGGCTGCAAGACGCCGTTCAAGCCGGGTGGTGTGACGATCTTCCTCGACGCCAACACCCTGCGCAACGACAAGGTCATCGAGGACGCGTTCCGCTTTGCGCAGGTGCTCTACCTGCTCGGCTCGATGCTCGAGGTCAAGTTCTGGATCGCCGAGATGCCCGCCGTCGCTCTCAGCCTGACCGTGAACGGCATCGACTATGACCTGGTCCAAACGCCGGAGCTCACCACGCAAAACCACAATCACGAGAGGATCCCAGCGGGGAGCTTCTATCATTACTACAGCGATCTGCGGGACCATGGCGAAGGCGGCTTTCACGGCAGCGAGTGGTACAAGCACAAGTTCCTCTTCGAGAATTTCTTGCTGCACGACTTCGAGCCCTATCGCCGAGCGTCGGCAACGGACCACGAGAAGCACTTCTTTGAGCTTGCCGAACGGACACGCCGCAGAGCGTGGCGCATGCCGGCGCCGCCGAGCTTGGAGGAGGGCATGCGCGAGCGGCGCGCGCGCGTGCCCCACTTCGGCCTCGGCTTTCGCAAGGCGACTCTCGATCCAACGTTACACGATCTGCTGCGGCGCCGGCTGCAGTCGAACCTCGACCGTCTCGACGACGAGCCGGATGACGTCTCGGCGTATATCGGCACCGTCGAACCCGGGGCTGCGGCGACGCGCTTCCATCACGATGCGGAGTTCAATCGCGCGCTGCTCCTGGCACTCAAGCCCATGCACGAGGAGTGGTGCGGATTCCCGCTGGTTCCGGCGGCTTGCTACGGAATTCGCGTCTATCAGCGCGGCGCCTATCTGCACGAGCATACCGATACGTCGGAGACGCACATCATCAGTTCGACGATCTGCGTTGATCAGAAGACCGAAGGCCCGTGGCCGCTCAGCATCGAGGACGCGAACGGCGACCGGCACGAGATCGTGATCGAGCCCGGAGAAATGCTCTTCTACGAAGGCGCCTCTCTCCGCCACGGCCGCCCCTACCCGCTGCAAGGCTGGTATTACGCCGGCATCTACCTGCACTACCGCCCGGCGGCCGAGGCGCCGGCGAGCGCTCAGGCGTGAAGTACCTTTTCTACCGGACGTACTGTTCCGGACGGACGGGGCTGAGCAACGCCCTGATGTCGACTGAGCTCGGTGTCCTGCTCGCCGGGCTCACCGAGCGCGTCCTCGTGCTCGACGGCAACATCTCGCCGACCGCGAACATCGTCTCCTACGGCACGCGCGTCGACAACCGCCAGCCCAGCCGCCCGACCGACCTGATCGAGATGCCGGTTCCATGGATGGAAGCCAAGCAGTTCGATCTGGAACGTCGCGGACGCGCGAAGGAGCTCACCGATCAAAGCCTGCTGCAGTCGGTCTTCTATTTTCCCGCCGCGCTCGACATCGCCACCGAGGACTTCCACCGCTTCGCGCAGGGCCGGCGATCTGCCTTCACCTACGGCGGCGAGTACGGCGACGTCCCGGTGCTGCGGCTCTCCGGCGGCCCGGAGATCGGCGACGCCAGGCTTCGAATGCACAACCTCGGGTTCTATGCCCCCTTCCTCTACGTCGACGAGCCGACGCGCACGCGCGTCCACGCGTTGGTGCGCGGCATGCGTCCGAAGCCACACTTCACCGAGCTCACGGATCTGGCGTGCGCGCGCCTGGGGGCGTTCAATGCCGTCCACGTCCGCCGCGGCGACTTCAAGGCAACATACGGAAGAACGACGCTGCTGCGCCGCCCCAGCGAGGCCGTGGCCGTTCTCGAGCGCAGCTTCTCGCGCCGCGATCGCCTGCTGATCCTGACCGACGAGCGCGACGACCCATTCCTGGACGAGATCGTGCAGCACTTCCCCGACGCAATCTTCATCGACCACTTCATCCTCGACGAGCTCGGCGACGAGCTCCGCGATCTCCCCCACCACGACGCGATCGCGCTGGCGTTTCTGAGCCAGCTCATCGCCGCGCGGGCGCGCGACTTCGTCGGCACCATGACCAGCACGTTCACCTCGCTCATCCAACGCTGGCGCGGCAGCGCGGGTCTGGACGAGCGCTTCAAGTTTCTCTGGAACGAGCTGCCTGCCGCGGCCGCGGTGCTCGAGCGAGGCAGGACCGCGATCAACGACGCGATCCCGATGCGCCCCGACGGCACGATGATCGAGCAGTACGAGGGCCCCTACTCGTGGAATCGCTTCGATCCACGCCTCAACTCGGCGTGGATGCGCGAGTGGCCGGAAAGCTTTGTCGGACAGGTGGCGGGCTGTCAGGGAACCTGACAACCTTCTTCAACGCAGCGAGGGTCCCAGGAACCAGCCGACGAGCGAGTTGCGCACGCCCGAGGTCACTGGTGTGACCGTGTGGGCCACGTTGGCGGGAAAGACCAGCACCGTTCCCGGTTCGCGAATGCCGTCGATCGCAATCGGGTTGCCGAGACGATCGCGCAGCTGCACGTCGCCGCCTTCGTAGGCCTGCGGGTCGGTCAGGTTCACGATGACGCTCAGCTTGCGATTGAGGCCGATCCAACGCGTCGGCGCCAGCGGCCCGTAGGGCTGTGCCAGCTCATCGATGTGCCAGGTGAAGAAGGACTTCTCCGTGTAGATGGCGTACTGCACGCCCGGCATAATCCAGACATCGAGGTTCCAGGTCTCGCGGTTGGCGAGCGATGCGTAGTGCGCCAGCAGACCGTTGATCCAGTGCGACTCGTCCCAGAATCCCACGTCGGTTCGGCGGACGTTTTCATCGACCAGCTTGCCGCCCGGCGCGCGAGCGTCGACGAGTGTGGCCTTGACCGCAGTCAACCGATCGCCGAGGTCGACGATCAACCTGCAGAGCGCAGCGGGCAGTTCTCCAGGCCACACGCGGTAGAGAACGTGGGGGTTCATTCACAAGGCGTACCGGGCGTGTCAGGTACACACCCGCGACGTGACTGGCAACGATTGTCGCGCTGCGCCCTTGGGCACGGTGAGGGAATCACCCACCGGGCGTCGGCGAGGGAGTCGGCGAGCTCGTCGGCGAGAAGGTCGGGGCGCCCGTCGGCGACGGGGTCGGTGCGCCCGGCGAGGTCTGCGCGTTTGCGGACACGACTACCGCTTCGACGAGAGGGCGCGTCCATTTCTTCGGCAACGACAGCGCCGCCGCCACCGCGGCGCCGCCGACGACAACGCCGCCCTTGAGGACGTCTCGTCGACCCTGCGTCTTCTCACCATCGGCGTCCTTCGCATCGCGCTGTTCGCCCTTGGGGTCTTTGTCGTTCGCCATCGTTGATCCTCCTCCGCGGCGCACCGTTGACCGTCATCGTTCCCATACGCGCTGCATGGGCTGCGCGTCAACCAGGGTCGCTCCGAGCAAGGCGGTTGCCGGGTTGGCCGTTCGCGGTTGCGGCCAACGCGAGCAACGATTCCCCGCAACCGCTCTAGCCCCATTGACACCGTCCGCGCAGTATGACGAACAGATGTCGTCGAACCCGCACATGGAAACTGCTCACTGGCACGAAGCGTTCAAGGCAAACGAGTACCTCATCCTCGAATCGGTGCTCACCGAGCCGCTCCGCACCGTTGCGCATGAGTATGCGATCAAGCGAGCCCTGCTCAGCCGCGAGACCAGCTCGGCCGGCGCCGCGCCGGGAACGCCGAGCTTCTACGGCGATCCGCTAATGGATACGCTGCTCGACCTGCTGCAATCCGTCGCTGAGACCTTCACCGGTCTCGAGCTCTTCCCCACGTTCTCCGATCTGCGGGTCTACGCGAAGGGTGCCATCGTCAATCCTCACACACAGCGACCGGCCGGCGAAATCGCGCTCTCGGTGAGCCTGGGGTACGACGCGCCCAACCCCTGGCCCTTCTTCATCGGTACCCGGCATGGTTTCCAAACGGCGCATCTGGCACCCGGCGACGGCATCCTCTATCGGGCCAGCGAGTGCCCGCACTGGCGTGGTGAGCTCGACGGAGAGCACCACGTGCAGGCGTTCTTCCACTACGTCGCACGCCAGGGCCCGAACTCCGAATGGAAATACGACAAGCGCCGCGTGTCCGAGGTCGACCACGAGGAGGGGCGTTGACGACCTTTCTCCTGCGGCCCCAGCGACACGCCGGCGTCCAGCTCACCACTCTCGACGACGAGACGCTCATGTATCACCCGGACTGGAGGGCCGCCTTTGCGCTGAACGCCACCGCCTTCTCGATCTGGCAGTTGTGCGACGGCGAGCGGACCGTCGGGGAGATCGTCGAGCTCTTGCAGAAGGCGTACCCGGACGAGGCGACGACGATGCCGAGCGAGGTGGAAGCGGGCGTGCGGACGCTGTCGCAGCACGGCATCGTCCGACTGCCTCGCCGCGACCGGAGTGCCGCGACCTACGACGTCGAGCTCGGCGGGGCGGCATTGCGGCTCGAAGCGGACGACGCACCCTCGGCGGAAATCCTCGACCGGCTCTGCGCGGCCATGGCGAGTGAATTCTTCCCGACTCCGTCGGTCACCTTTCGCCTCGGCCCGGGAGCCGACCCGGATTCGCTCGCTGTCTATCGCGACGATGCGATGCTCTATTACGATCACTGCCTGGGTACGGTCGCCACGATCCTGCTCGAGAAAGTGCAGGATCACGTGCTCCATCACTCCACCAGCGGCAGCTTCGTGCATGCCGCCGCGGTGGCACGCGATGGGCGCTCCATGCTCCTCGCCGGCAAGACGGGGGCGGGCAAGACGACGCTGGCAACCTGGCTCGTGCGCAGAGGGTTCGACTACCTCACGGACGAGCTGGCCTGGATCCGCCCGAGCGGGCTCGGCGTGCACGGGTTCGCCCGACCGCTGCACCTGAAGACGGGCGCCCGCCACCTCTTCGGCGGGCTCTTCGACAACCCCGGCAGCGACGCGATTCTGGACACACCGATCGGCCATCAGGTTTCGCCGCTCCGCCTCGGGTGCTCCGTGGTCCGCGACGCGCGCCCGAGCGTCCTGATCTTCCCAAGCTATGGCGCGGGAGCCCGCTTCGATCTTCGCCGGCTTTCAAAGGCGCAAGGCGCAGCACGCTTGATGGGCTGCCTGGTCAACGCGCGCGAGCGGGTACGCCACGGCGTCGACGAAATCGCCCGCCTCGTGCAAAGCGTCTCCGCCTACTCGATGACGTATTCCGACCTCGACCAGGCCGGCCGGGAGTTGGAGGCCGTGTTCGCGCTTCCAGGGACAGAGACAACAGCTGAACACGGATGAACCCCGCGACCTCTTTGCAAGCGAACCGTAGATGAGGTGACAGCATGGACATGAAGCTCGAGGTCGTGGTGGTGCCGGTGTCCGACGTCGATCGGGCGAAGGAGTTCTACAAGCGCCTGGGATTCCGCGAGGACATCGACTACGTCGCCAGCGACAGCTACCGGGTGGTGCAGCTGACGCCGCCCGGCTCGGCGTGCTCGATCATCTTCGGCAAGGGCGTCACCGCGGCTCGCCCGGGCTCGATCGACCGCCTGGTCCTGGCGGTGTCCGACATCGCGGCAGCCCGCGACGAGCTCGTCTCGCACGGCGTCGAGGTCAGCGTGTTTCACGACGCCGGCGGTGGCCTGGGCGGCGGCTTTTACGCCGCGGCCGAATCGCGCGCCGCGGGTCCAGATCCGCAACGTCGCTCCTACGCCTCGTATGCCTCGTTCAGCGATCCCGACGGCAACGTCTGGCTGCTGCAGGAGATCAAGGAGCGCCTCCCGGGGCGGGTGTGACCGATGGACATTGCAGCCCTCGCACAGCTGCTGCATGAAACCGCCGAGCATCACGGCTCGTTCGAGGCGGTCGCCCCAAAGCACGATTGGTGGGACTGGTACGCGGCATACATGCACGCCCGGCAGCGCGGCAGCTCCCCGGAGGAGGCTGCCGCGGCCGCCGGTCGTTACATGGCCGAGGTCAAGCGCGTGGTCGTAGCGCCGGCTTGACCGCTCAGCCGATCTGGCTTTTGGCGGCAGGGGCGCGGCGGGGCATGAGCTCCACCTCCAACGCGAGCGCAAGTTGCCGCGCCAGCGAGTCCAGCAGCGTCAATTGCTCCCGGAGCAGAAAGCGTGCGGGGTCCCTGGGCCGCAAGGCGACAACGGCGAACGTGGTGTCGGCGGCCCGCAAGGGCACGTACAGGATCGCATTCGTCGGTGCGGTCTGCGTCCCCCAGCCGGACATCTGGCCACTGTCGTAGGCCGAGTGGGCCACCTGTATCTCGCTCTTGATGTCCTTCTGGATCACCGCAGACAAATCACCCCCGGCCGCCTTCAAGGTGCGGTTTTCGTCCGACACCAAGGCCGCCGCCTCACAATCGAAAATCTCCGAGATGTACTGCACCGCCAGCTGCAGGATGCTCTCGGTCCCGCGCGTGCTCGCGAGTTGCCGGTTGAGTCCGTGCATGGCCGCCGCTTGACGCTCCTGCAAACGGGCGATCGCGGTTTGTTCTCGCATCCCGGCAGCCAGGTGGCTGATGACCAGAGCGACGAGGGTCATCACCACGAAGGTGACGATGTACTCGCTCTCCTCCACGGTGATCGACCATCGAGGCGGCACGAAAAACACGTCGAAAGCCAGAACGCTCAGGAAAGACACCAGGATCGCTGGCCCGCGCCCGCAGCCGGTCGCGGTGAGCATGACCCCCAGCAGGTACACCATGATGAGATTGCTGAGGTGGAGATACGGGTACATCAGGAAGCAGATCACGGTGGCCAACACGAGATACAGAACACCCGCGCCGTAGTCGGCCAGACGGATCTGCTCGGGTCGAATGACGTAGGCCGGCTCGCGTTGCTCGACCGGCACGCCGGTCGTGACGAGGACGTCGATGTCGCGACTGATCCGCATCAGGCGGTCCACCGGGCTGCCCGAGAGGATACCCCTCCAGGTGGGGCGCGTCGGCTTGCCGACAATGAGCTGCGTCACGTTCCGTTGCCTTGCGAAAGCGACGATTTCCTCGGCCACGTTGCGACCCGTCAGGGTGACGGCCTCCGCCCCCAGTTGCTCGGCCAACCTCAGGTTGTCGGCGGCGCGGCTGCGCTCCGCTTCCGGCAGCACCGCCATCTTGGGTTGCTCGACATATACCGCCAACCATTTCACGCGGCGGGCAGCGGCCAGCTTGCTGGCGACGCCTATCAATTGGGCCGAGGAGGCGCTCGGGCTTACGCAGACCGCGATTCGCTCTTCCGTCGGCTTTGCTGTGTCCGCCATCGTCACGACTCCTCGCTCACCTCTGGATGCGGGCACCATAGCCCCGAAGACGACGATTTTCGAACAGCTGAGGGTGGCGTCCCCGGCGTTTAGAAGTTCAGCCCCAGTCCATCAGTGCCCGGTGGGGTCAGGCACCTGCGTGTACACGACATCGCCTTCGTCGTAGGCGCGCACGTACCAGGTCGTGCTACAGACGTAGTACGTTATCCCGCCCATGGAGATGATGGTGGGCGCGCACGGCAGGGTCAAGTACTCGACCGCCGCTTCGTCTCCGTAGCCGCCCTGGTAGTCGTCCTCGTAATAGTCCTCGTAATAGACCCCGTCGTACCCGTCGTCATAGTGGTCCTCTGCGTAGTCCCGCCACTCTTCGCGACGCTCTCGGCGGTCCTCCCAATCGGTGTCGCGCTCGTCCCGTCGTTCCTCGCGGCGCTCCTGCCGCTCATCGTGGTTGGGGTATTGCGTGCCGAAGCTACCGTCGGCCGCCGGCCCCCCGTCGTCGTAGCCGCCGCGGTGCATGTCGACCGCACGTCGGTTCTGACCCAACGAGCCCCGCGCGGCAGGTCCACCACGGTTGAATCCCCCACCGCCGCGGCCGCCGCCGCGCGCCGAGACACCCTCGACCCACGCGACCATCACCATAGCTGCGACCGCCACCGCCACGAGCACCAGGCTGCGAGACCGGCGGCTCATGGCTGCTTCTCGCCGGCTTGACGCCCGCGCCCGGGCGTCAGGATGGGAATCCTCTCTGCTCCCGCTGCCGGCGCGAACACAAATGCCGAGTCGGGGACATCGGGTTTGAAGGTCCAGCCGTGAAAGTCAGCGGCGAACTGCGGCTGGCCCACGGCCAGGCGATACGTGATGACGATTCGCTGCGGCAGCGGGTCGCCGTCCCTTGCGATCCAGGCCTGCACGTCCGCCGTGGCGCCCCGAAACGCGACGTGATCGGTGGCCACCCCGCCAACCGTCTCCTTGCCTACCAGGCGCGCGCTGCCGAGAGCATCCTTCAACTGCTGCGGCAGATCGGCCGCAAAGAGCTCGCGCAACGGCAACCGCATCTTGAGGTCCTGCGTGAAATAGTCGAGCGCGGCATCGACCGTCCCGGGCTTTGGGACCGTGGCATAGACCTTCTTGTCGACATCGAAGGCCGTCAGCTGCGCGCCGTCGAAGAGGATGCCGCGGCGAGAGCCGTCGCGCCGCGTGACGTCGACACGGGCCCGGTCCGGGCGGCGCAACGTAACCTCGCGCCGCTCGCCGAATTCGATCTTCTGGCCCGAGTCCTGCACCACGTCGTAGGTGCAGTCGACGGTCACGGCGAGACGCTGCGCGTTGGCGAGGAGGGTGGCCATCGCCTCGATCCGCGCCGCCGCGCTGTTCTCCGCGGCGTGCGCGGCGGGCGGATGGAATCCCGCCATCAGCAATCCTGCGATGATGACCAGAGTGTGGCCCGCGCGCCTTGTGCTCATGATCGCTCCTCCGAGTGGTTGGTGCCGTGCCAAATACCACGGCGGGCACGGTGCACGAACCTGCGAGTTGCGGCAGCCAACCTACGACGCCATTGAATTGGGAATCGATCTGGTAGATTCCAGAGCGCGGTGACGCAGCCCCAGCACGAGAACGAGGAGCGCAGGCGCAAGACCGTCTGCCTGTCGATGATCGTCAAGGACGAGGCCCACGTGCTTGCGGAGCTCGTCGAATCGGTGTGCCGCCACGTCGACGCGTGGGTGATCGTCGACACCGGCTCGAGCGACGGCACGCAGCACCTGGTGCGCGACCTGTTCGCCGCCAAGGGGATCCCCGGCGAGCTGCATGAGCGCCCGTGGAAGGACTTCGGCCACAATCGCTCCGAAGCGTTGGCGCTCTGCGCCGGTCGCGGCGACTACATCTGGGTAATCGACGCCGACGATCGGGTCCACGGCGAGCTCGACCTCAGAGCGCGCTGCGCCACGACGCCTACGCTCTGCGCTACGGCCACGAGTTCGTCTACTGGCGACGCCAGGTCTTCAAGGCCACGGTCGGATGGCAGTACCGCGGTGTCCTGCACGAATACGCCCACGCCCCGGCGCCGACGAGCTGCGCGCGACTGACGGGCGACTACTACATCGAATCGAGCCGGCGCGGCGCGCGCAGCCGCGACCCGGACCGCTACCGGCGCGACGCGGCGATTCTCGAGCGCGCGTTGCTCGACGAGCCGGAGAACGAGCGCTCGTGGTTCTATCTCGGACAGAGCTACTTCGACGCCGGCAACTACGCCGAATCCAGGCGGGCGTACGCGCAGCGCGCCACGATGGGCGGTTGGGACGAGGAAGTCGCCTATTCGCTCCTGCGCGTCGGGCGGTGCGAGCAGGCGCTCGACGCGCCGGAGGAGCGCATCGTCGCCGCCTTTCTCCGCGCCTACGAAGCGCGGCCGACGCGCGCCGAGCCGCTGTACCATCTGGCGCTCTACTTCCGCGGCCGCGGGCAATAAGCGGCCGCCTATGTCTTCGCCCGCCGGGCGGCGCCTCTGCGCAGGGGTCCGGAGTGACCGGGCCGACGGGAGCCACCGGGGCAACGGGGGCAACCGGACCGACGGGGGCGACCGGACCGATGTGATGGGGGGGCCAACTCGCCCCCATCGCACGACCTGATGGCACTCCTCGTCGACGGCTATAGCGCGCGGCTGCTCGTCGACGGAGCGCTGCCACCCGATCTGGCCGCGGCGCTCCGCGACGCGCTACCCCCAAACGTCGCCGTCACCGCCAGCGACACCACGGTCGACATCGACGCGCGCTTCACTCTGTCGCCGTCTGGCCCGGAGCAGTTCCGCATCGAGCACGAAGGGGCGGAGGTCGCTCGCGCCCCGGCGGGTCAGCCGCTCGCACACGCGCTGCGCACCCAGCTCGAGCTCGCCATCGCGCTGCACGGCCGCACGGGCACCTTCGTCCATGCCGGCGTCGTCGGCTGGCGCTCGAAGGCGGTCCTCGTTCCCGGGCCCAGTCGTGCGGGCACGTCGACCCTGATCGCCGAGCTGGTGCGCTGCGGCGCGGTCTACCTCTCCGACGAGTATGCGGTCGTCGGCGCGGATGGCCGCGTGCAGGCCTATCCCCGGCCGCTTCACCTGCGCGAGACGGGTGAGCAGCGCCGGCTGCCGTGGGGGACCGAGCCGCTCAAGGCGGGGCTGATCGTCTCAACGATCTTTCGTCGCGGGGCGCAATGGGCCCCGGTGATTCGCAAGGGGGCGCGCGCCCTGCTCCCCATTCTCGACAACGTGATCGTAATCAAAGAGCGGCCGGAGGTCGGAATGGATGCCGCCGCACGCCTGGCGCCGGGCGTCGTCACCCTGGCGTGCGAGCGGCCAGACGCCGCACAGGTCGCACCCGCGATTCTCCGCTTTCTCGACCGCATGCTCGACGAGCCACGGGCGGTGTGATCCGACCTGTCCGGCTTCCCCCTTTGACAAAGGGGGGATTCAGAGTTGGAAGACCGCTATTCCGGAACGGTGTCGCCCGAGCCGCCGAACTCCTTGGGGAAGTCCTTGAACTTCGGCAGGCCGTCGCGCATCGCCATGACCTTCTCACCGTAGTGCACGTGCAGCGTCGGCTTGTACGTGAAGCCGACGATCGAGCCGGCCGGCACATCGGTCATTCCCAGGGCCGGGTGTCCGACGAACACCGCGGCGCCACAACTCGTACAGAACTGGCGGTGGCTATTCTCGGTCCGCTTGTACATCCCGAGCTTGTCGGCGCCCTTCACCACCTTCACGTTCGTTGCCGGCCACAGACTCGCCGCGTGGATCGGCGCACTGAGCCAACTGCGGCACGAGTTGCAATGGCAGTACACCTGCACCGCCGGGTCGCCGCTGATCTCCAGCTGTACCGCACCGCACGCGCAGCCGCTTTTGTAGGTATTCGCCATGAGCATCCCTCCGTTTTGGACGAACTTTTCACGACAGCCCGATCCGACGCAAGACAGGAGCGGTCCTTCTGATTCTCTTCGACCGGGAGAGGCTTCGTCAAACGTGTGATCCCTGAACGTTGCCCCAGACGGCAACGCTGCTACCTTGGCCTGCAGCGGGGCGTCGCGCCCCGTCCCCGGAGTTCGAGCACGCAGTTATCGCGAGCTGAACACCTCGCACGAAAGGAGTCAGGCATGTTTGAGTCCCCGTCCATCGTCGTTACCGACCGCAATCTCGAAGCCCTCGTCGGGCTGATGTCCGCGTCTGGACGGCGCAAAGAGGTCGAGGCGTTAGCGGCAGAGATCGATCGCGCCCATGTCGTCGCCGCGACCGCGATCGACCGCAACGTGGTGACGATGAACTCTCGCGTCCGCTTCCAGGACGAGGACAGCGGCGAGTGTCAGGAGATCACCCTGGCCTATCCACACGAGGCGGACGTAACCACCAACCGGATTTCGGTCCTCGCCCCGATCGGCGCCGCCTTGCTCGGGCTCACCGTAGGCCAGGTCATCTCGTGGCCCGTGCCCGGAGGGCCGCCGCGGCGCTTTCGGATTATCGACGTGCCGTATCAACCCGAGGCCGCGGCCAGGTCGGCGAGGTGAATCGCCGCCCTGGCCGCAATCACGGGTGGGCGCCCTGCAGAATCCAATTGCGGATCAAATCGATCTCTTCTGCAGTGAGCGGATCGCCGGTCAGAGGCATGCGGCCACCTTGACCGAGTGGCGGTCCCTGCACTTTGAGCAGGAGAAAACTCCGCGCCGGTTCGCCAGGCGCGACGAGAAGCAGTCCCGCGGCCGCGGCTGGATCTGTATCGGGAACCACCTCGACCAACTCATCGTAGGCGTGCCCTTCGACCAACACGAGGTTGGCGTTCGCGCTCACGCTATCGTGGCAGGTGGGAATGGCGCACTTCGGCGTGAAGATCGTGTCCTGGATCTCGGTGAAGGTCACGGGCTCCGTCGGTATGCAGCCGTTGAGGGCGGCGTTCACTGCTCGGACCAGCTCGGTAATACTGATCGTTCCATTTCGATCGGCATCCAGAGAGAGGCAGGAATCCATCTCGGTCGTACCGAGCGCCATGCCTACTCCGTGTATGAGCTCGTCGACGGTGATCTCGCCATTGTCATCGCAGTCGCCGTCGCAGGGAGCCCGGGGTGTCGGCGAAGGGGTGGCAGTCGCAGAAACCGGCGGTGGTTCAACGTTCGTAACCACCGACGTGAACACCTCGGATTCCGAATAAAGGCCAGAGTCGGTCGTGAGCTTGTACGAGACCTGAAAGTCACCGACCTCGTCACCCGGCAGGAGCAGTTGCCACGCGGGATGGTTGTGAATGGTGGGCATCGTCCCGAGCTTGGCTGACTGACCGGGTCGATTGAGCTTCTGACCATTCACGCTCATCGTCAGCCCGGGATCGGCCGAGACGATTTCCACCCTCACCGACGTCTCGTCGACCAGCGGGTAGAAACCGGAATGGAGCTCTTCCGTCTCTGCCATGAATCCCGGGTCGATGGTGTTGTACAAGCACTCCGACCGATCCGGTAGACAGAAGCTCTCAAACGTCTGGACCTTCTGCGTGAAGTCATACCGCAGCGTCAGCGCGCCGCCGCCGGCCGCGGTCGACCAGATTTGTATGCAGGCGTCACCGACGCAGGCCGCGCTAGTCCCAGCGCACAGCATCACCGCCAGCGCCAATGCCGCAGAGGCCGCTCGTTTCCCAACCATTTGCCCTATTGCCCTCTTCAGCCACCGGCGGGACGAGGGAACCCTCGTCCCGCCGTATGGGTGCTTATCTCTGCGCCTTCGACGCAGCTCTATCAATCATGCTCGCCCCCATCCTGGCCTTCAAACAGCTCCAAGGGAATGGTGATGACGTCGGAGCTCACAAAACCGTCGGCATGCAGTCGAAATGAGATCTCTTTCGGTTCTGGATGTTCCCCGCCCGGGGCGACAACCTGCCACACCGGGTGGTTGTGCAATTCGCCCGACACGTTGACCAGCGCCGATTCGCCAACCGCGTCGAGGGTGGCGCCTGAGATTCCGAGACTCGTATCGGGATCGAGCGCGGTAATCTCAATACGGACGTCGATGCCATCGGGAAGACGGAAAGGCGGCATCGCATCGGTCTGCCTCACGTCGTTGAAGCCGGGGCTGGTGCCACTGTACACAACAGTTCCCCCGACGCAGTCCTCACCGGTTCCGCCCAGGCACGCCGTCGAGACCACGAAAGCCGTCGGGGCCGGATCGACGTTGATTGCCAGCTTCCCGGCACCAGCCTCTGTGGAGCCCACGCGCATGATGCTGTGCGGCGGTCCGTGTTCCTCGGTCGGCGTTGGGCTCGCCGTGGGAGTCGGCGTGGCCGTTGCAGGATTCGAGTCATCGTTGTCATCCCCACAGCCTTGCGCAGCGATGGCGAGTAGCCCGGCGGCGAGAATCATCCCGATGCGCATTGTTCCCTTACGGATTCTAACGTTGGTCATTTCAATTTGTGCTCCTTCTCGATGCGTTGGGTGCAAGGGAGGTCTCCGCGCGGGCAAGCGAATGCCTCGCCATACCCTTCCGCGGGCGAGCGCGCAGGAGGGCCCCCCGTCGAGTGCTCGTTTTGCCACGACGCTGGGCTGGCCTTGCATGCAAGGCAGACGTTCGACGTGCGCCCCCAGGGGGGGCGCTACGTCGACTCAAGCAGCGTGGCGGAGGCGATCACTGTCGCCCCGCGGCGGCCGAAACGGACGCTCGGCACCCACATCGGCCGGCGACCTTTGTGCAAACTCTGGACCCGGTCGCACCAGCAGGTGAAACTCGATCGATCGCGGCGTGCTCAACAGCGCAAGCGGGTTGTTGAACAGGCCTTCGGAATGCGGTGATCCGCAGCTACACCCCGCCGTGCGGAGCGCCACAGCCGAATTAGAATGATGGGGGCAGTGAACATCCCGGACCTGGTCCTCTGCCGCTTGCCCCCCGTGGCAGCGCAGGCGCTTCTGATGCATCGGACATCCGGAGTGGCAGGAGCTGGCCTCCGGCACCACCACGCGGATGATCTCAGGCGACAACAGGGAAAGCTGCACCGCAAGGAGCGCCGCCACCCAGCGCGGCCCAAATTGTGGAGTCCAAAGCACGGCAGTTCTCGATATCAATCGGCCAGCGCAAAGGACAGAGGTCTCAGCGTGCGGCGCCGGAGTGCTTGATGAACGTCCCTCGGTCGAGCTCGTCGAAGGCGAGCCGCAATTCCTCGCGCGTGTTCATCACGATCGGGCCGCGCCAGGCGATCGGCTCGCCGATCGGTTTGCCGGAGATGAGGAGAAAG
>CAYVUV010000165.1:0-36240 GCA_964455095.1 uncultured Binatia bacterium (SeqCode)
CCTGTCCGGAAAGGCCCGCATCGCGCGCAGGAGCGTCAGGAACAGCAGAAGGAAGAACGGCAGCAACAGGTCGTACACCTGGGGATTGAACGGGTGGACGAGGGTCGTGGCCCAGAGAAACACCACCGACGCCGTGAACGAGGCGAGCATCCTGCCGATCGACGGATACGCAAACCACAGCGCCAGTACGTACGCCCCGATCAGGCTCAGCCGGTAGAGGTACTTGGTAACCAGGTCCGTCGAGCCGGTCTGCTGAAAACTGATGATCTCCAGCGCCGAGATCACCGGCGGAATCGGTACTCGCAGCTCGCGCAGGAATCTGACCAGGTCGCCGGTCGTCGCGAAGTCGCCGGGACTGAACATGTGCATCCACGTCGTCGCTTCGACCGCGGTGGAATCCCCGACCAGCGTCGCGCCGATGGCGACCAACGCGATCGACAGCGCCAGGCACAAGCACAGGCGCCACCTGTTTCGTTTCATGCGCGTCTCTACCTTGAGATCGACTCCGAGACCAATCCGAGCCCCGACGCGGCCGTAAGCACACGGCTCGTAGCGCAGACGGTTGGTGGCCGACCGGCGGATTTTTCTTGAACTGTAGGGGCTACTATAGGCTAAACTGCCCTCATATCGGCCGCTCGTTCGAGCGCAGCTGGATCGCAAAATCTGGGGGGGAGATGACGAGACTGCTGGCGCTCTGCGTCCTGGCAGCTGCGTTCGGTGCGCCGAGCGCGGCCCGCGGCCAATCCACGGCTCTGGTCACATATGCCCTCTTCGGCAGCGAGGGCGTGAAGATCGCCGGCGACTGCTCGATCACCGATGGCGACGTGGGCAGCAACGACGCGGTGACGGTGGGCCGTTCCGTTGCGGTTGGTGCCGCTGCGCGAGTGGCGGCCGATCGGCTGCGTCTCGCGGTCGCCGCC
Source organism: uncultured Binatia bacterium (SeqCode) (assembly GCA_964455095.1). Lineage (GTDB taxonomy): Bacteria > Desulfobacterota > Binatia > HRBIN30 > CADEER01 > CAYVUV01. The sequence continues at coordinate 921 of CAYVUV010000165.1, forward strand.
GACGTCGCCGGCGACGTGTTCGTCAACGAGCTGCGCGGCTCCGGCACTGTTTCCGGTTCCCTCACCCAGGGCGTCACCTTGCCGCTCGTTGCCGTTCCTGCGCCACCCGCGGTTGCCACCGGCGGCGCCACGGTCAACGTCGCCGAGAATCAGACGGTGGTGATTGCGGCCGGAACTTATGCGGCGGTGAACGCCGAGGTCGGCTCGACCGTCGCCTTCTCCGGCGGCGAGTACGACATCGACGAGCTGGTCGTGCACGGGCGCGCGAGCCTGCCGACGTTGATCCGCTGCGAGGGCGCGAGCGGATGCACGATCCGGGTGCGCACACGTCTGTCCCTCGGCGCGAACTCCGTCGGCGCGACCGGAACTCCGTTGCTGTTTCTCTTCGCTGGCGAGAAGACCGTCATCGTCGGGCGCCCCGGCGGCCAGGTGCGCGCGACCGTGCAGGCCCCGTTGGCGACGGTGCGCCTGCGTTCCTCGCCGCGCGCCTCGTCCGGCTTCGTCGGACGGTTCGTCGGCCGCAAGGTGCGCGTCGGCGGTGGCGCGCTGGTCAGCCGCGGCCCGCTGTCGGCGGCCGTCTGCGGCAACGATCTGGTCGAGCCGCCGGGCGAAACGTGCGACGGCGCCGACGCGAGCCTGTGCCCGGGGACGTGCCGTTCCGATTGCCGCTGCCCGCCGTTGCCCGGCGCGCAGGCCATCCTGCATTCCGTCGGGCCAAGCGTGCTGAACAACGCGACCGACTTCGGTGTCCAGATCTTCGGCGACGATTTCCTGCCCGGCGCTCAGCTCGAGCTGTCGGACAAGATTACGACTGCCATCCTCCTCACCCTGCCGACGAGTTGGGTGTCGTATACCGAGATGACGGCGCTGGTGCCGGCCGGCATGGCCGTGCCGTCCGGCATCGAACGCGAGCTGGTCGCCAAGGTGATCAATCCGGGTGCGCTGAAATCGGCAGCGCCGAGTATCGGGTTCTGTGCGTTCGACACGCCGACCTCGCCGGTCGCGTGCACGTCGAACGCCGACTGTCCGCCCGGAACCGGCAGCTGCCAGCTCGGCAAGCAGCGGCTGACGATGTTCAACGACATGGTGTTCTTGAACCCCAACTCGGCGGCCGTTGTGCCGTCGCCGCACGGTCTGTGTGACGACGGGACGCGCTGCACGAGCCCGTCGGACTGCGCCTCGATCGGCAGCGGCGCCTGTTCGGCAAAGCTCTACGTCACGCCGCAGCAGCGCGACGAGCTGTGGGTGTACAACACCGGCACCGGTGCGTTCGTCGATCAGGATGCCGGAGCGGGCGGGATCCAGGGCATCCCGGTCGGCGACAACCCGTTCCACGTCGAGATGATCGATCGCGGCCTCGGCCTCTCGCGCGCCTGGGTCGTCAACCGCTTCGACGACTCGGTGTCGATCATCGACACCGCCACCGACACCGAGATCCTCCGTCTCACCGGTGCCGCGCTCGGCATGCCGGGGGCGCTGCGCATGGAGACCGAGGTCGAGTTCAACCGCGCCGGCACGCGCGCCTACCTGAGCAACGAGAACCTCGACGAAGTCCAGGTCTTCGACATCTCCGGCGCCAACCTCGACGCGCCGCTCTTCGTCACCACCATCGACGTCGGCGTCAACCCGCGCGGCATGGCGACCAACACGGCGGATACGCGCCTCTATGTCGCCAACATCCAGAGCGCCGACATCTCCGTCGTCGACATCGCGCCGGGCAGCGGGACGGAGAATCAGGTCATCGCCACGATCGCGGCACGGGCCACCGATGACATCATCGGCGGGCGGGCGGAAGGATGGGAAGACTTCGTCATCTCCGGCCGCGCGCCGCGCGGCATCGCCTTCAGCGATACGCAAAACGCGCTGTTCGTCAGCAGCATCGGTCCGCAGACCGGGCCGCGGCAGGGGGTCGTCCAGACCGGCGGCGCGATCATCAACCCGACGATCACCGCGATCGATGCCGCGACCAACTCGATCATTGCCCACGTGGCTCTCAACGGTCTCGATCCGGATCGACCGTCGTGCACCGATCCGGAGCTCATGGTGCTCGACGATGCCCGCAACCGGCTCTACGTCACCTGCCAGGGCAGCGGCACGGTCGGCGTGCTCGACACGACGGATCTGGTCGCCGGGTTGCCGGCCGAGCTCGCCATCGTGCCCCTGCCGCTGCCGGGGGACGCGGTGGTCCCGACTATCGCCCTTCCCCCGCAAGCCGGCGGCTTCGGCGCCAAGTTCTGCGCCGCGTCTTCGACCAGCCCCGGCGCCGCGTGCTCCAGCGACGCCGATTGCACCGGCTGTCCGACCCTGGTCGAGGGCCTGCCGGTCCAGTGTTGCGCCCTCAACAACCCGATCGGATTGCACAACGGGCCGCGCGGCATCGCGATCTCGGACGACCGCAACGCGCTCTTCGTGGTGAACCAGTTCACGACTTCGGTCACCACGCTCGACGTGAGCCCGCCCGTACCGTCGCTCATCGCGGCGACGAACACGACCTCGTTCGCGGGCGCGTTCGGCGGCAACGTGCAGCAGCGCGACCGGCGTCTCGGGCAGATCGATTTCTTCACCGACGTGCGCAAGACGAACGTCAGCTGCGCGACCTGCCACATCGACGATCACCAGGACGGTGTGTTCTTCGAAGCCGATGTGAAAGGGCCGCGCATGCGCCGCGTGCTCTCGGTGCGCGGCACGCGCGACACGCCGCCGCTCCTGCAGGACCAGCTGGTTCCCGATCTGGCCGCCTTCACCGACATCGTCGTGCACGTCGAGCGCGGTGGTGCGGCGGCGTGCAACCCGTGCGTCGAGATCGGCGGCACGTTCTTTTGCTTCGGGGGTGAGGGGTCGTGCCGGCAGACGAGTGTGTCCGAGAACCAGCAGAACACGCTCTACGCCAAGGCGATCACGTTCTTCCCCAACCCCAACCTGGCCGCCGACGGCTCGCTCTCGAGCGCCGTGCCGCTGCCGGGCGGGGTCACGGGCAACGCAATTCTCGGCGGCGCGGTCTTCGATCAGTTGGATTGTCAGGGCTGTCATCCGGAGCCGATGTTCACGATCGACCAGTTCCAGGCTTTCAACCCGAGCAATCTGGGACAACCGGCGCGGATGCGCGAGGTGGGTACGCCGATCGGCATTCCGCTGCGGACGCAATGTCAGGACTTCAACCGGCCGCCGTCGTTCGACAGCAGCGTGGGAATCAGCGTGCCGACGCTGCGCGGCATCTGGGACACGTTCCCCTTGCTGGTCAGCGGCTCGGCGGGTCTCGCGGCGGTGGGCAGCCAGCCGGCGTTCGCGCCCTGCGTCTCGGGATCGAGCGGCTGCTGTTCGCAGCTGGAAAGCCCGCTCAACCCGGGTGGTATCGCGGTGCCGGAGCAGCATCTGGAAGTGACCACGAAGGACGCCATACGCGCCGTGCTGACGCCGCCCCTGGCGGTGCCCGGCTCGGCCCACGGCGCGGCTCTCGACCTGTCGGCGAGCGAGCTGAACGATCTGATCGCCTACCTTCGCTCGCTCTAGGAGGATGCGCATGAAGACGATGGGCCGAGGCTACTCCCGGGCTTGGACAATCCTCTCAGCGGCGCTGGTTCTGGCGCTGCCGGCGATTGCTGCGGGTCAGCTCATGCGGGTCGGTGCCGAGTTTCAAGTGAACTCGTACACCAGGAGTCTGGAATCGAACGGCTACGGCCCGCGCCTCGGCACGGCCGCCGACGGGTCGTTCATCGTCTCCTGGCAGGACGACGAGGACGACAGCGTTTCGGCGCGCCGTTTCGATTCCTCCGGCTCGCCCGTCGGCGCGCAGTTCCTGGTCGCACCCGTCTCCAGCTACCGGCCGACGCTGGCGGTGGTTCCCGACGGCCGCTTCGTGGTCGCGTGGGAGGCCCCCGACGGCGATACCTACGGCATCACTGCCCAGCGCTTTTCGAGCGCGGGCAGCGCGCTGGGCAGTGAGGTTCAGGTCAACAGCTACATCACCGAGTATCAGGGCACTCCCTTCGCTGCCAGCGACGGCGCGGGCAACGTGCTCATGGTGTGGGAGAGCGGGTTTCAGGACGGCAACCGCCGTGGCGTTTTCGCACAGCGGTTCGACAGCGCGGGGGCCTTCGCCGGCACCGAGTTCCAGGTCAACGGCTACACGTTCGGTAGCCAAGCGGGCCCTGTCGTAGCGGGCGACCCGGCCGGCGGGTTCGTCGTCGTATGGAGCGACTATCGCTACAATGGCTTTGTGTCGAGCCTCATAGCTCGCCGCTACGACTCTTCGGGCAATCTGCGGGGCACTGAGTTCCAAATCAATTCGTACACGTCATCCATCATCTACGAAGTCGCGCTCAGCATCGGGCCCGATGGGGGGTTCGTCGCGGCGTTCAGCTGCAGCGATCGCGACGGCGACTCAACGGGTGTTTTCGCCAGGCGCTTCGACAGCTCCGGCGCACCGGTCGGGAGCGAATTCCAGGTCAATACGAATACCCTGGAGCGCCAACTCGATCCGGCGGTCGCGCACGACGAGAATGGCGGCTTCGCCGTCGTCTGGGCGAGCGATCAGGGTGAGAATGTTCTCGACGTCGTCGGCAAGCGCTACGACAGCGCCGGAACTGCCAGGGGAGGCGAGTTTCAGGTCAGCACGTACACGTTCTTCAACCAGAACTATCCTCGGATCGCTTCCCTGGCCGATGGGGAGTTTGTCGTCGTCTGGTCTGACGAGCATCAGGACGGATACTTTACCGGTGTTTTCGGCACTCGCCTCGCGCCAGTGGGAAGGGCGGTCGGGGGCAACAAGCTCATCATCAAGAATCCGCCCTCGGGACCGGCGGGCAATCAGCTGGTGTTGCTGTCCAAGGACGCCGCCATTGCGACGCCCGACAGCGTCGTCGGCGACCCGCGTTGCGCGCCGCTCGGATCGGGAACGCCATCCTCCGGCGCCCGCTTGAGCGTCCGCGGCCCGGGCGGCGATCTCGCCATCGACCTGCCGTGCGTCGGCTGGGTCGCCAACGCAAACCGGACGAAGTTCACCTATCGCGATGCGTCGGGTGCCACGTGCAAGCGCGTCACACTGATCGACGGCCGTGTGCTGAAGGCCGTGTGCACCGGGCCGCAGGTCGCCTACGCTCTGGGCGCTGCCCAGGACGCGGTGCAAGTGGCGCTGTCGACGGGCAACGCGACCTCGGCGCGCGAGCATTGCATGCTCTTCAGCCCGACGGGCGCGGACGTCACAAGCGACGGATCGAACGGCCGCCTCTACCGGGCGCGCGCCGCGAGCGCGCCGAATTTCTGTCCGTAGGAATCCGGCGGCTACAGAAATGCCTCCGCCAGCGCGCGCACGGCGGCCGGGTCGCGCGTGCCGGCGAGGATGGTGGTGATCGGGCTGTCGACCCAGGCCTGGGCGCGGTCGCGGATTCGCGCCGGCGTGCCGCACAGCGACAGCTCGTCGGCGAGGTCGTCCGGCACGGCGGCCGCTGCCTCGGCGCGCTTGCCCTCGGCGAACAGCGCCTGCACCTTCTCGACCGCCTCGGGCCACCCCATGCGGGCGATCAGCTCGGCGTGGAAGTTCTTGTGCCGTGCCCCCATGCCGCCGATGTAGAACCCGAGCGCCCACTTCACCGGCAGCAGCGCCTGCTCGAGGTCGTCGTTGACGACGACGGTCACCGGGCAGGCGATCTCGAAGCCGGGCTTGGCGCCGCGCAGCGACTCGACGTAGAGCTGCGGGCTGCGGTAGGGCGAGTAGAACAGCGGCAACCAGCCCTCGGCGATCTCGGTCGACATCGCGACATTCTTGGGTCCCTCGGCGCCGAGGTAGATCGGGATGTGCGTGCGCAGCGGCGGCGTGATCAACTTGAGCGGCTTGCCGAGGCCGGTGCCGCCTTCGAGGGGCAGCTGGTAGTGCTGGCCCTTGAAGGTCACCGGGCCCTCACGGCGCAGCATCTGGCGTAGCAGCGCGACGAACTCGCGCGTGCGCGCCATGGGCTTGGGAAACGGCTGGCCGTACCAGCCCTCGACCACCTGCGGGCCGGACACGCCGATGCCGAGAATGAGTCGTCCGCCAGACAGATGATCGATGGTCGAAGCGGTCATCGCCACGCACGCCGGCGTGCGGGCGGCGATCTGCATGATGCCGGTGCCGAGCTTGATGCGCGTCGTGCGGGCGCCGATCCAGCACAGCGGCGAGAAGGCGTCCGAGCCGTACGCCTCGGCCGTCCACACCGAGTCGTAGCCGAGACCTTCGGCTTCGAGCACCAGGTCGATGGGGTCTTCCGGCCCCTGCATCCAATAGCCGATCATCAGTCCGAGCCGCATCGTGTCGATCTCCTCGCCGGTGAATTGCGCTGCGCGCGAACCCGCGCAGCCGTCTCGCCTACTACGTTTGCCGGCCGACTGACAACACGGGGCGCCACACGTCCGTTGACGGCCCGCGGCGCGTTCGGTAGCGACGGGGCCCCGACATGGTGCCATTCGTTGTTACGCTGATTCTCGCGACGGTTCTGGGCAGCGCCTGGTGTGCGGCTGAGGGCGTGGTCGGGCGGTGGGCAGCGAACCGTTCCGCGCTGCTGGTTGGTGCCGTCGCTCTCGCCGCCGCCGTCGGGCTCGCGGTGGGCCTGCGTTTCTTCCTGGTGCCGCCCCACCACGCCATGTACCTCGACGAGCCGTGGTACGCCGAGGCGGCGTGCAATCTCGCGACGCGCGGCGAGCTCGTGCTGTGCGAGGAGACGTGGATCGGTGCGGCGTGTCTGCCGTATGAGAAGGCCATTGGCTGGCCGGTCCTGCTCTCAGCCTGGACAAAGCTCGTTGGCTGCCACACGACCGTCGGCATCGATATCAATCGCGTCGTCGGCGTGCTGACGGTGGTGCTCGTCGCCGCGGCGACCCTGAGTCTCGGGGGCCGCTGGTGGCAGAGCGCGTTCGCGGCGACCCTCGCGGCGGCGCATCCTGTTCACGTGGCCTGGTCGGCGACCGGCGAAACGAATGTCGCGGCAGCGGCTGCACTGATCGCTGGTCTGTGTGGCGCGCTCATTTTCGTGGAGCGCGGGCGATGGTGCGGCGCCGCGCTCGCCGTTTCGGGGTTGGCCCTGTCGACGGCGATTCGGCCGGAATCGGCCATCCCCGCGCTGGTGGCGAGCGCTGTCGTCGCCCTGGCGGCACGAGCGGGAGCCTTGCAGCGCCTGTCGGTGACCGCTGCGATCGGAGTCGTTTCCGCGGCGTCGGCCATCGCCGGTATGCGTCTCTGGGCCATGAACGAGTCGATCTCCGGGGGCGCGTTTCTTTCCGTCGGCAACGTCCTTCGCCACGGTTCGCTGCTGGCGCAAGGTGAAGCGCTGCAGGTTCGCGGTATCGTGGCCCTGCTGGCGATCGGCGGGGCGCTGGCGTGCGTTCGCACGCCGCGGCGCGGCGGCGCGTTGCTCCTGCTCGGCGCCGGACTCACCGCGGCGCTGGTGGCGCTGGCGTACGACCGGTTCCACGAGCGCATGCTCCTCGGCGCGACCGTTGCGTTCCTGCCGCTCACTCCCTTTGCCTTCGACTGGCTTCCGGCGCGATTCGCGCGTGGGCTCGGAGCTGGTGCGGTTGTCGCCGTTCTGACCGTGCTCTGGCGCGACGCGCTCGTCTCGGCCTCGCATCCGCCGGAGACGCAGCTGTTGGAGACGCGCATCGCGGCGAGTGTCGGCCGCCTTGCTCTCGACCTGGATGCCTTATTCATCGCCGAGCAGCCGACCGTGCTGGCCGCCGCGGGAATCGCCCGCGTGATGAGCACACAGCGCGCGCTGGCCGACGAGGCCAAACTGGGACAAGCGCTGAGCGACGGCCGGGCCGTCTATTTCCTCTGCGACATGAACTGTGAAACGGGCTTTCAAGGTGGCGTCACCCCGCCACTGTGCGGGCAAGTTCTCGAACGATTCTCCCTCCTGCCGGTGGCCGAGGAAAGCCTCCACAGCCGCGCGTACGTCCTCTATCGCGTCGCCGCTCCCGGCGGCGATGACCATCCGGTTCCGACCTGCCCGAGGGCAAGCCCCGCAGCGGTTGAATGAGCATCCGGTCTTGCGCCTGGCGAACCAGTGCGAGCAGGGGTATAGGTGCCGCTCTCGGCAGTCGCAGCGACAAGGAGGGCACCGTGCTGGCGGCAGCAGCCATTCAAGAACACCTCGAGCGCGTGCAGCGCGACGGCTACACGATCATCGAGAACGCGATCGAGCCCGACTACCTCGACGAGCTGGCGGCGGATATCCGGCGCCTGGAGCGCGAGCTGGACATCAAGCCCGCCGGCAATCCGTTCGAGGGCGCGCACACGCTGCGCATCTACAATCTGCTCATCTACGGCGCGCTCTACCAGCGCATCCCCGTCCACGCGCACGTGCTGCCAATCGTCGAGGGCGTGCTCGATCCGGGCTGTCTGGTGTCGTCGCTGTCGACGATCACGATCCTGCCCGGCGAGCGGGCACAGCCGATTCATGCCGACGATCAGCTCATGCCGGTGACCAAGCCGCACGTGCCGTTCGTGTGCAACTCGATGTGGGCGATGACCGACTTCACCGAGGCCAATGGCGCGACGCGCCTGGTGCCGGGCTCGCACCTTGCCGACCACTCGCCGAACTACGGCCAGCACTACGACAGCATTCCCGCCGAGATGCCCAAGGGCAGCGTGCTGGTCTGGCACGGCAGCCTGTGGCACGGCGGCGGCGCCAATCGCACCGACCAGCCGCGCGTCGGCGTGGCGATGAACTACTGCGCCGGTTTCATCCGCCAGCAGGAGAACCAGCAGCTCGGCATTCCGCGCGAGATCGCGGCGAGTTTCCCGAAGCGCCTCCAAGAGCTGATCGGCTACGGTGTCTACAACGGCCTGATGGGCCACATCGACAAGCGCAGCCCGGTGGAGCTGCTCGGACGCGGGGTGCGCGAGCGAATGGTGTGGGACGTCTAGATCACTCGATCAACTTGCGCGCCTCGGCGCTGATGTCGGCGATGCTCGCCACCTGGGCTTGCACGGCCGGTAAGTTGCGGCTCAGCGCGTCGAACTCCGCCCGCGCGGCGTCGTAGTCGGTCTCCGACTTGATCTGGTCGCTCTTGACCGCGGCGCGGCGGGCGATGTCGGCGAGGCGCTCGTCGCGGGTGGCGTCGGCGGCCTGTTCGGCGCGCCGGGCGGAGGCGTCGAACCAGTTGGCCTGATCGCCGAGGTCGTCGGCGATGCCGGTGGTCATCAGCGCCTCGAGTCCGGGTAGGTACCACCGCCGCCACAGCGCGCGGCGCAGCAAGCGGACGCTGCCGTTGACGGCGCGCTCGCCGCGATCCGGCGGTGCCAACGGCTGGAGCGCGGGCTCGGTACGCTTGCGCAGCGCGGTGGTGAGCCGCGTTTCGTTCTTCTTCGCCGCGGCATCGATGGCCGCGGCGGCGCTGCGATTGGCCGCCTGTATGCCTTCGGTGTAGGCGCGCACGGCGGCGGCGACGGCTTCGTCGAGGGCGCTGAGATCGCCCGTGCGCACCCAGCCTCGCCGGGCGCTGCGGAGTTGCTTGCGCAGCTCCTCGGCGCGCGCTTCAGCCGCGGCCGTGCGTTCGCTGCCGCTGGTGGCGAGCGCATTTTGCATCTCGGCCCGACGCGCGCGCACGGTCGCCGCTTCGGCGTCGGCGGCCTGCTGGACGGCTTGCAGGCGACCGCGCGCCTTCTCCAATACGGTGCCGAGCTCGGTGTAGCGCGCGGCGAGCAGGCGTTGCGCTTCGGCGAGGCGCTGCGCGGCGCGCTTGGCGGCTTCGCGCAGGGCGGCGACGTTGCGGCGCTCGGAGCCGGCGAAGCGCGAGAGCGCGGCGCCGAGCTCGGTGAGCCCGCTGGTGGCGCGGCCGCTGGCATCATTGGCGGTGCCGGCGCGCAGTCCAGCCCGCGCGTCGACCAGGAATAGCTCGTGCGCGCCGGCGACGTTGGCGCGCAGTGTCGCGGCGTGGCGGGTGCGTTCTTCGGCAGTGAGCTCGGCGCAGTCGGCGTCGAGGTTCCAGACCACGAACAGCTTGCCGATGTCGGCCTGCAATCCGTCCATCAGGCGGCGCGTGAACTGCGTGAACAGGGCGGGGTAGCGCACGACCAGCACCACCGCGTCGAGGGAGCGCAGCGCGGCGGCGCTGATCGCGTCGAAGCGATCCTCGCTGCCGACACCGGGCGTGTCGAGCAGATCGACCTGGCCGCCGAGCTGCAATAGGTCGAGCGGGGTTTCGACCACCACTTCCCCCACTTCGATACCATCGCGCATGACGCGCGCCAGCTCGGCTGGATTGTCGAAGGCGTGATCGCCGACGTTCCAGACGGTCCGGCTGCCGTAGGTGATGCGGACCGGCAGTGACGTCAGCGGGTCGAAGGCCACCGGCGACAGGTCGGCGCCGGCGATGGCGTTGATCAGCGTCGACTTGCCAGCCTTCACCTCGCCGTAGATGGCGATGCGGACCCGATGGCGCGCCAGCTCGGCGAGCACGGTGTCGAGCTCGGCCAACGTCCCGTCGGGCAGCAGGCCGGCGTGCGGCGCCAGCGCGTCGCGCGCCTCGCCCAGAGTTTCGTTCAGCCCCGTGGCCAGGACACCGTACACCCGATGGGTTTCGTCTTGCTGCGTCTGCGTATCGCCGTTTGGCATCTGGTCTCTCTCTGCGGTTGTGCGCTCGGTCGGAGCGATGTCGATCGCCGGAGTAAGCGGCTCGCGGTTCTATTCCACAAAATCCGCCCTCGCTCCATGCCGCGGGCGGCTGACGTCGGGGGCTGCTCAGGCGGGATGGAGCGCGTTGGCGGCGGCCGCGAGCTCGAAGTCCAGCTCGGTGATGCCGCCGGCATCGTGCGTGGTGAGGTCGATGACGACGCGGTTGTAGACGTTGAACCACTCCGGATGGTGGTTTCGCGCTTCGGCGACGAGGGCGAGCGAGGCCATGAAGCCGAAAGCGCCGACGAAGTCTTTGAAACGCAGCTCGCGGTGCAGCTTGCCGTTCACGACCTGCCAGCCGGGCACGGCGGCCAGCCGGGTGCGGATCTCCTCGTCGCTGAGCTTCTGGGGGCGCGCCATGGTCGGGTCCGCTACGGCGCCTTGGGGCGCTCGTCGTACGACCGACCGCCCTGGGTCCAGGACGGCCCCCGGCCCCAGTCGAGGCGGGTGCGCTTTTCCTTGTGTCCGGGGTCGAACTGCTTGCGCGCCTTGTCGTACTCCTCGACGGTGGCGTAGGCCTTGGGCACGGCCCAGAAGTCCTCCTCGAGTTTCCACAAGCCATTGCCGGCGTATTCGAGGATGGTGATGCCGGGGAAGTCGATGGTGCCAGAGCCGCTCGGATGGTCGCGCCGGTTCTGCATGTACACCATGACGCGGCCGCTGTGCTCGTCGACGCTGTGCCACTCGTAGGCGGTGTACAGCTCGCCGTACTGCGCCATGATCGGCTTGATCCAGGCGCGGATCGCCTCGCGCCCCTTCAGGTTGCCGAGCACGTGCTCGACGTAGGTGGCGTCTTCGGTGAAGAGGTTCGCCCAGGCGTCCCAATTCTCGCCGACGGCGCCGCTGCGCCAGTACTTCTGGAAGGCGAGATCGATCTCGTCGCGACTGAAAACTCCCATGTCGTCCCCCGTGGTCACTCGGCCGGTTGTGTCGGTCGCACCTCATACTCCGGCAGCGGCAGCTCAGCCAAGTGCTTGTGGCACATCTCGCAGCTGCTGATGCCGCGGGCGCGCGCGGCCGGGTCGAGCGCGGCATCGATCCAGCGGCGGAAGGCACGATAGCGCCCGAACACGACCGCCGGGTCGGTGCCGACACGGCCGAGGTCGTAGTGCGGCGCATCGATCTCGGCGGCGAACGGGCAGGCGTGAAAGCGCCCCTGTGAGGTGAGCACCGGGAAGCAGCGCACGCAGCCGCTGCCGAGGCCGTGAAAGTCGGCCTCGCGGTCGCGGTCGTAGGTGGCTCCGGTGCCGGCGCCGGCGTGGAACAGGACCTTGTACCCCTGAAACAGGCGATTGGGATGTGCGGTGGCCCACGCTTCGAGGGCCTCTTTGGCGTGTGCCGGCAGCGGCTCGGCATCGCGGCCGTGCAGGATCGAGTAGTTGAGCACCGCTTCGCTGCGCGGGTCGGAGTCGAGAATCTCGAGCAGGCGCTCGGCCTTGACGCCGTTGGAGAAGACGGTGAACAGGCCGCGGAAACCGCGCCCGCGCAGGTAGTGCATGGCGTCGATGATGGCGCGCGCGTGCAACGTCGGCTCGCCGCCGTAGAACTTGACGTTGCCATCGCGCGCCACGCTGGCGAGCGCCTGGTCGAGCACGGCCGGCGTGTACTCGCGGTACCAACCGTCGGGCGAGCCGTTGATCGTGCACCATTCGCAAGTGCGGTTGCAGAAGTTGCCTTCGTACAGGTGCAGCTCGCGCAGCTCGGTATCGCCTTCGGCGTAGTGCTCGACCGGCTCGTGGAAGAGGATCGGGCCGAGGTGAGGCTGGCGGTTGGCGTCGTTCAGGCCCCAGTCGTAGACGTTGTAGACCACTTCGTACGCGGCGATGGTGTCGAGCGGCAGCCCGGTGTGCTGGGCGACGAAGCGCAGCACGCCGAGGCGGTAGTCGTGCGTCGTCTGCCGCGCGCCGGCGAAGTCTTCGGCGTACATCTTGAAGAGCCGCGAGATGAAGATCCGCCGCGCCGCGTGGTCGACGCGGCAGTTCCACTCGTTGGCGAGAAATTGCTCGGTGGCCGCGCGCAGCGTTTCCTGCAAGCCGGCGCCTTCGAATGCCGCCGGGCGCAGGGCAGGGCAGCCGTTCGAACCGCAGTTGATGGCGAAGTGGATGCGCGGCTCGGCGAAGTGACCGCGCAGGATCTGGTGCTCGATGTCGTCGAGGCTGACGGCGCGCCCGCCGGCACGGTGGCGCCGGCGTTGGAAGAACTGCCCGTCGCGCGTCTTCCACACCGACGTGATCGGATACTCGGCCATGATCGCGTGCAGCGTGAAGGCGTTGTACGCGTTGAGCCAGTACGCCAGGCGGTCGTCGTCGGTCGGAAAGAGCTGCGGGTGGCTGTCGGGGCTGACGGCGCCGAGCTCCGCCACGAAGGCGTCGAGCAGCGCCCGCCGCTCGGCCAGGCGGTCGTAGTCCACTTTGCCCGCGCCGGTGACGACCGCGGCGAGCAGCGTGTTCCAGTCGTCCAGGCGGAACGACGGGGTCGATTGAACGATCTCCACAGGGGCTCCTTCGCTGCCCGAACGCGGCAGCGCCTCCAAGATTGTCACACCAACCGGGTCGATGAGAAGGGTGGGATCCGCTATACGTGGCGTTGGTCGTCCATGCACGCGTTCTCGCTCTACCTCCACATCCCCTACTGCGATTCGAAGTGCCCGTACTGTGACTTCAACTCGCACGCGGCCAAGCTGTGGCCGGAGCGCGCCTATAGCGACGCGCTGATCGCCGAGCTGGGTCACTATGCCGCCCAGGAACCGTGGCGCGGTGGTCGGTTGCACACGATCTTCTTCGGCGGCGGCACTCCGTCGCTCTTCGCCCCCGCCTCGATCGGCGCGATCCTCGGCGCGGCGCGGCGTCTGTGGCCCGCGGCGGGCGACGAGTCGATCGAGATCACGATGGAAGCCAATCCCGGCACGGTCGATCTCGACAAGCTGGGCGGTTTCCGCGCCGCCGGCGTCAATCGCATCAGCTTCGGCGTGCAGTCGTTCCACGACCAGCACCTGGCGCGCCTGGGCCGCATCCACGATGCGCAGCAGGCCATTCGCGCCATCGAGATGGCGCGCGATGCCGGCTTCGCCAACCTCAACCTCGATCTGATCTTCGCCGTGCCGGGACAGACGCTCGAGGAGTGGGAGGCCGACCTGCGCACCGCCGTCGGGCTCCGACCCGACCACATCTCGGCGTACAACCTGACTTTCGAGGAAGGCACACCCTTCGAAGCCCTGCGCCGCAAGGGGGCGCTGCAGCCGCTGCCGGAGGAAGTCGAAGTCGCCATGTTCACCGGCACGCGCGTGGCCCTCGGCGCGGCCGGCTACGCGGCATATGAAGTGTCCAACTTCGCCCAGCCGGGCCGCGCCTGCCAGCACAACCTGAACTACTGGCAGGCCGGCGACTACCTCGGCGCCGGCGCCGGCGCGCATTCGTACAGTCGGATCCCTGCGCCGGGCCGCCGCTGGAGCAACGAGAAGGGCCCGGGTGCCTACATCGCGCGCGTCGCCGCGGACGGCCACGCGCGCGTTTGGGAGGAGACGCTGACGGCGGAACAGGCCCGCGGCGAGTTTGCCTTCCTCGGTTTGCGCTGTGCCGCCGGCCTCGATGCCGACGCCTTTGCCGACCGCTTTGGCGCCGACTTCTTGACCCTCTTTCCGCATGCCGCGGCGCTCCAGCGCGACGGCCTGCTGGCGTCTGCCCCGGGCCGCTGGCACCTGACACCGCGCGGCCTGCTGCTGGCAGACGGCGTGTTCGCGAGCTTTCTCTAACTCCTGCTCAGGGTACCGGCTGCCCGTGCCCCCCCTAGGGGTTTTCCCTGAGTGGCGCAGGGGTTTTGCCCAATTGACTGTCTGTCCAAGGGTATGGTCAGACACCGCAATGAGGGCTGTGCATGCGGCCTCGCCGGGGGAGAGCCCTATCGCTCCGGGCAGCGAGGGACAGTCGATGGCAGGGACAGTGAAGGCTGGAACCACAGCCCCGGTTGCGGACCGCTTTGTCGGCCGTGAACGGGAGCTGGGCGAGTTGTGTGCCGGTCTGAATGCCGCTGCGGCCGGTCACGGCCGCTTCTTTCTGGTCTCGGGCGAGCCGGGAATAGGGAAGACGCGACTGGTCGATGAGCTGGATGCGATCGCGCGCCGGCAAGGGGCGCGCGTGTGGTGGGCGCGTTGTTGGGAGGACGGGGGCTCGCCGGCCTATTGGCCGTGGGCACAACTGATTCGCAGCTACATTGCCGAGGGCGCGCCGGAGGCGTCGTTGCTCCGTTTGGCGGCGGCGGACGAGGTCGCGGCACTGGTTCCCGAGCTGAGCCGCGCGGCGCCCACCGATGGCACGCCGAGGAGCGACCCCGAGCGGGCGGGCTTTCGCGTCCTCGATACGGTCGCCGGTGTGTTCAAGAGCGCCGCCGCCGAGCGACCGCTGGTGCTGGTGATCGACGATGTCCATGCCGCCGACGCGCCGACATTGCGCTTGCTGAGTTTTCTGGCCAGAGACTTGCGCGCGGCCCGGTTGCTCCTGATTGCCTGCTTTCGCGAGACGGAGATCCGCCAACGCTCGGAAGTCGCGGACGTGGTCGCGGAGCTTGAACGCGTGGGGCAGCGGCTGCCCCTGCGCGGCTGGGCTGCGGCCGATATCGCCCGGTTCATCGCCGACGGCGCGGCGCGGTCGCCGTCCGAGTCGCTTCTGCAGAGCGTGCATCGCGCGACGGGGGGCAATCCGTTGTTCGTCGGGGAAATCGCGCGGCTGTTGACCGCCGAACGAGGCCTGGGCCGATCCGATACGACGGTGGCCGGTCTGCGCCTGCCGGAGCGGGTGCGCGAGGCGGTCCGCCAGCACCTGCGCTCGCTCTCGCACCAGGTCGTGGAAGTGCTGTCGATCGCCGCGGTGCTCGGAGACGAATGCGACCTCGACCTGCTGGCGCGCGTGGCGGCAGGGCTCGGCGCGAGCGGTGCGCACCGGTCGCGCGCGCAAGTGCTCGATTGGTTTCGCGAGGCGAATACGGCGGGGCTCGTGTGGGAGGTGAAACCCGGCACCTATCGATTTACGCACGGGCTGCTCGGCGGCATGCTGTACGACGACCTGATGCCGGCGCGCCGCATCGAGTGGCACCGCACGGCAGCCGCCGTCCTGGCGGCACACGATCGCGGCAATGTGGCGGCGGTCGCGCATCATCTCTACCATGCGGCGGTGGGCGGTGATGTGACGCTGGCGGTGGACTATCAATGTCGCGCCGGCGCGCAGGCCATGCGCGAGCTGGCGTATGAGCGCGCCGCAGAGTTCTACGCCCGCGGTTTGCACTTGCTCGACGCGCACGCGCTCGCCGATGCGGCGCGCCAGGGCGAGTTGTTGCTCGCGTTGGGCAGCGCGCAGGCGAGAGGCGGTGCGCCGGCATTGGCGCGGGTGGCGTTCGAGCGGGCGGCGCTCCTGGCGCGCCAGTGCAATGACGCCAACAACCTGGCCGGAGCCGCCCTCGGCTCGTCAGACCTCGGGCTGGTCGCGGCTGGTCCGGATCCGCACGACGCGTGCGTCCCACTTTTGCGTGAGGCATTGACGGCGCTCGACGAGGCGGACTCATCACTGCGCGCGCGTGTGCTCGCCCGGTTTTCAGTCGCACGCGCCGAGCCGCACATGGACCATGCGCGCGCCGCTCTGGCGATGGCGCGCCGCCTCGACGATCCTCATGCGCTCGCCCAGGTGCTCATCGACGTCCACTCCGCCCTGTGGGAACCGGAGCACGCCGCGGAGCGCCGCGCGCTGGCGGCCGAGGCACTCCACTGTGCCGAGCAATGCCATGATCTCGAGCTGATCGCAGGCGCTCTGACGTGTGAAATCCCCGACTTGATCGAGCTCGGCGACGCGCAGAGGCTCGATCACGCGATCGCCGAGTTGGTCCGCCGTGCCGATGCGTTGGGGCAGCCTCGTACCCACTGGTGGGCAACGCATTTTCGCTCCGTACGCGCATTGTTGCGCGGCGACCTCGCGGTGGCTGAAACGCTGGCGCACGACGCCCAGAGCATTGGCGAACGAATCCAGGATCCGAGCGCGACCAGCGTGTTGGCGGCGGTGCTGTGCGCGCTGCGCACGGCCCAGGGGCGCGCCGAAGAGCTGGAGCCGGCCGTGCACGTCCAGGTTCAACAATGCTCCGTGCGCACGCGCCGGCGCTGTGGTCTGACGCTGGCAATCAGCGCACTCGACCTGCCGGCACCGAGGTCCCTCGATTCCGACAAGGCCGGTGAAGCGCCAGGGCAATCGCCCCAGGTGGGCCAGGGGGACGCACGCGTCTTTCGGCGCGAGGGCGAGTTTTGGACGTTGAGCTATGCGGACGTCACCTGTCGCTTCAAGGACAGCAAGGGGTTCGCGTTCATCGCCCATCTGTTGCGCCATCCGGGGCAAGACGTGCACGCCACGGCGTTGGTCGCGTCAGCCGGGGGCGACGTCGATCCGGGCGAGATCGGGCGCGAGGTCGCGCAAGGGAGCTACCTCCAGGTGGTTGGGGTGCGGGTCGGACTGGGCGACGCCGGGGAACTGATCGATGCGCGCGCCAAGGCGGAGTACAAGCAGCGTCTGGTCGAGTTGCGCGAGGACTTGGAGGACGCCGAAGCGAACGGCCATAGCGATCGGGCGGAGCGCGTACGCGACGAGATCGAGACGTTGAATCGCGAGCTGTGTCGAGCCATCGGTATCGGCGGGCGTGACCGGCGTGCCGGGTCGCATGCCGAGCGCGCCCGGGTCAACGTGACGCGCGCGATCGGCGGCGTGATCAAGCGCATCGGCGAGCGCAATCCGGCGCTGGCCGAGCACCTGGCGGCCTCGATCAAGACCGGGACGTTCTGCGCGTACCGCCCCGACCGGCGGGAGTCCAGCTGGTCGATGGCCGGCTGATCAGCCGCGCGGCTCACATGCTCCACTCGATCGGCAGGCGCGGATCCGGCCGGTAGGCGCAGAACGTGCCGGTTCTGACCGTGGTGTTCAAGTGGTGGCCAAGCAGGGGGTGGTGCTGTGCGATGCGTTTGAGCGCGGCCGCGATCGCCCGGGTGACATTCACCCGTGCGCGCTCGCGGGCGTCGTGAAGCCCAGGGCCCAGCTCCACCGCGTCCGGATCGACGGATTTCGGCGGGTCGCTCAGTCCAACCCCGTGCAGCTCCAGCGCGCCGAGGCGGTGCAACTCGGCGACGCGGTGCTCGAGCGCCAGGGCCGAGACCTCGGCGTGCGGGCTGGCGAGAAGCGAGGCCAGGTATTGCAGGCCCTTCACGTCGCGCAGGCGGCAGGTGGTATCGGCGTAAACGATCGTCCAGTACTCGCCTTCGCGGCGAAACACCTGCGAGTCGACTCGCCCTCGCGGCTGGGAGACGCACTGATTCATGTTCCCTCCTGATTGTCGCGGCTGCGCCTGGGCGCTAGGCCTCGTCCCATGTGACATAGAGCTCCTCCCGTGTGGGGGGCGGTTGTTCCGGGGCGTCGCCCGCTGGATTGGGCGGCGCGCTGGCAGCGGCGGCTGGCGGGCCAGTGGCATTTTGTGGTCGCTGGGTTCGGTAGTTCCTCATCATGACCTCCAATTCGCCGGCTGTGTGGCCCGGCTTCCTGATCGAAAGGCGTAACGATTCAGGGAACTGGTGTTCATTCCGAGTGAACAATTGGTGAACGAGGGCCGTCCGCCGGGCTCGGGGTGGCCGCAAAATGGCCCGGTGAACCGGTCGGGGCGTCCGGGCTTGACAATGAACAACACGAAATGATTGTCCGTCCGGGCGCGGCACGCGCGCGGCCGAACTAGCTGGGGATCAGCAATCCGAAGGGGCGAAAGGGGCCGACATGGGGAATCGACGTGCCGTCGTGATTGGTGGTGGGCTGGCGGGGATGGTCGTGGCCCGCGAGCTGGCCGAGCGCGGTATGCAAGTGCGGCTCCTCGAGTCGTCGGGGCGACTGGGCGGCAAGGCGGGGGCGCGCAAGCCCGAGCGGACCGACGCCTGGGAGGATCACGGCTACCACGTCTTCCCCGGCTGGTACGTGAACACGCGGCGGTTGCTGGGCGAGATCGACTGCACGCGGCACCTGGTCGACATCGAGCGCTTTCACTTCCTGCGCCGCCGCGAGTTCCCGCGCTTGATCACGATGGAGCAGATGTCGACGCTGCCGAACATGGTGCGCAACCTGTTCAACGGGCTGCTGCCGTGGCCGGAGATGCTGCTCTCGTTCTACTTCCTGCTCGACCTGGTCGCCGAGCCGTTTTCGAACCGCTACTTCCTGGACCGCGTCAGCGCCAACGGGTTTCTGCGCTCGCGCTTCTACGCCAACGAGCGCATCAGCATGCTGCAGCACCAATCGGTGCTGCAGGCGAGCTCGATTCCCTACTACGAGCTGTCGGCGATGACGCTGCAGAAGCTGTTCAAGGCGTGGATGAAGGTGCCGGCGCCGGTCTATTCGATTCTGAACGGCAATCTGCAGGAGCGCTTCATCGAACCGTTCGAGCGCCACCTGGTCGAGAAGGGTGTCGAGATCATCAAAGGGTGCGAGGTGAAGCGCCTGGGGATGGCGGGCGAAGGCGACATGCCGCCGGTGTCGAAGGAGATCCTGCGCGCCAGCACGGCGGCGCCGAAGGTGGAGCGGTCCGAAGGGCGGGTGCGCGGGCTTCGCCTCGGTGACGGGACGCCGTTGCAGGACACCAGCGATGAGGATGTGTACGTGCTCGCCGTGCCGCATGCCAAGGCGCTCGAGCTGGTGACCACCGCGGTGTTCGAAGCCGAGCAGCCGCGGTTTTTCAAAGAATCCGAGCGCCGTGGTCTCGCCGACCTGGTCAACCTGCGCAGCGCGCCGATGGCCGCTCTGCACGTGCACTTCAAGCGCCGCATCCCGAATCTGCCGAAGGAGCACGTCAACCTGGTCGATTCGCGCTTCGGGTTGTCCTTCATCGATATCTCGCAACACTGGGAGGGCATCGATCACACGGCGCTCAACTGCATCGCGTCGTACTTCGAGCCGCTGCGCCAGGTCGGCCGCGAGCACGCGGAGCGGGTCCTGCTCTCCGAGTTGTTCGATTATCTGCCCGGTCTGAGCGCCGACGATATCGAGTCGACCTATTTTCAAACTCACGAGGAAGAGCCGTTGTTTCTCAACACCATTGGTGCCTGGCATTTTCGACCGCGTGCCGTGACCGGGATTCCGAATCTCTTTGTCGCGGGCGACTACTGCCGTTCGGACGCCGACCTGACGACGATGGAGAGCGCGGTGATCGCCGGGCTGGAGACGGCGGAGAAGATTCTCGAGCAGGAAGGGCTCGCGACACGTGTGAAGCCACTGCCGTTGCCGGCGCCGTCGCCGCTGTTGATGCGGTTCGCCAAATACGCGGCGTTGCCGCTGGTGGTACCGCTCGCGATCTGGTGCAAGTGGCGGGCGCAGCAGGAGGACGCCGCCGCGTCGGAAAGGGCGCCCGCAGCCGAGTGATGGACGGTCCGGTCACCGAGCCCACCTCCGCATTCGCCGGCGGTGCGCCGTTTGTCGGCCGCGCGCGCGAGCTGGCAGCCCTGGGGGAGGCCTTCGCCGAAGCACAAGGCGGCCGCGGGCGCCTGGTGCTGGTCAGCGGAGAGCCCGGGATCGGCAAGACGCGCCTGGTCGAGGAGTTGGCGCGCGCGGCGGCGGAGCAGGGCGGCGCTGCGTTGTGGGGGGGATGCTGGGAAGGCGGCGGCGCGCCGGCGCTGTGGCCGTGGGTGCAGGTGCTGCGCGCCTATGCGGGATCGCAGCCGCGCGAGGCGTTTCTCTCCGCTTTGGGCGGCGCCGCGGATCTGGCCGCTCTCGTGCCCGAGCTCGCCGTGGGAATGACCGCGGCGCCGGCACCGGCGATGCTCGATCCGGATCAGGCGCGCTTTCGCCTGTTCGAGGCGGCGGCCACTTTTCTGGGCCACGCGACGGCGGCGCGGCCGCTGCTGCTGGTCTTCGACGACCTGCACGGTGCGGATGCGGACTCGCTGTTGATGTTGCGCTATGCGGTGCGCGCGTTGCGCACGGCCCGGTTGCTCGTCGTTGGAACGTACCGTGAAGGCGCTCTGCGCGAGGTGCCGACGGCGGCGCGATTGATCGGCGAGCTCAGTCGCGAGGGAACACACGTCGCGCTCGGCGGTTTGACCGAGCCGGAGGTGGCGGCGTTCATTTCCGAAGCCGTGACGCGCGGGACCGCGGTGGCTGCGCCGCCGGGGCCCGAGTGGGTGCAGGCGGTGTATGGCAGGACGGAGGGCAACCCGCTGTTCGTCGACGCGGTCGTGCGCCTGTGTCTGGCCGAGGGCAGGTTCGACCGCTCGGACGGTGCCCCGCTGCAAGGTTTCTCGATCCCCGACCAGGTGCGCCTCGCCGTGCGGCGGCGGCTCGCCAGTTTGCCGGAATCGGTCGTCGCGACGCTCACCACCGCGGCGGTCGTCGGGCGTGAGTTCGCGGTCGCGGTGCTGGAGCGCGCCGCGCCGGCTGTAACCGGGGCCGCGCTGCTCGATCAGCTGGCGATGGCGGCGCGCGCCGCTGTGATCGGCGAGTTGCCGGGAGTGCCGGGGCGCTATCGCTTCACGCACGCGCTGTTGCGCGAAGTGGCCTACGACGACCTGCCGCCGAGCCGGCGGGCCGCGCTGCACGATCGCGTCGGGCGGGCGTTGGAGGAAGTGCACGGCGTCGAGCTCGAAGCCCATGTCGCCGACATTGCGTATCATTGCTGCGCCGCGGCGAGCGCCGGCGACGTCGACCGCGCGGTGGCGTTCTCGGAACGCGCGGCCGTGCGCGCGGCCGCGCAGCGCGCCTACGGCGCCGCGGCCGAGCACCGGGCGCGCGCCGTCGAGGCGTTCGAGTCGCATCCGTCCGTCGGTGTCGATCGCGCGACTTCCGGCCGGCGGCATTGCGAGCTGTTGATCGCCCTGGGCGAGGCGCACAATGATACCGGCGACCGCGCTCTGGCGCGGGCGGTGTGCCAGCGCGCCCTCGATCTGGCGCGCCCGCTGGGGTTGTCGGAGCTTTTTGCGCGAGCGGTGGTCGCCTATGGCGGCGGGTGGTGGGGGAGCACCGAGGTGTTGCAGTTCGAGTCGCCCGAGCAGGATGCATTCGACGACTCGTTCGCGCGGCTGCTCGAGGAAGCCCTGGCGATGCGCGGTGACTGCGACCGCGCGCTGCGCGCGCGCCTGCTGAGTCGCCTGGCCCTGCAGCGCTACTTCGCCTGGCCGTTGGCACGCCGCGCCGCCGCGACCGACGAAGCCGTCGCCGTCGCGCGGGCGCTCGGAGACACGGACGCGCTCGCCGAGGTCCTGGTGAACAAGTGGGCGGCAGTCATTGCGCCCGGCAACGAGCGCGCGCGACTTGCGATTGCGCGCGAGGTCATCGAGCTGGGCGACAACGGCGGCCGCCCCGCGGCGTTGCCGGCCGGGCTGTCCTCATACGCCATCAACCTGCTGGAGCTCGGGGAGTGCGAGGAGTTTCCGGCGGCCGTGGCGCGGCTCGAGGGGCACGCCGAGCGCTCACGTCACCTCGGCGCTCTGTGGGCGGCGGGCTTGCTGCGTGCGGCCCGGGCGCTCTGGGAGGGGCGCTTTGGCGAGGTCGAGGGGTTGGCGCGCGAGGCGCTGCGGATCGGGCGTGCGTGCCAGCGCCCGGCGCTGCTGACGTTCAGCCTGCAGATGCGCGCGTTGCAAATCGAGCTCGGGCGGCGCGACGAGTTGGAGGGCATCGCGCCATTCTGGCGTTTTGGCGCCGATCGCTACCCGACCATGCTCTCAACGCGCGCCGCCGTTGCGTTCCTCTACCGCCAGCTGGGTCAGGTGGCCGAGGCGCGCGCAGACTTCGAGCGCGCCGCCGCCGGCGATTTCGTCGCCGGCTGGCTCGCGGATCCGACGTGGTTGGCGACGATGACCGAGTTGGCCGAAGTCTGCGTGTATCTCGGCGACCGTCCGCGCGCCGCGATCTTGTATGACCTGCTGTGGCCGCATGCGCGGCTCAACGCGATGGGCGCCTTCTCTACTTTCTCCTACGGTGCGGTCGCGCGCCCCCTCGGGATGCTCGCGACGCTGCTCGAGCGGTGGCCGGAGGCCGAGGCGCATTTCGAGCTGGCGCTCGAGCGCAATCGCTCCCTGCGGGCCGCGCCGCTGACTGCGCGCACGCAAGTGGCCTATGCGCGCATGCTGGGCGCGCGGGGTGCGGCCGGGGACGACGCGCGGGCGCTGGCGCAGGTTCAAGCCGCGTTCACCGCGGCGCACGCGCTCGGCATGCGACCCCTGGCCGACGAGGCGGCGGCGCTGCGCGATCAGCTCGCGGCAGCCGGGGCGGTTGCAGGGGTAACCGATGCGGCGGAATTCGAGTGGGATACCGGATCCGCCGGACACACGGCGGCGCTCCCATCGACGCTGCCGGCTGAGCGGATCTTTCGGCGCTTCGGCGAGTTCTGGATGGTGGGGTACGCCGAAGAGACCTTGCGCCTCAAGCACACCAAGGGGCTCGACTACATCGCCCAGCTGTTGCGCCGTGCCGGTGAGGAGATCCATGCCGCGGATCTCGTGAGCGCGGCGGCCGGTGCCAGCGGCGAGCGCCCGCAGGCCGAACGGGCGCGCGTCAACGTCACGCGGGCCATCGCGGCCGTCCTCAAGAAGATGGCCGAACACCACCCGACCCTGGCCCGCCACCTGACCGAATCGATCAGCACCGGGATGTTCTGCGTCTACCGCGATCGCGACGACGCGGCGCGGTGGCAGCTCTAGCGGT
This sequence comes from uncultured Binatia bacterium (SeqCode), assembly GCA_964455095.1. Classification (GTDB taxonomy): domain Bacteria; phylum Desulfobacterota; class Binatia; order HRBIN30; family CADEER01; genus CAYVUV01. Next base: position 24,259 of record CAYVUV010000165.1, read on the forward strand.
CTACGGACCGGCGAGTCGACTGAGCTTGTCGATGGCGCTCGCAATCCCGGGGTCGCCGCTCTCGGCCTCGCGCCACTTGGGCAGGAAGCGGTGCTCGACCCAGAACCAGCGCTGGTCGACGTCGGCGATATTGGGCTTGAATCCCTGGCTGACCATGAAGGTGGCGAAACTGGTGTGGCCCTCGAGATCGATCTCGAGGTTGTTGGCGTCGAAGTCCATGCTGGTGGCGAGCGACATGAAGACGCGAAAGCGGTCGCGCATCTTGGCGAACTGCGCCTGCACGGTCACCTTCTGTTCGTGCTCCAGCAGCAGCGCATTGCCCTGCCACACGATTGCCTCCGCTTGCGCGCGCTGAGCGGGCGTGTCCCGTGGCATGCCGCGCCCGCGCTCGATGGTGCGGAACCCTTCGAGCAGGCGCGCGTGCGTAGGGCTGTCGCTCAGACCGTCCTCGATGGCGGCAAGCCCGCCGCTGGGTGCCGCGTACGCCTCGTGCACCCAGCCGATGTCGGCCCAGACGAAGTTGTTGGTGACGCGAATGAGCTCCAGGTCTTCGACCAGGGCCTTGAGCTTGCCGACCGAAGCCATCTTGTCGACGATCTTGGTGAACGGCTTCGGCCCCATCTGCAGAACGAACGGCTTGAGCGCCAACCCGACCCGGTGCGATGCAAACGCCGCGGCCCCGGACCATTTGAACAGCTGCGGATGCTGTTGGTACCAGCGCGCGTACGATGCGGTGATGGCCGCATTGCGCCGCAAGACCTCGGTTTCGGGGGGAAGGCGATCGGCGAGGATGCCTTGCCAGTGCGCTCGGGTCTGGTTGCTGCCGTCGGACATGCTGACCTCCCGCTAAGTGGCTGGAACGCTCAATCATTTTGGCGCTGTTTCGTCCAGCCCGGCGCACGGTTTGGGGCGAGGCTATGGGGCGAGCGCGAGCAGTGCGCTGGGGTTCGTCCGCACCATGGTGGCGACGTCGGTGGCCGCAATTCGGCAGTGCAGCATATCGGCGATGAAGCGGAGCATGCCCTCGGCCGGGGGGACATTCTTCTTCTGGCCGTAGTCGGTCGACAGCACGCAGTGTTGGGCGCCGACGGCGCGGATGGCGGCGGCGATGGTTTCGGGTTCCTCGGTGGCCAGCGCCCCGCCACAGGTGAGGTAGGAGAACTCGATCACGGCGCCGGCACGCACGAAGCGGTGCAGGTCGTCAATCGTCAGCGTCGGGCCGGCCAGGGTCTCGAGTGCGTGCGTGATGATGAGCTTCTGGACCCCGGCGGCGCGAGCGCCGGCGAGGAACGCATCGATCTCCGGCACCGAGACGTGGCCACTGGCCAGAGCCGTATCGTGCTGTGCGGCGAGGGCGAAGATCTCGTGCATCTCCGGGCGGAGGTGCCCGGCGGCATCGAGGATGCTGATACCGGGACCCGGGAAGCCGAGTTTGGCGTGGTCGTTGGCCGAGGACAGCGTCGGCAGCCAGATGATCTTGGTGCCGAGGCGCACGGCGACTTCGACGGCCGCGGGGTTCAGCCCGCCGACCTGGCGGTCGAGGCAGAGGCCACCGAAGACGCGCACGCCGTCGACGGCTTTGTCGACGATGGTCGCCAAGGCGGCGGTCGGGTAGTCGTGGCTCTTCAGCACGACCGCGGCCATGCCGGCAGCGGCGGCCTGCTGGGCCGCTTCGAGGGCGTCGACGCTGCGCTGCAGATGGGCGTCAGGGCCGAAGTGGAGGTGCAGGTCGATGGCGCCGCGCAGCAGGTCGGTGGCTTCGCCGTGCATGGTCGTGCGGGGCGCCGGCGTGCCGGCGCCCCGCGCCCGATCTACTTCTTCTGCTGTTGCTGCTGCGCCCGCAACCGCATTTCCGGAATCCCGATCGGTTGCAGGTGCTCGAGGAAGACACCGTTGAAGTTGGCGGCGATCTCGCTCGCGGACAGACCGCCGGGCTTGTACATCATCGCCACCGGCCGCGGCTGCTGGAAGAGCGTGTAGCCGAAGCCGCGGCGGCCGAAGATCTGGCCGTTGACGTGCGCCGCCTTCTCCGAGGCGAGGAAGGCGATGAGCGGCCCGTTGAGCTCAGGGTTCATCTCCGGCGGCGGGTTGTCGGCATCGACGCCTGGGATGGTCCCGGTCATGCGCGTCATACCCGACGGCGCCATGGCGTTGACCGTAATGCCCGCCTTTTCCAGCTCGATTGCCCAGACCAACGTGAGGCCCATGATCCCGGCCTTGGCCGCGCCGTAGTTGCTCTGTCCGAAGTTGCCGCGCAGGCCGGCGCTGGAGGTGATGTTGACGATGCGGCCGTAGCCCTGCTCCTTCATGACCGGGATGGCGTGGCGGCCGCAGTTGAACGTGCCTTTGAGATGCACGGCGAGGACCGCGTCGAACTCCTCCTCGGTCATCTTGCCGATCGAGCGGTCGCGCACGATGCCGGCATTGTTGACCAGGATGTCGAGGCGGCCGAATGTGTCGACCGCGGTCTTGATGATGTTCGCGGCGCCGTTGAAGTCGGACACCGAGTCGTAGTTCGGCGCCGCGTCACTGCCCAGCGCCTTGATCTCGTTGACCACTTGCTGGGCCGGATCGCCGGCGCCACCGCGCCCATCGACCTCACACCCGACATCGTTGATCACGACTTTCGCCCCTTCGCGCGCCAGCGCGATGGCGATGCCTCGCCCGATTCCGCGGCCGGATCCCGTCACGACCGCAACTTTTCCCTGTAGCACCATGACCGCCCTCCTCGAGACGCGTTCGCCTCAGCGCGCGGATGCCGTGCTGAGCAGTTTGCCCTGCACCGCCGCGCCGTTTGCACCGCTGATGGCGTCGCCAAAAAAGTTTGACTGGCGCTACCACTTCCCTCCCGTGTAAGTCAATCAACTGATTGAATCCGGGGGGCTCAGCAAAATCCGACAGGAGAACAGTGATTTCGCTGTTGGTTACCTCACGCCACGCACAGGTAATCGTTCCAGGGCCGCCAGCCGCGTTCCTGGAGAAATTCCTCGATCTGCTCGCGGGCGCCCGGCGAGCCGACGGCGGCGAGGAGGAAGCCGTCGCTGATGGCCAGGCATCCTGGCGGCTCGATGGGTACGCCGCTGGCGCGGCGCCCGATTTTGCGCGGGTCGACGTCGATGAATCGGCGGACGGTGTAGCCGAGTGCGCGCACCGCGCGCGCCCAGTGGCGACCGATGGGGCCGGCGCCCCAGATCTGCAGCGGGCCCGGCGCGATCGCGCTCGGTAGGTGTCGCAGCTTGGTCTGCATCAGCTGCGCGCGACTGTAGCGGGGATCGGCGCGCGTCAGCCGCGCGGGTGAATCGCGCCAGTGCAACAGCACCTCGGCAACCTTGCTGGCGCGGTGGCCGCGCAGCAGCAGGCGCATGAACAGGTCGTAGTCCTCCGGGCCGCCGGTGTCGCGATACCCGCCCACGTCATCCAGTGCGACGCGGGTCATCACGACGCTGGGATGGACGAGCGGTGATTCGACGAACATCGCGTTGCGGATCTCGTCGGGCGTGCGCAGCGAGTTGAGCCAGTGCTCGTAGCGCCGCATACCGGCGCGCAACTCCCCAGCGGGGAAGCAGGCGATCAAACAGCTGGCTATCGACAGCGACGGGTCGGCGGCGAGGGCAGCGAGCTGGCGCTCAAGGCGTTGCGGGTGAGCTAAATCGTCGGCGTCCATGCGCGCAACCAGTGGCGCGCGGGCGGCGGCCACACCGGCGTTGAGGGCGTCGACCATCGTGCCCGGGACACGCAGCAGATGAAAGCGCGCGTCTTGCGCGCAGATGGCGCGCGCGATCGGTGCCGAGGCGTCAGTCGAGCGATTGTCGATCAGCAGGCACTCGAAGTCGCGCTGCGACTGCCTGCGCATGCTCTCGACGGCGTCGCCCAGCGTCGCCGCGGCGTCGCGGAAGGGCAGCACGACGCTGACCGCAGCGCCGCGCGATGCGAGGGGCACGCGCCGCGAGCTCGAAGGGTTCAGGCCTTCGAGTGATCGTCCTGGCTGGGTTGCGACTCGATCTTGGCGTCTTCGTCCTTATCGGATCCTTCAAACGCCTTGCGGAAATCGCGAATGCCCTTGCCGAGCGCCCCGCCGATCTCCGGCAGGCGACCGGGGCCGAAGACCAGCAACGCGACGACGAGGATGACGATAAGCTCGGGGATTCCGAGGCCAAACATGGTGGGGTTCCTCCGCAATCAAGCTAGCACGGGGGGTGGTGGCGAGCGATGGCCAAGAATCACGTCGCAACGCCGGCGTTTCGGCTCACGGAGCGCCCTGGCGCTCGAGAGTCAGGTCGATGTGGAGGTCGCGCGCGATGGCGTCCAGCCGCTCGCGCAGCACGCGCTCCTCGACGGCCTGCGGGACGTCCATGACCATGCGCATGGTGTAGATCGGCGTCCCGCTGCCGGGTTCTGGGCGCGATTGCGTATGCATCTGGCCGATGTTGATGCGATGGTCGGCCAGACAACGGGCGATCTTGGCCACGATGCCGGCTTTGTCGACCCCGACGACCTGCAGGCTGTAGGGCTTGGCCTTCTCGCTGGCGCGGTAGGGAATGGGTTCGCCCTCCAGCGGGCGGAAGAACACCGTCAGTCGTTTCTCCCACTCCAGCCGCTTGCAGGCTCCTGCCAGCCGTTGCGTCGTGTCGTCGCCTTCTCCGGTGAGCAGCAAGAGCACGGCGAACTCGCTCCCGAGGATGGTCATGCTCGAATCCTCGAGATTGCAGTCGCACTCGTAGATCAGCTCGGCCAGATCGGCGACGATGCCAGGGCGATCGCGGCCTATTGCGGAGAGCGCAAACCAGTGCTTCATTGTGGCCGATCCTAGTCGCGCGCGCGCCGCTCCGTCAACGTCCGGTGAGCGCGTGCCCCGGGCGCCCTGCGCTCGCTGACGGCCCTACGACGAGGAAACGATCGAAAGGGGGTTTGAGTCTCGGGGAAGGGCGTTGTACTCTCTCGAACAGCAAAGGAGGAGTTCATTTGGCGTATCGCGGTAGAGGTCCACGTTTTGTTGCCCCCCCGGAAGACACCCACCGAATCAATCGCAAGATCCGCGTTCCTCAAGTTCGCCTGATCGGCGCTGATGGAGGCCAGGTCGGCATTGTGTCGATCGAAGAGGCCCTGCAGCTCGCCGATACGGCCCAGCTGGATCTGGTGGAGATCGCTCCCACGGCGCAGCCACCCGTGTGCCGCATCCTCGACTACGGGAAGTTCAAGTACCAACAGCACAAGAAGGAAGCCGAGGCGAAGAAGAAATCGTCCACGACGACGGTCAAAGAGCTGCGGCTCGGCTATCGGACCGACGTCGGCGACATCGAGAGGCAGATCCTCAAGGCCCGGCAGTTCCTCGACGAAGGCGACCGGGTGAAGTTCCTGTTGCGCTTCCGAGGCCGGGAAATGGCGTATCAGAACCTCGGCCGGGAAAAACTGCTCGGCGTGTGCGACGCGCTGAAGGACATCGCCGCGGCCGAGGGGAGTCCGCGCATGGAGGGCCGGATGATGGGTATCATCCTGGCACCGACCAAGAAGAAGAGCGCCGCGCCAAAGCCCAGTGCACCGAAGGAACCGTCGAGCGCCGCCGAAGCGAAAGACGTGACCGAGGCGGCTGTCTCAGCGCCGAAGGCCGAGGCGGACGCTCCCTCGTCGGAGCACAAGGTCGAGGCGGAATCGCCCTCGTCGTAGCCCGGCGCGCCGCTTATCTAGGCTGCTTGCGGCGGTACGATTCGCACGCGGCGCCCCTCGATGCGCAGGCGACCGGCGGCCCATAGCCGGATGGCTTCGGGGTAGAGCCGGTTCTCGAGCTCGTGCACGCGGCTGGCCAGTGTGTCGGGCGTGTCGTCATCCAGCACCGGCACGGTGCCCTGCAGGATGATCGGGCCGTGGTCGTAGCGATCGTCGGCGAAGTGGACCGTGCAGCCGCTCACTTTGACGCCGGCCTCGATGACGGCTCGGTGCACGGCGTGGCCATAGAAGCCTTTGCCACAGAACGCCGGGATGAGGGCGGGGTGAATGTTGAGCACTCGCCCGGTGAAGCGCTCGCGGGGCTGGAACAGCGAGAGGAACCCGCCCAACACGACGAGGTCAATGTTGTACGGCGCGAGGGCGTCGTGCAACGCGTCGTTGAAGGCGTCGACCGCATCGAAGTCCTTGCGTGCCACGGCGATGGCGGGGACGCCTGCCAGGCGCGCGCGCTCGAGGCCGAAGGCGTCGCGGCGCGAGGCGATGACGACCACGATCTCAGCTGGCAACGACCCGTCGGCGATGCAATCGAGCAGGTTCTGCAACGTCGAGCCGCCGCCTGATAGGAGCACGGCGAGCTTGGCGATGCGGGGGAGGTTGGGGGCCATCGGTGCGCCACCTCCTCAGCGGAAGAAGTGCTGGCGATAGAAGCGCAGCTCCTCGATCGACTCGCGGATATCGGCGAGTGCCAGGTGGGCGTGCTTCTTTTCTGGCGGCGGTGGTCCTTGCGGGTACCAGCGCCGCACCAGCTCTTTCACCGTGCTGACGTCGAGGTTGCGGTAGTGCAGGTAGGATTCGAGCTGTCGCATGTGCCGGCTCAAGAAGCGCCGGTCCTGACAGATGGAGTTGCCGCACAATGGCGAGCTACGCTTGGTGCAGTAGCGACTGATGAAGGCAAGCGACGCCGCCTCGGCTTCGGCCATGGTCAGTCGCGAAGCCAGCACGCGGGCGGTGAGGCCTGAATCGGCGTGGTGCTCGCGGTTCCACTGGTCCATGGCGTCGAGCACGGCTGCGGGCTGGTGGATCGCCAATACGGGCCCCTCCGCAACGAGCTCGAGATCCGGCGTGGTAATGAGGGTCGCGATCTCGAGAATGGTGTCGCGATCGGGATCGAGCCCGGTCATCTCGAGATCCATCCAGACCAGGTCGGAATCGTTGGCGCTCATGCCGACACCTGCCGTCCGCTGTGCGACAGTCCCGCTCGAGTTCAAGCGAACTGTGTGAATGCCGCGGGGATGTCCGCGGCCAAACGACGACACGCGGCCGCGTCGATCGCGAGCTGCTCCAGTGCCTGTGCGATTGTCTCGCGCGTCTCGTCGGTGGTGCGCGGCGGGAGGAAGGCCAAGACTTCGCTGGCGGCCGGCTCGGGTGTCAGTTGGGCCAGACCGCGCACGATATTCTGCTGCAGCATGGGGTCCATGCCGGTGACGAGCCGCTCCCACCGGTCGCGTACAAACGACCAGGTCGACAGTCGCGAGGCGCGGCCGCCGAGCAGGCGGGCCAACACGTGGGCTCGATCCTGGGGGCGCACTTCGTCGGTGAGAGCCAGGGACAGCGTGCGCTGTACCAGCGTGGGGTCCTCGAAGGACGTGAGCCCGAACAAGAAGCGCTGCTCCTCCTCTGGATCGGTCGCCTCGGAGCGTTTGCGCGCCAGGTAGCGCTCGTAGAGCGCGGCGTCGCCGGAGCGGGCGGTGAGACTGACGACGGTCGAAGCGAGGTTCGGATCGAGCGCGGCTGGGTCACGCAAATAGCGCTCGAGGCGTTGGCGGGCCTCTGCAATGACCGCTGCATCGCTGGCCAGCTCGCCGAGGGTGCCGATGACGATGGCGCGTCGCAGTCGGTCGTCCTCGCTCTCGTCGGGTCGCGCGTCCCAGCCCAGGCCGGCCAATTGCGGCGCATAGAGGCGGGCGGCGAAGCGTTCGAACGCTTCGCGGGTAGCATGCTCGACGAGGTTCGTGCTCACCCAGGCCAGCCGTTCGGTGATGGCGGCCAACACTGCGCGATCGGTCTCGTCGCGAAAGCCCGCGAGCATGGAGAAGAACTGCTTGATCGGCGTCTTGCCGGCCTTGACCAGCGCCCACTGATTGCCGACCAGGTCGAGTCGTTCCTGCGCGTTGAGTGCGGCGGGCAGCGCGTCGACCAGGCTCGCCAGCGCCGCGTCCTCCATTGCGAAGCGGTAGAACCCAGCCCCGTCGCCGTTCGGGTAGAACCATCGTGCGCCGGGGAGAGAAACCTGCCCCGCGCCGGCGTCCACCACGACGCGTTCCTCACGGATGCCCTTGTCGGTGCCGTACTTGATCACCATGGGGATCAGCCAGCGCTGCTCCGGTGCTGAGCCGCTTGCCGCCGGGTCGGCGAAGAAGCGCTCTTGCGACAGGTGCAGGGAGAGACCGTCGCCCTCTTGCTGCGCGGCCACTGTGACGAGTGGATGTCCCGGCTGTTTGATCCAGGCATTGGCGATGGCCGCGACATCACGCCCCGACGCCTGGGTGAGCTCGCGCCAGAAGTCGTCGGCGGTGGCGTTGCGCTCGCGGTAGCGATCCAGGTACGTGCGCACTCCGCTGCGGAACACATCGGCGCCGAGGAAACCCTCGATCATGCGCACGACGCCGGCGCCCTTCCAGTAGGTGATGACGTCGAAGCGTTCGGTCGCCTGCTTGGCATTCCTCACCTCGAACGAGATCGGATGGGTCGAGCGCAGCGCGTCGAGGTTGAACGGGCGTACCAGGGTGGCGACGAAGTCGCGCCACATGCCCCATTCCGGCATCAGATCGGCGACGACTTTGTAGCCGATAAACGTGGCGAACGACTCATTGAGCCACAGATCGTCCCACCAGGCCATGGTGACGAGATCCCCCCACCACATGTGCGTGAGCTCGTGCGCGGCGGTGTAGAAGATGTTCTTCCGGGCCGTTGTGGATGCGCGCGCGCCATCGGCGGCGATGGCGGTGAGCCGATAGGTGATGGCGCCCGGGTTCTCCATGGCCCCGGCTTCGAAGTCGGGCACGCCGATGGCGTCGACCTTACCGTATGGGTACGCAATCGCCGTGTAGGCTTCGAGGTTCTCCAGCGAGCGCACGTGTGCGTCGCGTGCATACGTGCCTTTGGCGGCCATTCCGCGCGGCAAGAATACGCGCACCGGAACGCCGCTCGGGGTGGTGGCGATCGGCGTAGCCTCATAGGGGCCGACGGTGTAGGCGACTAGATAGGAGGAGATGGGGGGCGTTTCGGCGAAGCGCACCTCGCGCCGCCCGTCGCGCTGGGGCGTGTCGCTCAGCACGGCGCCGTTAGCGATCGCGGTGACGCCTGGTGGGATCACCAGCGTCAGCGCAAAGCGCGCCTTGAACTCCGGCTCGTCGAAACAGGGGAAGGCGCGGCGCGCGTCGGCGGCTTCGAATTGTGTGGCCGCGTAGCGCGCTCCGTCCTTCTGCGAGCGATAGAAACCGCGCAGCCGCGCGAGGATCTCACCGGCGAACGTGATCGCGAGCGAGGCGGAGCCGGCGGCCAGGGGTCGGCCGAAATCAAGCCGGATCGTTTCCGCTTCTGGATCGACGGAGATCGCAGCTACGGCTTCGGCTCCGTTCGCGCCCACCGCACGCGCCGCCCGCACGTCGAGATCCACCGCATGCAACACGATCGCGCTGGTTGGCTCATCGAGCAGTACGGCGATCTCTTCATCGGCCCGGAAGCGCCAGGCATCGAGGTCGACATCGATGCGCAGCGCGTAGCGCACGGGCCGAACCTTCCGAGAGAGGCGAAAGTCGCGGGTGCTCATGCGGCGATAAATATCCGATTGATCCCGCATGGGCCAGTCGGGGCGCGCGCTGCGCGGCCGGAACCGGGTCTGGCGCTCTCACGCAGTGCGCAGCGCCACAGACACCAGGCGCGAACTACCGGCAGATCAACGGGCGTAGGGGGCACCCGCTGATCTGCCGGAACCGCGATTACGATTGGCGACGCCGCAGAACAGCGACGCGCCACACGAGGGCCAGGGCGAGCATCGTGGCCAACGCTGCGGTGCCGAACTCGGATATCGTCGGAATCGGAGCCGGCGGGCCGCCGCTGACCGTGACCGGCGGACCGGGCAGGGCATTCTGCTCGTCGATCGGATAGATGCGTTCACCCGCGATCAATGCGCGCACGGCGATGCCGTTGGCGCCGTCGTTGAAGTTGCCGCCGGCATCGGTTCCACCGCTGCCGATGAGCTCGTCATCGCCCAATCCATTCTCGACGATGCCGTTCGGGCCGGCGCTGTAAATGCGCAGCGCGGGCGAAGCGACGTTGCCAGCTCCGCGTCCCAGGACGCGAGTCGAGCCGGCCGCGTTACCCGATGTGATGCGAGGAGTGGGAATCGGCGTGTTGGTGGGCGTGCGCGTGGGCGTGCTGGTTGCGGTGATCGTCGGCGTGTTGGTCGATGTCCCGCTCGGCGTGGCGGTCGGCGTATTGGTGTGGGTTGGAGTGTTGGTGTGGGTTGGGGTGTTGGTGCCAGTATTGGTCGGTGTCGGGCTCGGTCCGACGGTGAAGGTCTCGGTCGGCGAGGACGTTGGGGTCGTGGTAGGAGTGCGAGTTGAGGTTGTCGTCGGAGTGCTGGTCGGCGTGGGGGTCGCCGTGTTCCCCAACGTAAACGTCGGTGTCGATGTTGCGGTCGGGCCTTGAACGGTGATGCTCCCGTTGCTCGGCGTGCAGACCGGGTCACCCTCGTTCAGGAGACAGCTGTCCAGCGTGAGATTGCTGAAGCCGACTGCGACTCCCTGAAACGCAATGGTGAAGAGCGGTCCGTTGCCGCTCGGTGTGCACGCCATGCCGATGATGACCTGGCCGGGCGTGGCGATGTTCGAATTGAAGTTGCAACCAGTGGTCTGCGCGGTCGTGGCCACTCCGGTCGCTGAGACGATGCTCGAGTCGTAGGTGATCGTGAAATCGGCGGAATCGACGCCGGCTGCGACATCGATAGACAAGTCGACGCTGGTAGACGCCCCAGTATTTGGAATGCTGGCGTTGCTCGTCAGGCTCACGACGGCGGCTTGTGTCGCGTGCGCCGTCACGACGAGGAACGTTGCGGCCGCGAGTGCCTGGTGTAGGTAGCCCCGTACAGTCGCCATCCGAAACCCCATATCCACCTACCTCCGAGCTTGCGAACGCGCGCGAGACACGCCCGCCGAATACCGCTTGATTTAACCCGCCGACGTTGTACGGCCTGAGGGCAGTGCAAGTCAAGGGATTTTCGCCGCGAAGGCGCGCAAGTCAATGCCAAATTCGGCATCGAAACCGCGTTCGTATGGCCGCAAGTGGTGCGCGTCGGGCGCGGGCGCCGCAAGCGCGGCTTACCGTACAGGAGCGGCTCAGCGCGTCGCGCCGGGATGCAGCGTCACGACCTCGATCGGCCGTTCGTCGATGGTGCTGCCGAGCACCTGAACGGAAGCGCGGGCGGGACGCGGCTGACGAACGGTGAACTCGACCATGACCACGGCTCCGCGATCGGTCTCGACCGGAGTCGCGCTGGCCAGGGAGATGTTCATGCGTCCGGCTCGGTCGCTGGCGAATTGCGCGAGGCTGTTGGCGCCGCCGCGTCGCAGCGTAACTGCGGCCGGCTCGAGTTGCGCGCTGTCATAGCGCAGCTGTACGTCGAGGGCGTAGAATGGTGCCGAGGCCTGGATGTATAGCGGCACTTGCACGCGGTCGCCGCGCCGCTGGCGCATCCGCCCAACATGAAGGACTGATGGGTTGCGCGTGGCGCGCAAGGCTGCTCCCCCTGGTTGCCAGTTGCCAGTGCAGTCTCCGAAGAGAATGCCCTGGAAGTCTTGGCCCTGCGCCTGGCCGACGAGATCAGTCAGGGCGATGCTGCCCTGCTGGCACTCGCCGGTTCTGATCCGCGGTTGGATGACCAGTTGATCCGGCATCTGATCGGGGTTGGGCACAAAGAGCCAATCGGAGGCGCAGGTCTCGGCCACTTGAAAGCGATCAAGGGACCCGACGTTGAACTGCAGAATGCGCGCGGCGTCGAGAGAACTCAGCGCGCCGTTGCCGGTGACGTCGCACGCGAAGGTTTGGTTATTCGTGAAGGTGCGCAGCCCGACCAACTCCTGCAGGATGTACGAAGCATCGAGCGAGCTGATCCCGGTGTTGAAGTCGCCTGTCTTGTCGGGGTTCACCAACCAAGAGCCTGGAAGCACGTCGGTTACGGCGTAGTTCCCGGAGAGACCCGTCTGTGTGGACTCCTTAGCCGGTCCGGTCAACGCGACGTCGACTGCGGGAACGGCG
>CAYVUV010000166.1:0-5188 GCA_964455095.1 uncultured Binatia bacterium (SeqCode)
CGGCCTCGGCCTGCCCCCGCTGTCGGCGCCGGCGCTGCTGACCCGCCTGCGCGAGCGCGCGGCGCACTGGGCCGAGACGCGCCCGGAATGGGCGCTGGCCGACAACGCCGCATTCGTCGCTGCACCGCGCGCGCGCACGCAGGGCGCGAACCTCGGCGGCCGCGTCTTCCTGCACGACTACGACCACCGGCTCGACGCCGACCGCAGCGTGCTCACGCTGATCCTGACCGCGCCGGTCGTCGTCGCCCACTGGATCAACTTGCAGTACCTCGCCTCGAGCGTCGATCCGCAGCGCCAGGGCGCCGGCAACAAGCTGCTGCACAACGTGGTCGGCGGCGGCATCGGCGTGTTCGAAGGCAACGGCGGCGACCTGCGCATCGGCCTGCCGTGGCAGTCGGTGCACGACGGCGAGCGGCTGCGTCACACGCCGCGTCGGCTGTCGGTCTTTGTCGAGGCGCCGCGCGAGGCGATCGATGCCGTGATCGCCGCGCACGAGACGGTGCGATGGTTGGTCGACCATGGGTGGCTGCACCTGCTGGCGATCGAGGGCGACGCGGTGCCGGTCTTTCACCGGCGGTGCCGCGGCGGCGGTTGGGAGAGGGCGGACTGACGCCGGCGGGATCGCCCGATCAAAGCTTCGGCGCCCTCCCCTTGCTCTCGCGCAACTTGCGGGCCGCATCTTCCCTCGCCTGCACCTCGCGATTCGCGGCCTCGTTCGAGGCCGCATACGCGGGCACGTCGATCAGGACCGCGTAGTAGTTGCTGATGACCCCGCCGTTCGAACCGAGCACGTAGTGCAGGCGCGATGCGCAGGTGGTCAGGTCGGCAGGCACGAGCTTGCGCTGTCGCCACAGGTCGAGCAGGAAGCCGAGGTCCTCGCGACCGCTGGGCCGGAACGCCGGAAATCCGGGCCGATCCGGTGGCCGCACGATGCAGTTAGGTCGCCCCGCCGGGAAGTCCCAGGCGAGATGCGCGCCCCCGGGGGAAACCGCGGTCGGTGCCCCGTATTTCTGCCCGAGTGCCGCTACGTACTGCTGCAACGTGGGCGGGTTCCCGTTGATCCGTTCGTCGCGCTCGATTGCCCAGACCCTCCCTCCCTTGGGCGGCGGAGTGAAGTAGACGACCAGTTCCGGCCGGGTCGAGGCTCCCGAACCCGCCACGATGCGCGACAGGAAGGCATCCGTCTGGAACTGCTGGACGCCGTCGGAGTACGGGAAGGCACTCTGCACCGAAGTGATCTTCAGGGCGCCGTTGTAGGCCGTGATGGCGCTGACCACCTCACGCTCGGTCATGCCGAGCTTCAGTCCGACGATGTCGAACGACGGCTGCTGGGCATGGACGCTGCCGGCAAGCAAGAGCGAACACACCGAAAGGATCGGAAGAAACCTGCGGATCATTGAATACTTCTCCTTCGTTCGATCGTCGCGGCGACCGCGATCTTCCCGGCGGCCGCTGCGCCCGGACGATGCCTTCGCCCGCCATTCCGACGGATCGCCGCCCGGCCTGTCCGTGCCCGGCACACGGTCGGACAGGCGTCGGCGGCGGCCCCGTCCGTCCGGGGTCCCGAGTCTCCACGCGTGGGGCGCACCCGGCCCGAAGCTAACCTGGCGCCGGGGCCGACGTCGTCCCTCAAACAGGGGACAAGGCGCGCTGCCGCAGCGCGGGCCTCTTCAGGCAGAATGATTTCGGCCCGATCCGGATGCGCGGGCATCCGGGGCATATCAGAGACCTGTGACACGACCGTGCAGCCAACCGACTTCGACGAACCCCGGCTCTCGCGACTGATCGGGCATCTATACGACGCGGCGCTCGACGAGACCCTCTGGCCGGGAACGGCGACCCGGATCGCCCAGGTACTCGGTTCCGAGAGCGCCGTCGTGAAGTTGCACCACGACGATGCCCGGGTGAGCCTGCTCGAGTGCACCGACAACCTCGTCGTCTCCGAACGACAGCGGGCATGGGCCGACGAGTGGCACCGCAGGGATCTCTGGGTCGAGCGTTCGGTCGCCTGCGGGATGTCGCGCGTGATCACCGACGAGGACCTGGTGACGCCCGAAGAGCAGGAACGCAGCGGCTTCTACCAGGAGTGGCTGCGTCACCTCGCCATCCATCACCTCCTGGGTGCGGTGTTTCCGGCCGTCGACGGCGCTGTCGGCGTGCTGGGGATCCATCGTTCACGCCGTGCCGGCCCCTACACGCACGCGCAGCGACGTCTGGCGAGCGCTCTGCTGCCTCATCTGCAGCGAGCACTGCGACTCGGGCAGCGACTCGCCGCGGCTTCCCGCAGCGATGCGGCCGCACTGCAGGCGCTCGACCGTCTCGACTCGGGCGTCCTGGTCGTCGACGGTTCCTGCCGGATCGTCTGCGCGAGCGCGGTGGCTGAGCGCTTGCTGCGCGAGAACGAGGAACTCGGCGTCGTCGGCGGATGTCTGGTCCTGCGGCCACCCGCGCTCCAGAACCGGTTGCTGTCGCTCGTCGACGCCGCGCTGAACACCGCGCGCGGCAGGGTGTCCTGGTCCGCAGCGGCCCTCTCCGTCCCGCGCGCGCATCGCGTGCCGCTGGCGATCGAGGTCGCTCCCCTGCGCCCCTCCGAGAGCCGCTTCGGGGACGAGCGCCCGCGCGCGCTGCTCTTCGTTCTGGACCCGGAAGCTCCCGTCGCGGTGGAACGCTTGCGCGAACTCTTCGGCCTGACGCCCGCCGAGGGGACCGTCGCCGCTGCCCTCGTGCGGGGCGGCTCGCTCGACGACATCGCGGTGCAGATGGGCATCGGCCTCGCGACGGTCCGCACCCACCTCAAGCGCATCCTCGCCAAGACCGGTACGCACCGGCAAGCGCAGGCGGTGGCCTTGATGGCGCGCAGCAGCGCCTTGAACCCGGGCGCGTAGCGACGACGCCGGGTCCGCGCTTCCCCGCCATCCGATCGCCCCAAGGTTTTCGAGCATGCCCGGCCTTCCTCGCGAACTCTGGCTTTGTCTCGCCGTTGCAGGCTGCAGTGTCGGCGTCGGCGGGCCACTCGCCACGCCGGCCGCGTCCCTCGAGGGGCCGCTGCGCGCTGCCGACCTGAAGTTGCAGCGGGGGTTCTACGTCGCCAGCGACACGGCCTGCGGCCAGGCGTCGAATGCGACGCTCGCACTGCTGCACCGGGAGGGCCTCAACGCCGCACGCGAGGACTGCGTGTTCGGCGAGGTGAAGAGGCTCGGTGACGGGCGCTACCGCGTTACCGAACAGTGCAGCGAGATCGGCACCGGCGAATCGGCGCGGTATGTCGTCGAGTGGCAGATGCTGTCGACCTGGTCATTCCGGAGAAGGCTCGAGAACGGAACCGTGATGGAGATGCGCTGGTGCGAGCAGTCGACGCTGCCGGAGGCGTGGCGCGACATCGACCTCGGCGAAGCGATCGAACGTCGCGCGCACGGGCGGTGAGCCGGGCCCGCTCACTCCTCGATCGCGAAACTCAGCCCTGCGCGTTGCTGCAGCCGTCGCACCAGCGGCATGCCCAGCGCTGCGCCGGCGGTCCACACGCCGCCCCCTGTCATCGCGCGGTCGATCTCGGTGCCGAGGCACAGCGCGCTTTCGGCCACGAGCTTGCAGGTCGAGCCGTAGCCGGGGTCGCGGTCGCCCTTGACCGTCGCGCGCAGCCGCTGCCCCTTTTCCGTGTCGCCGATGAACGCCACCTCGTAGCGGCCGCTCTCGCGCTGCTGCGGCGTGGGCCCCTGGCCGGGCTTCGGCAACGCAAAGCGGCGCAGCAGTTCGCGCGTGGGGCCCCAGCCGAGGAGCGCCATCTGCACCCGCGAATTGCGCGCCAGCGCTCGTGCACGGCGCGCGCCGCGCTCGCCGTCGCCGGTCAGGATGCGCTCGTCGTAGACGAAGTCGCGACCCCAGGGATGACCGCGCAGCGCGTTCGTGCGGTGGACGTTCTTGGTGTTGATCGCCGCCATCACGAACGGAGCGGTCCAGGAGTGCGCCGCGTCGTCGTAGGCCGCGGAGTCGCCCTCGGGCTGTGCCGGGCCGCGGAACCCGGGCGTCAGCGCGAACGGGTCGGCCATGACGCGCGCCAGATCACCGTCCCGCCTCGCCGCCTCGATGGTCGCCAGCGCGCTGGCGATCGTGCCGCCGGAGAAGGTGCCCTTCATGACGCGCACGCGGCCGCGCACGCGCGTGAGCGGCGCGCCGAAGCGGCGCATCGCTTCGTCCTGCAGGAACAGCACGCCGAGGTCGAACGGAATCGAATCGAAGCCGCACGAGAACACGATGCGCGCACCGCTGGTCCGGGCGGGCGCGTCGTACTGCGCGATCATCCGCGCCATCCAGGCTGGTTCGCCGCAGAGGTCGACGTAGTCGGTGCCGGCCTGCGCGCAAGCGCGGGCGAGTGGTTCGCCGTGCAGCTGGTAAGGCCCGACCGTGCTGAGCACCGTCCTGGCCCGCGGCACCAGTGCCGCCAGCGCCGCAGGGTCCGATGCGTCGGCCTGCAGTAGCGGCAACGCCTGCGGCGCACCGATGTCGCGGCGCGTGGCCGCCAGCTTGTCCGGGTTGCGTCCGGCCATGGCCCAGGTCAGCGCGCCGCCAACGCCATGGGTCTCGAGCAGGTACTGCGCCACGAGCCGGCCGGTGAAGCCGGTGGCGCCGAAGACGATCAGGTCGAAGGTCTTGTTCATGGCGCATCGTCGCACGCTTTGTCGGTGTGACGAGATTGCAGGACTGGATGTGCTCGCCGCCCCCGGGCAAGGCGAATCCCCTCACGCGCAACATCGAGAGCGGGCGATCACGCCGAAACTGGCTGGGCATGGTTCGAACCTCCAGCGGCAGTTCACGCGATGTCGGCCCCGTCAGTAGACAGTTCTGAACTGGAGCGGTGCCCCTTCGGCGTCCCTTTCCCATTGTCCGTGGGCTTTCCGGGCCTTGTGAAGTCCAGCAGCACACCGTTCTCCCACGCCCACTGATCGAGCGCCCGCGACGTGAACTCGGTGCCGTGATCGACGGTGATTGAACGTGGCAGCGCTCGGTTTCGCGCGACCCGCGACAGGGCGGCCGCGACGCTCTCACCGGTGAGCCGAAAACCCGCCTCCAGCAACACACTCTCGCGACTCCAGTTGTCGACGACCGTGAGCACCCGGAACGCCCGCCCATCGACGAGCTGGTCATGCACGAAGTCCATGCTCCAGCGCTCCCCGAGCGCCGTCGGCTTGGG
>CAYVUV010000167.1:0-1999 GCA_964455095.1 uncultured Binatia bacterium (SeqCode)
TCCGCGCCAGCGACTGCGCTGATTCTCTCGCGCTGCGGGAGCGCACCCCGGGGGTAATGAGGTAGCGGAGATGTTGAATCACCCCCCACCTCAATCCTCCCCCGTCGAGGGGGAGGAAGCCGGAGAGGAAGACCCCGCGCGACTCAGGCACGTTCGTCGGCGATCTCGTGCGCGACGTGATGCGTCACGGAGAGATCGACGAAGACGGCGCTGTGATCGCCGCCCTTGACCGGCACGACGCGGAACTCGTGTACCGCCAGGCCGTGGACGAAGACGTGGTCGATGCGCAGCAGGCGGCGCGCCTTGGGGGTCGGCCCCCAGGTCGCTTTGATCCGCCCGCCGTGGCGCTGGGCGGCGTCGACCGCCGCATCGGTCAGACGCGCCACCATGTTGCGGTAGAACGGAAAGCGCGGCGTCGCGTTGAAGTCGCCGACCACGGCGCGCCGCCGATTCGGCGTCGCGTCGAGGTGTTGCTGCAGCCCGCGCCATTGCCCGGCTCGCTTGTTGATGGTGCGCCATGGCACCGCCGAGTGGGGAGCCTGCACGTGGATGTTGATGATCTCCACCGACACATCCGCCCCACCGGCGGTGGCGATCTCGACCTCGGCGACGCGCGCGTCGCGGCACGGCAAGGCCAGCCGCCGCACGGATCCGGGCCGCCGCAACGCGATGCCCATCCCGGAGCAATCGTCGGCCGGCTCGAGAACGCCGTACGGCAGGACCCGCGCCAGGGCGTCCGCCTGCGCGGCGCTGAGCTCCTGTACCGCCACGATATCCGCGCCGAGCTCCTCGATCTGGGCGGCAAACGCCGCCGGATCGGCGGCGCCGTTCCACAGGTTGGCCGTGACGAGTCGGAAACTGGTCTTCACATTTCTTTCTTTATCGAATGTTCGCGTCCAAGGCACGACCCGGGGGCAACCCTGGCCCGCACGAGGTGCGTCGGGGTAAGCTCCCGCGACGCACGATTGAGAAGGGGGACGCATGTCGTTCGAGCAGATCACGTTGGAGGTCGCGGATCAGATCGCGACGGTGACGTTGAACCGGCCGCAGAAGCTCAACGCGTGGACACCGGTGATGGGCGCGGAGCTGATGGAAGCGTTTCGTCGCATCGACCGCGATCCGGCGGTGCGGGTGGCGATCTTCACCGGCGCCGGCGAGCGCGGCTTCTGCGCCGGTGCCGACATGGACTTCTTCGCCGCCCAGATCGCCGCCGGCGGCGGCACGGGCAGCGCGGGCGGACGCGGCGGCGGGCCGTCGCGGGTGGCGGATTTCCCGCTGCTGATGCGCGGGCTGTCGAAGCCGACGATCGCCGCGATCAACGGCTACGCCCTCGGCATCGGGGCCACGATGCCGCTGCTGTGCGACGTGCGCCTGGCTGCCGACGAGGCCGAGATCGGCTTTCTCTTCGGCCGCATGGGCGTCATGGCCGAGCTCGGCTCGACCGCGCTGCTGCCGCGCATCATCGGCCTGGCGCGCGCCTGCGAGCTGATGCTGAGCGGCAAGCGCATCCGCGCCGCGGAGGCCGAGCGCATCGGCCTGGTCAACCGCGCCGTACCGCGCAGCGAGCTGCTCGGCGCCGCGCGCGAGCTGGCCGAGGAGATGAAGCGCTGCGCGCCGCTGTCGTTGATGCTGACGCGCCAGGCGCTCTATCAGAGCAGCGAGGGCACGTTCGAACAGCAGCTGCGCTTCGAGGGCTACACCCTCGACTACCTGTACCGCACGGCGGACCATGCGGAGGCCGTGCAGGCGTTCCGCGAGAAGCGCGCGCCGGAGTTCAAGGGCAGTTGATCCTGTTCCCCGTCGTTTCTTGCTCCCCCTCCTTTCCAAGTGTGGGGGAAGGCTTGGATGGGGGGTAACGAAACACCCCGCGCCAGCGGCACCGCTGCCTCCCTCTGAAGGCAGCGCTCGGGGCTAGTGGCGCTTGAGACAGTCCGTGTCCCGTGTTACGGATCATCTTGATGGCACGCGCTTCAACCCCATCTCAGTTCAGCTTCCCGGA
>CAYVUV010000168.1:0-18790 GCA_964455095.1 uncultured Binatia bacterium (SeqCode)
GCCATGGACGGCGGCCGCCGGGATCTTCTACGTCGCCCGCGCGACGGGCGGGCCGCAGGATGGGCGAGGCCGCATCGGATCACCCCCACCTCAATCCTCCCCCGTGGAGGGGGAGGAAGCCGGAGGCGGAAATCCTCCCCCGTCGAGGGGGAGGAAGCCGGAAGCGGAAATCCTCCCCCGTCGAGGGGGAGGAAGCCGGAAGCGGAAATCCTCTCCCGAGGGGAGAGGCGCTCTGAAGCCTTCCCCCCTTGCGGGGGAAGGGTTGGATGGGGGGTATTGAGACGACCGCGTAGCGAACCTTAGATCAACGGCTGCGCGCGACGAAGATCACCTCGCCGCACACCAGCCACGGCGCCCAGCGCGTGATCGCGTTGGCGAGGCGGCCGCGCAGGCCGGGCAGGATGAAGAGCTCGTCGGACCGCAAGGCCACCAGTGGGTTCAGGAACAGGTTGTTGTAATCGACCCAGAGGCCCATGTTCTTCGGCGGGCGCAGGTCGTTTGGGTGTGTCGACACGACCTCGAACCCGGTCTCGGCGAGAAAATCTCGCACCTCGCGCTTGCTGAAGCGGTACTCGGCAAAGCCCAGCTTCCAGTCCTTCTTGCGGCGCTGGGCGGTCACGTACGACTGCAGGCGGTTGCCGATCGCGCGGCGCCACAAGTTGTTGTAGGGCACGGCGAGAATCAGCAGGCCGCCGGGCTTGAGGATGCGGTGCACTTCGCGCAGCGCGGCGTGCGGCCCGGCCTCGTCGTGCTCCACCACGCCGAGCGACATTACCGCGTCGATCGAGTGGGTCTTGATCGGCTTGCTGCGCACGTCGGCGCGCACGACGCTCAGGCCCGGCTCGTTCTCCTTGGCGATCTGGCAGGCGTCGAAACTGTACTCGAGGCCGCAGACGCGGTAGCCCTTGCGGCGCAGGTAGATCGGCCAGCGCGAGACGCCGCAGCCGGCGTCGACGATCAGCCCATTCTTGGGCAGATGGTCGAGCAACACGTCGTGGATCAGCTCGACCTGGCAGTCCGCCGTGGTCACCGTGCGCCCGTCCATCTTCCAGGCGACCTGGCTCCATTCGACGGCGTTGAGCGCGCCGAAAAGGTAGATCTTGTAGCTCATGAAGGTGCGGACCCTAAATCAGCCTCCCGCCCCGATCAAGCGCCAACGGCGCCGCCGCGCGGTGGAAAAAGACGACAAACAGGTTGCCAATGTCCGCCGACTCAAGTCTATACTGGGCGAACATCCGCTCGAAAGCATCGCGCCAGGCAGCCGCTGCCAGGGTTGGAGCGGCAGCGCAAGTGGGGGATCCGAATGGCTCGCGTCGCGTTCGTCAAGGTATTCACGGGAATGAATCTGGCGGTGTCTCAGCTGTCCGGGGAACTGCTGCGCGCCGGCCACGAAACGCGCCTGATCTATTTCAAGGACTATCTGACCGTTCCCGAGGACGAGGCACACAAGTACCCCAAGACCGATCTCTGCGGCGTCTGGGTTGCGGCCCGCGCGCGGAAAATGAACTGCAACTGTTACAAGCCGTTCACCGAGCGCGAGTACGAGCTGCTGCGCGAAACGCTGGAGGATTTCCACCCCGACCTGATCGGCATGAATCTCACCTCCGTGCCCATGAACGAGTGCGCCGAGGTCACGCGGCGGATCAAGGAATGGTTCGATGTCCCCGTCATCTGGGGGGGGTCTGGTCCGACGGTGGAACCGGAACGCGCCCTGGAGCACGCCGACATGATCTGCATCGGCGAGGGCGAGGAGCTCATCGTCGAGCTGGCGGATGCGATCGATGCCAGGCGCGACTACACCAACTTGCGCAACCTGTGGATCAAGAAAGACGGAGCGATCGTCAAGAACCCCAGCCGCCCGCTGCTCGATCTCGAAAAGATCGCGATCCCGGACTACTCCCGGTCGCGGACCTTCATGATCAACGACGATCGCTTGCGCACGAACCTCTACCCCTCCAACCTCGGGCGCCAGTACACCATCACGACCTCGCGCGGCTGCCCCTATTCGTGCTCGTTCTGCATCGAGAGCGTCTACCAGGAGAAGTGGGGTCACTCGGTCAAGCGCCGCTCCGTGGACATCGTGATCGAGGAGCTGCGGCTCGCCAAGGAGCTCTACGACGTCCAAGCCGTGCTGTTCTACGATGAGGTCTTCACCACCCACCCCAAGTGGCTGCGCGAGTTCGCACCGCGCTACAAGGCGGAAATCGGCCTGCCGTTCTGGTGCTACACGTACCCGCGCTCGACGCGCAAAGAGGAGATCCTGCTGCTCAAGGACGCGGGGCTGACGACCATCACCATGGGCATTCAATCCGGCAGCGAGTCGGTCCTGGCCGCCTACAATCGCCCCGTGCAGACGGAAATGACGATTCGGGCGGCCGAGATTCTCGCCGAATGTGGGGTCGATGCCTTCTTCGATCTCATCACGCAGAGCGAGTTCGAGACCGAGGAAACGTGCCGCGAGACCTTCGAGTTCCTGATGCGGCTGCCCCCCAACATGAAGACCGTCGGCTTCTACCCGATGATCAAGTTCCCCAACTATGGGTACACCAAGCACGTCGAAGCAAAGCAGCAGCGCCGCACGGTCAGCGAGGAGGACTACCGGTTCTGGCACCGCATGTACCTCCTCACCCGCACCAGCCTGCCGCGCGACCGCGTGCGGGAGATCCTCGCCTCACCCGAGGTGCGCCAGAACCCCGAGCTCATCGATCCCCTGCTGCCGGATACGCTGCCGTTCTTCTTCCTCGACCACTACGCGATCGACCTGGAGGAAGCCCTCGGCCACGATCGACCGGCGGCGTCGCCGGAGCCCAGACTGCAGAGCGGACTGGCCCTCACGATCGCCCACTGACATCGCCGTTCGTGCGCGCCGGCCCGAACCCCGGCGACATGCCAGGGGCGTCGGATTGTGACGTATTTCGCGCTGCAATCGGCTGGTTGACTTCCGCGCAAACCGCTGGCTACATTCCGACCCATTGCCATCACCGTCGCCGTGCACTGCGTGCATTGCCCTCGACCGATTGGAGAAGCTGCAATGTTGAAGCGCCTCATCCCCGTCGCCTCCGTGCTGTCGCTCCTTCTGCTCACCAGCGGGTGCCTGATCGAGTCCAAGATCGACGCCAAGGGCGGCGGCACGATGCACCTCAAGTACCGCATCGCCAAGAACGCCAAGCTCGACCCGATCAAGGCGCAGATGACGAGTCCGGACGTGACGGTTGAAAAGTCGGAAATCGACGATCAAGGCTACGTCACCTTCGACCTCAAGTTCGCCGACATTGCCAAGATCGGCAGCGCCAATTTCTTCAAGAAAACCGCCATCAAGCATGTCGACGGCCCCGACAAGGGCACGAAAACCCTGTCGGCGACGCTGACCAACACCAACCCGGGCAAGATTCCGGACAACCTGCTCGAGTTCTACGGCCGCGAGGTGAAGGTCGAGGTCACGCTGCCGGGCGAGGTGGTGAAGACCAACGCCACTACCCATAAGGGCGCGACGGCGACGTGGACCATCCCGATGAACGACTTCCTGTCGGCCAAGGAAGTCCCGTTCACGGCCACCTACAAGGTCGCTGCCGACGCCGCCGCGGCCAAGGCCAAATAGCTCTCCCAGACGGCAGGGCGCGGCCCGATTCGGGGCGCGCCGCACCGCGACGGGCCGCCCCGGGTCCGGGGCGAATGAAATCTGGACTTCCAAGGTCCGATCGCGTACCGTTTCGGCTCGACCGGGGGGAATCCATGAGTGCACTCGTTTACCTAGCCGACCTGCGACACAACTTTTCCGGGTTGCTGGCAAACGACTGCATGCCGCTCGGCGTCGGCTACCTCAAGGCCGTGCTCGACCGCGACGTGCCGGAAGTCCGCTCGCGCGTGTTCGCCTACCCCGACCGCCTGTTGGCGGCGCTGCAGGATGAGCCGCCCGACGTGCTCATGCTCAGCAACTACATGTGGAACGAGTGGCTGAGCTTCCACTTCGCCACGCTCGCCAAGCGCATCCGCCCCGACACGCTGGTGGTCATGGGGGGGCCCAACATCTACCTCGAGGAGGCGCGTCAGCTCGACTATCTGCGCGCCCACCCCGAGATCGACGTGTACGTGCTCGGCGAGGGCGACTTCCTCGGCCGCGAGGTGGTGCGCGCCTTCCTCGACGCCGGCAAGTCGATCGCCCGCTTCGGCACCCGCGACGTGCCGTCGAGCATCTACCGGCGGCCCGACGGCGAGCTGATGCGCACGCCGATGTGGGAGCGCGCCAACACGATCGAGGAAGTCCCGTCGCCCTGGCTGACCGGCGTGCTCGACGAGTTCTTCGACGGCAAGCTGGCGCCGCTGCTCGAGACCAACCGCGGCTGCCCGTTCACCTGTACGTTCTGCGTCCAGGGCGTACGCTGGTACACCAAGGTGCACAACTTCAGCATCGACCGCATCCGCGCCGAGATCGACTACATCGCCGCGCGCGTCAAGGCGCAGTGCCCGTCGATGGGCTTCCTGCGCATCGCCGACTCGAACTACGGCATGTTCGAGCGCGACATCGAGATCTCGAGTTACATCGGCGAGGCGCAGAAGACCTACGGCTGGCCGACCTACATCGACGCCACCACCGGCAAGAACCGCCCCGAGCGCGTCATCCAGTCGCTCGAGAAGGTCAACGGCGCGATGGTGATCTATCAGGCTGTGCAGTCGCTCGACGACGAGACGCTGAAGAACATCAAGCGCTCGAACATCAGCAAGGAAGCCTACGAGCAGGTGATGATCCACGTGCGCGGCCGCGGGCTGCGCTCGCTCTCCGATCTCATCCTCGGGTTGCCGGGCGAGACGCTGCAGACGCACCTGACCGGCATCAACGAGCTGATGGACGCCGGCACGCACGAGATGCACCTCTTCCAGGCCATGATGCTCAAGGGCTCGGAGCTGGAGACGGCGGAATCGCGGCAGAAGTACCGCTTCGACTCGCGCTTCCGCGTCCTGCCCAAGAACTACGGCATCTACGGCGGCGAGAAGGTTTTCGACGTCGACGAGATCGTCGTCGCCACCGACACGCTGAGCTTCGACGACTACCTCGAAGCGCGGCGCTACGCGTTGACGTTCAGCATCTTCTGGAACAACTCCTGGTTCGAGGACGCCGCGGCGCTGGCCGAGACGTTCGGCGTCAAGCCCTCGCAGTGGATCGCCGCCATGCGCGACGCGATGGAGCACGACCGCGGCGCGGTGCGCCGCCTGATGGACGACTTCATCGGCGAGACCCAGCGCGAGCTCTTCCCGACACGCGAGGCCTGCGTCGAGTTCTACAGCCAGGAGGAGAACTTCCAGCGCCTGCTGACCAGCGAGGTCGGCGACAACCTGATGTACAAGTACCGCGTCATGGCGTCGTTCTACTCGTGGCCGGCGATCTGCCGCGCCGCCATGGACGCCACGCGCGAGATGCTGCTGGCGCGCGGCGCCGCCGAGGCGATCAGCGACTTCCAGGCGCTGTGGCAGGACTTCACCCGCTACGTCGAGCTCAAGCACACGCACGGCACCACCGCCGAGGAGATGCTCGCCCCGCGCCGCGCCACCCTGCGCTACGACATCGCCGGCTGGCTCGCCGCCGGCATGCCGCGCGACGCGCGCGCCTTCCGCCTGGCGGAGCCGCGCGAGTTCGTCTTCGATCTGGCGCCCGACGCCGCCCGCGAGCTCGACGCGCTGCTCAAGGTCTGGACCGCCACCCTGCGCGGCCTCACCAAGGGCGTCACCCGCATGCGCACCACCTCGCTGATCCGCCAGTGCCGCGCCATCGACGACGCGCCGCACGCCGCGGCGTGATCTCTGCCCCATTCTTGGCCCCCGAAGGGGTCACATTCGCCAACCCAGGGCAACGCCCTGGGTTGAGGCGAAACCAACATTCGAAAGGCCTGAAAGGGCGCACCTCGCCGAATGTTCCGCCCTTTCAGGGCTTGGCGTCTGGCGGTCTACGAACCCAGGGCGTTGCCCTGGGCTGATGGATTTGACCCCTTCGGGGTCTCGGGAATGGGCTCGGTTTGGGTTCGTGTGCAAGTCATCTTCACCCCCGCCCCACGACCCAGCGCACCCAGTACGCCAGGATGTACCCAGTGAGCTTCACCGCTTCGGGGACATGTCGCATCTTCGAGGCGCCCTGTTGGCGCGGGCGGTAGTCGACCGGGACTTCGTGAATGCGCTGGCCGGCGGCGGCGATCATGGCGGCGATCTCGGCGCCGTGCTCGAAGCCGTTCTTGCGCAGGCTGGTGATCGGCAGCGCGCTGCGCCGCAGGCCCTTCATGCCGGTGTAGAGATCGGTGACGCGCTGGCGGAAGAGGACGTTGTACAGGCCGGACATCAGCCGGTTGCCGAGGCGCCGGAACAGCGGCATGGCGGGCGGATGCGGGCCGAGAAAGCGCGACGCGTAGACCACCGCGTGCTGCTGCAGCGCCGCGATCAGCGACGGCACGGCCTCGGGCGGATACTCGAGGTCGGCGTCGATGATGACGATCAGCGCGCCGTCCGACGCCGCCGCCCCGTCGCGGATCGACGCGCCGTAGCCCTCGTTGGTGGCGTGGCGGACCACCCGCGCCTTCGGATAGCGCGCCAGCCGCGCCAGCGTGCCGTCGGTCGAGGCGTTGTCGACGAAGATCAGCGCGTCGCCGTAGCCGAGTTGTTCCATGCGGGCGCAGAATTCGTCGATCGAGCCCTCTTCGTTGAAGACGGGGACGATGATGTCGAGCGGGCGCGACATCGCGGCACTCCCGCTCATTGCACCGTCCAGTCGAGAAGGCGAAAGACGCCCGCCGTTCGCACTGCTCGCGTGTGCGCGTCGATATACGCCGCCACCTCCGGATAGACGCGGCGGAAATGCTCGCCCAGCGCGCTGCCCGGCTCGTCGATCACCAGCGGCCGCAACGCCTCGAGGCGGGTGGTGATCGCCGCGGGGGGCAGCAGATCGCGCACCGTATCGGCCGCGATCACGTCGGCGGCAACCAGGTAGAGAAGGTACTCCTCGCGCCCGAGCGCCGACGGCCGCCCGGCCAGGAAGTAGAGCATCTGCGCGTTGGCGATGGCGAACAGGGGCCGCGCGGGTGGCTGCGCGTCGATCGCGCGCACCAGCTCGGTCGCGTCGCGAAACTTTGGCGCCGCGTCGCGCACGCCCGGCGCGCGCGCAAAGCCCGTCCAGCCAGCCGGCAGCGCCGCCGGCGCCGTCGCCAACGCCAGCGCAAACGGCGCGCACAGAACCAGCAGCAGCAGCGTCAGGCAGGCGGCCGACACCATCGCCGCCGCGCGCCCGGGCTCGGCGCCGTGCAGCCGCGCGAGTTGGACGGCGAGCAGCGGAAGAAAAGCCGGCAAACCCATGAGGATGTGCGGCAGATCGCCGCCCGGGTGCAACAGCAGCAGGCTGCTGGCAGCGAAGAAGAAGAACGCCGCCAGCGCGGGCGGCGCGGTGCCCGATCGACGCGGCAGCACGACGCGCGGCAGTGCCGCCCACACGAGCGCCAACGGCACCGCGTAGAGCAGGCGGAAGACGTCGCTGAACCACCACCAATCGCGCCAGAGGAACGCCGCCGCAACGACGGCGACCAGCGCCAGCGCCGTCGCCGTGGGTGCCACCGCGGCCGGGTGTTGCGCGGCGAACACCCGCCAGGCGCGCAGCCCGGCGAGGACCGCCACGAGGCCGGCAGCGAGCGCGACGGCACGCCCCTCCATCGGCAGAGGAATGAACCAGTGCACCAGTTCGGGGAGGCCGCGCACGGTGTTGAATACCAATGCCGTCAGCGCGCCGTGCCAGGCGTAGTAGGCGGCGCAGGCGGCCAGGGGGATCGACAGGCCCGCCGCGGCGGCGAGCATGCGGCCGAGCGATTGAACCCGCGCGGCCGGGTCGCCCGCGCCGCGCAGCTCTCGGGCACCCAGCAGGGCAATGCTCAGCCCGACGGGCGCGACCAGCAGGGTCGCGTTCCAGCGCTCGCCGCCGTTGGCGAGGTACAGAGCGAACAGACCCAGCGCCGCCACCAGCGCGACGCCGCGCGCGGCGCGCGCCACCAGGTCGAGTCCGGCCGCCGGCGTCTTCCCCCCTGGCGGCGCGGCCCGCGTCGCCTGCGTGTCCCAGATCAGGAAGAGCACCAGCGACACGAGGGCGAACAACCCGGCCGTCTGTTTGAACAGCGCGGCCACACCGAAGCACAGACCGGCCAGCAGACAGGCCGCCGCGCTGCGCCCGCGCCGGGCGACGAGGAGCATGCCGGCGAACGTCAGCGCCAGCGCGAAATGGTTGGCGTAGGGCGTATTGAACACCCACCAGGGGGCGCCCCAGACGGCGACGCACAGCACATACGACCCGAGCGCGAACGGCCAGGGCGCCAGGGTCCGCGCACCGAGGTACACCAGCGCGGCGATCAGCGCCTTCAGCAACACCAGCGCCGCGCGCAGCACGGTCAGGTCGGCGCCGAAGACCCGCAACAGCGCGCCGTTCACGTAGAACAGCGCCGGCCCATAGACGTGGTAGAAGTCGCGGTAGGGCATCGCGCCCTCGGCGACGCGCCAGCTCGGGTAGACGATCTGGCCCTGGTCCGTCCACTCCATCGTGTAGGGCGCGCCGAGCCGAAAGTAGAGCGCCGCGCCCACCGCCAGCAAGACCGGCACGAGCCGCGATGTGGCGGCGGGCTTCAGACCACCCACCCTACCCGGCCGTCGGCTTGCGCGCGACGATCGTGAAGCGCCATGCGAACACCTGCGCCAGGCGGCGCAGCCCGGGCATCGCCTCGATGGCGTCCTCGAGTGCCATCACCGCGCGCATGAGACGCGGGCGGCGGGCGAACGCCGAACCGGCGTAACACCCGGTGAGCGGGTAGGCGAGGAAATCCGAGCGCGTCAGGTCGAACGACAAACCGTGGCGGCGCAGCACCGCGCCGATGGTGTCGAGGTGGAAGTCGCGCTTGTAGCGGATGTCGATCGGCGACTCGTACACGACCTGGCGGAAGATGATCGGGTCGAGGATGCGGTGCGCAAGCTGGCTGAAGCGCGAGGTCATCGGCTCGAAGATCACCAGCAGACCGCCCGGTGCCAGGACCCGGATCGCCTCCGCCAGCGCGTCGGCGTAGTCGATCATGTGGTGCAGCGCGCCGTCGTACAGCACACAGCTCGCACTGGCGTCGCGAAACGGCAGCCACTCACCGTCGGCGCGGGCGCCGTCGAGCCCTGCGGGCGGCAGGCTGAGGACGGCGCGCGACAGGTCGATGCCGACCAGGCGGCGCCGGCCGCGCATCGTGGCGCGAAGGTGGCGCAGGAAGTGCCCCTTGCCGCAGCCGATCTCGATCAGCACGCCGTCGGGCGCGGTGTCCAGGCGCGCGATCAGCCGATCCCACTGCTTGACGAACACCGCCTCCGAGCCCGCCGCCTCGTACGGCTTGTCGAGCAGGGCGTAGCCGACGTCGTCCTGCCAGGCGCGTTCCAACGCGCGGTAACGATCCGCCTCGGCGCGCGCGCCGCCCTCTTCCGCCACGCCCTTCACTCGCGCACTCTCCACGCCCACGCCGCCGCGTCGGCGCAGCGCTTGCGCACGATCAGCCACGCCACGCGCGCGAACATCGAAATGGTCTGGTTCGGCGAGCGCACGTAGTCCGATTGCAGGTCGCGGTTGTAGTAGTTGATGGGAATCTCGACGATCCGCCGCCGGGCGCGCAGGACTTCGATCACCATCTCCGGATACACCTCGGCGCCGGGCGACGACAAGCTGGCGCGGATGGACTCGTAGGTCGACCGCCACAGCGCGCGGTAGACGCAGCAAATGTCGGTGAAGCGTTCGTCGAATCGCCACCAGACCAACTGCAGCAGCTTGGCCAGCACGACGTGCGCCGCGCGCACGACGCCGCGCATGTTGGTGCCCTGCTCGATGAGCTGGCGCGTCGTGCGCGTCCCGAGCACCATGTCGGCATCGCGCAGGTAGACGAGAAACTTGTCGACGTCGCGCGGCGCGAAGGTGTCGTCGCTGTAGGCCAACAGCAGCATACTGCCGGTGGCCTGCTCGAGGCCGAGCTTGACCAGCTCGCCGACACTGGCGTCGCGGCGGGCGGTGACGCGACGGATCTTCGGATCGCCGGCGGCGCCGGTCGAGCCCGGGTGCCCCTCGCGCGCCACGGCGACGATCTCGGCGATGGCCGGGAGGGCGCTGAACTGCTCGATCGGTCGCGCCGGAGCGGCCGCGTCGTCGATGACGTAGATGAGGCTGGCCGTGCGCTTCTCGAAGTCGACGTCGCGCACCAGGCAGTTGGCGTAGTTGAGATCGTCGCGCGAATTGATGTTCACGTAGCCGCCCTGCAGCGCGAACGGCAGGATGCGCCGGCCGCTGCGCGCGAGCTGTCCGAGCCACGACGTCCAGTCCTTCGGCCCGCGGTCGGGATCGGGCTCGAAGGCCGCGGTGAGCAGGCGGAAGATCTCGGGGCTGAGCAGGTACGTCCCGGTGCCCATGACGCGGTCGGTCACCGAGACCGGCTTCTCCACCAGGTCGGCGATCAGGCCGTCGCGCAGGGTGGCGATGTAGTTCTTCTTGATCTGCTTGGTGTGGTCGGCGGTGCGCAGCGCGCAGGTGGCGAGCGCGGCGGCATACGACGGGTCGAGCAGCGCGCGGTGGTTGGAGTCGACGTAGCATTCGTCGGCGAGGATCATGCAGCACGGCGCCGCGATGGTCTTGCCGGCGAGGTAGACCGAGTACGGCATCTCGAGGTCGAGTCGGCGGTTGTCGACGTAGGTGACGGCGACGCCGAACCGGCTGCCGTCGCCGAAGTGGCGCCGGATGACGTCGCCCTGATAGCCGACGACGATGCGGATGTCGCGGATGCCGAGCTGGTCGCGCATCAGCTCGACGTTGCGCTGCAGGTTGGGCACGCCGTCGACCTCGAGCATCGACTTCGGAATCGTCGCCGTGTGCGGATAGGCGCGCACGCCGCGCCCCGCCGCCGGGATCAATCCGACCAGATCAGGCATGCTGGGTCTGGAAGTTCCGGTCCCCTCTCCCGGATGGGAGAGGGCTAGGGTGAGGGGGATCCAATAGCCGCCATCCACAGCCTTCTGCTCGATTGCGTACCGGGGATTTCGCGCGGCTCACTGCGGGCGAAGGAGGTGGGGAGAATCTCGAATCCCCCTCACCCACCCCTCTCCCATCCGGGAGAGGGCCCGGCGTTTCTCGTGAGAAGCTCATGCTGGCGTTGTTGAAGCATGGGCACCCGACACCTGCTCACGCCCCGAGCCAGCGCATGAGGCGGACGAGGCGGTTGTCGGGCGGCTCGTTGGACGGGATCGGCATGCGGATGGTGATCTTGTCGCGCCGCAGGCGGCCGGAGAAGCCGTCGATCATGCCGTTGACGAAGTGCTCCTGGCCCATCACCGAGCGCAGCACGGCGCTGAGCGCGAAGGCGCTGATGCGCGCGCCGATGCCGAGCACCATCATCGCGATCAGCCAGGCGAACTGAAACGGCGTGGCGTGCTTGCGCGCGAACATGATCGCATTGCGACCGAGAAAGTAGCCGTAGGAGAAGACGATCGGCTTGCTCAGGTCGGCGCTGCTGGCGCCGCGGTGATAGATGGCGGCGTTGTCGACGTAGACGACGCGAAAGCCGAGCTTGCGCGCGCGCACGCACCAGTCGACGTCCTCGTTGACCTGGAAGAAGTCCTCGTCGAACAGCCCGATCTTCTGCAGCGCCTCGCGGCTCATGACGCAGCCGTTGCCGATCACCCAATCGACGTCCTGCGGCGACGGCTCGGGATAGTCGCGCACGAAGCGGCCGTGCGTGCGCACCAGCATCGGCCCCCAGTTGAGCACGCCGTACTTGCCCCAGCTGAATTCCGGGTTCTGCATGTACAGGTTCTTGGCCCCGGCGATGGCGATGCGCGGGTCGCTCAGCATCACTTTGATCAGCTCCTGCAGGCAGGTCGGGGTCATCTTGGTGTCGCTGTTGAGCACGAAGACGTAGTCGGCCGGCGTGTCGAGGGCGTAGCGGATGCCGACGTTGTTGCCGCCGACGTAGCCGAGATTGTCGTCGTTGACGATCAGCGTCGCCCACGGGAAGCGCGCCTTCACGGTCGACACGGTGTCGTCGGCCGAGTGGTTGTCGACGACGACGACTTCGAGATTCGGGTAGTCGACGACCGCGAAGCTCTCCAGACACATGACGATGTCGTCGACGCGGTTCCAGGTCAGAATGATCACCGCGATGCGCGGTGGAATGCTCGGCGGCGTGTCCGCCGTTGGTGCGCTGGGCGTGCTCGGTGTGCTCACCGCGTGCCTCCTCTTTGTTTGAGCTCGGGCGCCGGGCGCGGCGCGGCGTCCGCGGCGTCCGCGACGATGCGGTAGGTGACGCGACCCATCAGGTCGGCAATGGAGTGGCGGGCGGAGCTGCCGTGGACGACGAAGGTCGTGGCGAGCTCGAGCACGTCGTAGATGAGGTCCATCTGGTGGTTGGCCGCCCCCGCTTGCACCGAATAGCGGCCGTTGGCGAGCGCGGCGACGAACGGCACCCGCATCTCGACCTGTTGGCCGGCGCGCACGTCCTGCGTCCGCGTCCCATCCCAGTGCGTGTTGACCGACCACACCGACGTCCCGTCCTCGCTCTTCACGGCCAGGCCGACGTTCGGCTCGCGCAGGTCGTCGGCGACCTCGTACTGCACCACCACCACGGCGCGGTCACCGGCGCGCACGCGGCCGACGGTGTGCCCGAGCTCGTCTTCGATCCAGGCGCGCACGACGCGCATATGTCCGCTGCCACCGCGGCGCTGCAGCGCATCGAGCTCGGGCAGCGCGACGGGCATTTGGCCGACCGT
Source organism: uncultured Binatia bacterium (SeqCode) (assembly GCA_964455095.1). GTDB lineage: Bacteria > Desulfobacterota > Binatia > HRBIN30 > CADEER01 > CAYVUV01. Next base: position 12,790 of record CAYVUV010000168.1, read on the forward strand.
GCGCAGATACTGGGTGATGACGCCATCGGGGTCGCCGCGCGCGGCGACGCGCCCGTCGGCGATCAACACCGCCTCGTCGCAGAAGCGCTGTACCTGACCGAGGTCGTGCGTCACCAGCACCATCGTGCGGCGCTGCTGCTTGAACTCCTCGAACACGTCGAGGCATTTGAGCTGGAAGTCGGCGTCGCCGACGGCGAGGATCTCGTCGAGCAACATGATATCGCTCTCGGCCTGCAGCGCGGTCGAGAAGCCGAGCCGGGCGCGCATACCGGTGGAGAGGTTCTTCAGCTTGGCGTCGCGAAAGCGCTCGAGGCCGGCGAAGGCGATCGCCTCGTCGACCCGCCGCGCCACCTCGCGGCGCGGGTAGCCGAGCACGGCCGCATAGAGCTCGACGTTCTCCTGCACCGTCAGCTCGGGGCTGAAGCCGAGGCCGAGCTCGAGCAAGGCCGACATCGTGCCGTTGACCTGCACGTGCCCGGCATCGGGCAGCAGCAGGCCGGAAATGATCTTCAGCAGCGTCGACTTGCCTGAGCCGTTGCCGCCGATGATGCCGATGAACGAGCCGCGCTCGATCGCCAGATCGACGCCGCGCAGGGCTTCGAAGCGCTCGTACGAGACCGGCCGGAACAAGCTCAGCACGCGCTCGGTGAGGGTGGTGTGGTTCTCGTGCGGGATGCGAAACGTCTTGTGGACGTTCTGCACGTCGATGGCGAGCATCAGAAGTGCTCCACGACGCGCGCCTGCAGGCGACGGAAGACGACGAAGCCGAGGACGCAGACGCCGACCGACATCAGCGTCGTCAACAGCAGCCCGCGCCCGCCCGGCCACCAGCCGTAGATCAGCGCCCGGCGGCTGTCGCCGATGATGCGCCCGACCGGGTTGACCCACACGATCCAGCGCCAGCGCTCCGGCACCATCAGGTCGAGGTAGATGATCGGCGTGAGCCAGAACCCGACCTGCAGCACGATGCCCCACAGGTAGCCGACGTCGCGATAGCGCACGTACAGCGGCGCCAGGAACAGTGCCAGGCCGAGCGTCAGCAGCACCAGATCGATCAGCAGCAACGGAAAGCAGATGGCGCTCGGATGCAGCGGCGTGCCGGTGACCTCGAGCATCACCATCAGCACGACCAGGTTGATGACGAACGTCAGTCCGGCGCTGAGCAGGGCCGAGTACACTACCACCTCGCGCGGCAACACCGCCTTGGTGAGCAGATCGGCGCGGGCCAGCAGCGCGCCGGCGCCGTTGGCCGTCCCCTCGGAGAAGAAGTTCCACAGCGCCACGCCGACGAGCAGAAAGCCGGGATAGTTGGGCACGTCGAGGCGCATGAAATAGGAGAAGACGACGTAGTAGATGCCGAAGAACATCAGCGGGTTGAGCACCGACCAGGCGTAGCCCAGCACCGAGTGCGTGTAGCGGATCTTGAAGTCCTTCAAGGCGAACTGCAGCACCAGCGAGGCGTAGGTGTTGCGGTTGCGGCCCCAGCGCAGTGGCGCGCCCGAGGGCGGCGGCTCGAGCGCCGCGCCGCGCGGCCGGGCTCCGGGCGCGCTCATGCCACGGCACCCGCGCGCCGGCTCGATGTCGTCGACGCCCGCCCGGCACGCCCCGGGACGGAGGCGAGGCCGGAGCGAATGCCGCCCAGGGATGTTGCTGCAATCATGATGGAGGATACGGGACTTGCCAGCACACTTACAAAGAACCGCCTTGGGTTACAACGACAAGCCGCTCGCCCGCCCCGCGGCGGCGTCCGCCAGCCCGAGCTGCGCGAAGGGGACCGCGCGCCCGCACAGCCCGTCGAACATGCCGCGCGTGAAGGCGGCTTCCATCGCGGCGAGCTGGCGTCCGCGCGCCCCGGCGCCGCTGGCGCGCGGCAGCAGGCACAGCGTCAGCGCCCGCGCCCAGCGCCCCGCCCAGGCGGCCCCGCACCAGCCGGCGAAGCGCAGGCGGTCGCCCCAGCCGGCGTGTTTGCGGGCGAACAGCACGCCGTTGCGGCCGAGGAAGTAGTTGAGCGGGAAGGTGCGGGCATGGCGGCGGTCGGAGCTCGAGCCGCCCTTGTGCACGATCGCGGCGCTGCCGGCGTAGACGACGCGATAGCCGGCGCGGCGGGCGCGCAGGCACCAGTCGAGATCCTCGTGATAGCCGAAGAAGCGCTCGTCGAGCAGGCCGACGCGCTCCAGCGCCGCGCGCCGCCACAGGTAGCCATTGCCGATCACCGAGTCGACGTCGCGCACCGTGTGCCACTCGGGCCCGTCGGCCACCCGCTCGCCGGCCATGCGCACCACGAACGGCCCGTAGGTCAACTCGCCCCAGGCGCCCCACAGACGCGCCGGGTCCTCCATCAGCACATTGCGGCAGCCGACGACGGCGATGTGCGGATCGGATTCGGCCACTCGTACCAGCTCGGAGACCAGATCCGGCGTGACCTCGGTGTCGCTGTTGATCAGCAGCGCGTAGTCCGCGCCGCGCGCCAGCGCCCAGCGCATGCCGGCGTTGTTGCCGCCCGCGTAGCCGAGGTTGGCGGGGTTCTGAAGAATCGTCAGGGCGGGAAACTGCACCCGCAGCGCCGCCACGGTATCGTCGCTCGAAGCGTTGTCGATCACCACCGGCAGGTAGTTGGGATAGGTCAACCGCGCCAGGCTGGCGGCGCAGCGCAGCACGTCGTCGCGCCGGTTCCAGGTCAGAATCAGCAGCGCGACCAGCGGTGCCGACTCCCCGGCCCGCCCCGCGCTCACGGCGCCGTGCTCCCCTCGCGCAGCACCAGCCACGCCAGACGGACCTTGTCGCGCAGCGGCAGCGGCCGCACCGCGAAGTCGCCCGCCCTGAGCAGCCAGCGCAGCGCGCGGCGCGCGGGCGCCCACGGCAGCGGCGGTTGGCCCAGCGCCCGACACACCGGCGCAAGCTCGGGCCGCGCCGCCCACGCCTGCGCGCGCCGCGCCACGGCGCGCGCGCTGGCGAGCAGCTGCGGCACGCCGTCGACGGCGGGATAGCAGGCCGCACAGCCGGCGCAGGTCAGTGCCGCGCCGCGCTCCGCCAGCGCGCCGCCGCACTCCGGGCACACCGGCCGGGGCTCCGCGAGCACGGGCACCGGCCGCAGCGGTTGCGGCGGCGCCAGCGGATCGGCGCCGCGACGCGCGGCGGTGGCGTCGACGCGGCGGTCCGTCTCCAGCACGGCTTCGAGCGCCGCCGCCGGCACCACCCGCGGCGGCACCGCCCCGCCCTCCTTGCGCGCGATCACCAGCGCCCCGAAGCTCCCCGGGCCGAGACGGCGCTCGGCCGTGAGCGCCTGCAGGCAGGCCCCGAGCTCGGCGCGCGAGGCGCGCGGGAACAGCCGGATGCGCTCGGGCAGGGAGAGCAGCGCCCGCACCTCGGTCGCGGCGCCGAACAGCAGCTGGAAATCGGCGGGGGCGAAGTAGTTGCGCTCGGCGTGCGGCGCGTGGCGCTCGACGGTCGCCATGTGCAGGCGGCGCTGCCAGGCGCGCGGGCTGAACTCCTGCGTCGTCAGCACCACGGCGCGGCGCGCCACCCGCCACAGCTCGGCCAGCACGGCCAGCGGGTGCTCGACATGCTCGATGACCTCGGAGCACAGCACCAGGTCGAAGGCACCGTCGGGAAACGGCAGCGCCGCCGCATTGGCGACGTAGACCGGCACGCCGAAATCGCAGCGCGCCGCCACGGCGAACTCGCGCCCCAGGTCCACCCCGGCGCAGCGAGCGCCGAACACCTGCTCGATCAGATGGGCGAGCCGACCCGGCCCGCTGCCGACGTCGAGGCAGGTCTCGAACTCGAGCTCGCTCAACGCGCCGAGGATCGCCACGGCGCGCGCCAGACCCATGAGGTGGCCGACCGACATGCCCTCGACCCGATCGGCGCCGCCGTAGATCGGCGCGTAGCCGCGCCGCAGGGACTCGGCCACGGAGGCCGCCGTGTGGTCGTCGAGCCAGGCGCGCGTGCGCTCGGTGTGGTCGATGTCGTGCGACGGCGGGCTGATCATCCCCTGCTCCACCGGCCCGGTTGCCCGTTACCCGACACGGCTCATCGGCCGAGGACCTCGCGGTACAGCGCCCGCGTCTGTTCGGCGACGACCTCCCAGCTCAGGTAGCGCTCGACGAAGCGCCGCCCGCTGTCCGCGCAGGCGCGCCGCCGCACCGGGTCGTCGAGCAGGCCGCCGAGCGCCGCCGCCAGCGCGGCCGGGTCGCCATAGGGCACCAACAGGCCGCCGGCCGCCGCCTGCACCACCTCGCCGCAACCCGAATCGTCGCACACCACCACCGGGGCCCCGCACATCAGCGCCTCGGCGGCGACCAGGCCGAAGATCTCGTCCGTCGACGGATACGCCACCACGTCGGCATCGACGTACGCCGCAGTCTTGTCGTCGCCGAGCAGCAGTCCGGGAAAGTGCACCCGGTCGCCGAGGCCGAGCTCGGCGACCAGCTGGCGAATGGGTTGTTCGGGCATCATGAAGTTGCCCGCCACGACGAGTTGTACGGCGGGCGGCAGGAGTTGCATGGCGCGCACCAGCACGTCGACGCCCTTGCGCGGCGTGATCTTGCCGACGAAGACGACCAGCGGCCCGCTGCCGAGGCCGTACGCCTGGCGGAACGAGCCGCGCGGCGGCAGCTCCGCGTACTCCTCGAGCCGAATGCCGTTGGGGATGACCCGAATGCGCGCCGCCTCGACGCCGGCGGCGCGGTAGTGCGGCACCTCGGCCTCGGAGACCGCGACGCAGGCCGCCGCGTGCTCGAGGATCGAATTGGCGCCGATCAGATCGAGCACGCGCTTGATCAACACGTAGCGCTCGATCGGCGGCACGGTGCCGCCGCCGGTGAAGACGTAGGGGATGTGGCGGCGCAGCGCGGCGGCACCGACCAGCGCTTCGAGCAGATGGCGATGCGAGTGGATGTGCACCAGATCGAACGCCGCCAGGTCGCGCCACGGCGCCAGCGCGATGCCGGGTGGCAGGTAGAGCTGGCGGTGGTATGCGAGGTGATTGCTGAGGTTGCGGAAGCGGCGCACGTGCATGCCGTCGATGAACTCCTCCGGCGCGCCGCGCAGCCGCGCGTGCTCGTCGAGGGCATCGGTGGTCCACACCGCCACCTCGTCGCCCTGTTGCACGAGCGCTCGGCAGAGCTCGTAGGCGCAGCGCGGAATGCCGCCATACGCCCACGCCGGGTAGAAGCTCGGGGTCACGTGGAGAATGCGCAAACGAAGCCCTTCCAGCGCTGCAAGAGTGCGCGCACGCTATCGCAGCGTCGCCGCACCGCGCAACCACCACTGCCTCGGAAGGAATACGCTTGACGCACCAGAGTGACTTGTGTAGCACCATAGGACAAGGGTGTGTCTGGAAGCTTCTCGCCGCGAGACCGGCCAGCAGCCTTCCACATTTCAAATCTGTGGCGATTCCGCCACGACAACGGACTGAAGGGGGTTAGGAATGCGTAACAGAGGGTTTCGTGCCCTGTCGGCAGTGTGCGCCTCGGCGCTGGTGCTGGCGGTATCGTCGGCCGCGTTTGCGGATCTGACCGACGATGAGAGAAAGTGTAGCGACACCGCCAACAAGCGCGGGCGCAACGTCGGCAACCAGGAGCAGAAGGCCAACCGCACCTGCGTCAAGGACGGCGCCGGCAGCATCGAGGCCTGCGTCGCCACGACCAGCTCGAAGGCGACCGACCAGGGCGCCAAGCTGGCCGATGAGTACCTGGCGGGTGGCAAGTGCGATCCGCTGCCGGCATTCGGTGTCGAGTCGCCCGCCTCGGCGATCACCGCCGGCGTGGTGGCCGGCTCGGACGGCATCGTGCGCGACGTGTTCGGCAACCCGGCTGACGGCATCGTCGGCGGCGACAAGTGCGCTGACGCGGTCGTGAAGCGCGGCGGCAAGAAGTTCGACACCGCGTTGAAGGCCTTCCGCGGCTGCGCCAAGAACGCGGCCTCGATCCCGAACATCGGCACCCTCGAGGCCTGTGTCTCGACGGCGCTGAGTGATGCCAAGACGACCGGCGTGCAG
>CAYVUV010000169.1:0-16734 GCA_964455095.1 uncultured Binatia bacterium (SeqCode)
TCGGCCAGCGCGATCGACTGCGGCCCCGCTTCCTCGCTGACTTCGAGCGCGACGGGAGATTGCACGTCAAAGAAATAGCTCCCCTGCGCGTTCGTCAGCGTTGAGCCGATCCCCATGGCCAGGAGCCCAACGCCGAGGAAGAACCACAGGTGCCAGCGACGCGGTGTGCGATGAGCCATATGTGGGTCTCCTCCGATCAGGGCCTGGCGGAACGGAGCTGTCCCTCGATGCCAGCGATCATCTGATCGACGCTCTGGTCGGCGGCGCGGCGCGTCTCGACGGTGCGCACGGCGTACATGACGGTCGAGTGATCGCGGCCGCCGAACTTCTCGCCGATGATCGGGAACGAGGCTTCGGCGACGGTGCGGCTCAGGTACATCGCGATCTGGCGCGGCAATGCCAATTGGCGGGTGCGCGAATGCGAGGTCAGGTCGGCGACGGTGACGCCGAAGCGATGGCTGATAAATTCCTGGATCACCTCAACGGTCGGGGCCGGGTGCGTGCGGCGAAACGGGCCGAGTGCCTCCTCGGCCAACGCGCCGGTGATCGCCGTTTCGCGCACCGCCGCCGTCGCCGCGACGCGATTGAGCGCTCCCTCGAGCTCGCGCACGCTCGGGCCGCTGCGCTGCACGATCAGGTCGGCGACCTCGGGCACCAGCACCAGGCCGAGCGCCTCGGCCTTGGCACGCAGGATCGCCAAGCGCATCTCGCGCGTCGGCGGATGAATGTCGGCGATCAGCCCGCCCTCGAAGCGGCTGCGCAGGCGTTGCTCGAGACCGGGGATCGCCGACGGCTGCTTGTCCGACGTCAGCACGATCTGTTTCTGCGCCCCGTACAGCGCGTTGAAGGTGTGGAAGAACTCCTCCTGCGTGCGCTCCTTGCCGGCGAGGAACTGGATGTCGTCGAGGATCAACGCGTCGACCTGGCGAAAGCGGTCGCGGAAGGCGTTCATCTGGTCCTGGCGCAGCGAGCTGATCAGCGTGTTCATGAACGACTCGGCCGACAGGCACGCGATGCGCATGCGGGCGCGCCGCCGCAGCAGGTCGTGCGCGACGGCGTTGATGAGATGGGTCTTGCCGAGCCCGACCCCGCCGTGCAGAAACACCGGATTGAAACGCTGACCGGGATTGGCCGCCACCGCTTGCGCGGCCTGGAACGCGACCTCGTTGGCCGCGCCGACGACGAAGAGCTCGAAGGTATAGTGCGGCACCAAGCGCCCGATCTTGGGGGCCCGCACCTTGCGCGGCACCGGCGCGACCGGCGGCGCCACGACCGCGCTGCTGGAGACGACGCGCGCTTCAGCCCGATCGGCGGCGCGCACCACCGTGCGCACCGCGCATGGCTTGCCCGCCAACTGCGTGAGCGTGTCGCGAATCGCCGTCAGAAAATGACGGCCAATCCACTCTTGAAAGAACCGGCTCGGAACTTCGAGGCGCAGCTCGCCGCCGCTGGTGCTGCACCGGATCGGCTCGATCCACGCGGTGAAGTTCCGCTCCCCCAATTGTTGCCGCAGCAGTGGCAACGCTGCTGACCAGAGTGCCTCCATGCGTGCCCGCCCCTCTTGCAACCCGTTGAGAGAAACACCCGTCGGGCGGCACGGTGGTTATCCACACGTGGGGACAACGCGGTAAGTCACCGCGCCCACACCACTTCCACTCCTCCTCCACAACACCATGCACAGCTTCAACACACACGTCCGCTCTCCCTCCCCCGAAAGGAAGGCCACGCGTGCACCCGACCAGAGTCATGTAGTTTTTTTTTCGAACGGTTCCGGATCGATCCGGAACGGAGAGGCGCTTCTTCTATTCCCGCACCCGATTCCTGTCAAGAAAATTCCGGGCTAACGCATCACTTTGATCGCGATGCCCGCTGCTTAGTATCCAGCAGCGCGGCACGACGGTCGCGCGTCGGTTGGCACGCGATCTGGTAGCGCGATCGCGCGCGCGTCAGCTCGTCGCCGGACGCTTGCTGCGCTCGATGCGGATGGCGTGCTCGAGCTTGTCGGGATCGAGCGCGCCGTGCACTTCGCGGCCGTTGAAGAACAGCGTCGGCGTGGAGTCGATGCCGAGGCGGGCGCCTTCCTTCACGTCCTGCGCGATGCGCGCGCGCGGCGCATCGCTTTCGAGACAGCTGAGGAAGCTGGCGCGGTCGAGCCCGAGGCGCTCGGCATACGCGATCAAGTTGTCGCGGTCGAGCGACGTTTGATTCTCGAACAACAGATCGTGGTACTCCCAGAAGCGCCCCTGCGCCGCCGCACACTCGGCCGCCGTTGCCGCCAGGCACGCGTAGCGGTGGAAGTTGCCCTGCACGGCGGGATTGCACGTCGCGTCGAGCGGAAAGTGGCGAAAGACGACCTGCACGTCGGTGCCGAAGCGCGGCAGCACGCGCTTCATGTTGTGGTACGCCTTGGCGCAATGCCCGCACTCGAAGTCGGAGAATTCGACGATGACCACACTGCCGGGGCCGCCCTTGCTCTGGCCGCCCGCTTCGACCGCCTTCACCGGCAGCGCGGTGAACCAGCGATAGAAGTCGGGATGTTGCTGCGCCACTTCCTCGGCCGTGAACGCGCCGCGCCCACCGCTCGCTTCCCACCCGGCGAACCCGATGAGAACCACCACCGCCGCCACCGCGCCGACGACGATCCAGCGCGTGCGCGCGCGCAACGCCTCGCGTTCGGCCGCCGCCACCCGCCCTTCGCCGCGCACGGCGGAGAGCAGCAGCCACGTCGCGACGAACAGACCGGCGCCGACCAGGTACAACGTGCCGCAGAGCAAGCAGATCGCCCGCAGCACGCCGAACGCGATGACGGCGAGATACATCGAGTAGCCAAAGGCAAACACGGCCAGGCCAAACAGCCCGGTCGCCACCCGGCGCCGCGACGACGCGCGTTCGACTCGCAGCGCCGCCACTGCGCCGGCGGCGAAGAGCGCGTAGGTGAGGCCCGCCCACCATGCCACCGGCACGCCGAAGACATGCGCGTACTCACTGGTCAGCACGAGGTCGCAGCTGACGACCTCGTTGACGTTGCAGAAGCTCGCGTAGCCGCTCTGCGCGGCGAGCTTGGCGCTCACCGATCCGATGACGGCGCTCGTCCCCAGCCCCACCACGGCCAGCGCGAGGATGGCCAATGCAGCCCGTTTCGCCGACATCGGCGGTATCCTATCGACTTGGCTCGAGGTTGTCAGCCGAACGCCGCGCGGCGAACGGCTCACGGCTGTTGAGCCGGCTTGTCACCAGGCTTTTCGGGCGCGAGCACTTCGATGTCGACTTCGTCCGAGCCTTTTTCTCCCGAACCGACAACGACCTCCACACTGACGACGTATTCGCCGACCTTCTCGAACGTATGCGTCGGCGTCGCCTCGTGCGAGACCGGCGAGCCGTCGCCGAAGTCCCAGGTGTACTTGGCATCGCCCGGCATCTCGTCGAACACCAGCGATTCAGCCGAGAAGCGCGTCTTCAACGGGGCCTCGCCGACCTCGGGGTCGCCCTCGGCGAGCAACACGAGCTCGTCGTCGTAGCTGTCCTCGGCCGGTGCCGCCGGTGCGGCGGCTGCCGCCGGTGGTGCCGTCGCCGCGGCCGTCGGCGGCGCAGGGGCAGCGGGTGCCGCCGGCGCGACGGTCGCCGACACCGCCTTCTGCGGCGGCGCCGCCTGCTCCTGCTCACAACCGCCGAGACACGCACTCAGCGCGATGACCCCGACCCCTAGCGCGATGCGCGCTCCGGCACTCGTCTGCATGGTCGCTCCCTTTCTCAACACTGCCAGCGTCCCCACATTGACCCGCGCCGCCCCGAGTTGATAGCTTCGCGTTCCCGGAGGACCTAGCGGAGGCGGGCGGGCGGTGCAACAGTTTTGGACTCACCACACGCGGCGGACGGGTACCGCAACGAGCGGCAGCTGCCGGGACTTCCGGCGATGAGCCGCGTCGCGCCGAAGGCAGCGCTGCGACGGGGCGTGCGTTGACGGGAACCCGTCCCATGCGCGTCGCGCACGTCACGCCAGTCTTTCCACCCTATCGCGGCGGCATGGGGACCGTGGCCTACCAGCAGGCGCAGGCCCTCGCCGAGTCCGGCATCGAGGTCACCGTCCTGACGCCGCGCAAGACCCCGCCGCGCACGCATCCGCCGGGCGTGACAGTCCTCGAGCTGCCGGCGCCGCTCTCGAAAGGCAACGCCGCGTTCCTGCCCCAGGTGGTGCGGCGCACGAGTGGGTTCGATCTGGTCCACTTACATTACCCGTTTTTCGGCACCGCCGAGCTGCTCGCCGCCCGCCGCCTGTCGGGCGGGCCACCCCTGGTGGTCCAATACCAGATGGATGTCATCGGGCGCGGCTGGTGCGCCGTGGCGTTTCGCTGGCATCGCCGTTCCCTGCTGCGGCTGGTGCTGCGCGCCGCCGATGCCGTGATCGTCACCTCGGAAGACTACGCCGCGTCGTCGTTCCTGGCCCAACTGCTGCCGGGCCTGCGCAGCCGGCTGGTCGTCGTCCCACCGGGAGTCGACCTCGACGTCCTCTCACCGAACGGCGAACGCGATATCCACCGGCGCCACTTCGGTGCCGCGGTGGGTCCGGTCATTTTCTTTCTCGCCCGCCTCGACCGGCAGCATTATTTCAAGGGGCTGCAGGTGTTGCTCGAGGCGCTGCGCCGACTGCCAGAGGTGCGGTTGCTGGTCGGCGGCGACGGCGATTTGCGCTCGCGCTACGAGGCGGAGGCCCGGCGTCTCGGCGTCGAGGGGCGCGTCTGCTTCACCGGCGACGTTCCCGATGCCCTGCTGCCCGCCTACTACCGCGCCGCCGACGCGGTCGTACTGCCATCGATCGACCGCACCGAGGCGTTCGGCATGGTGCTGCTCGAGGCGATGGCCTGCGGTACGCCGGTGGTCGCCTCGAATCTGCCTGGCGTGCGCGCGCTGGTCGAGGACGGCCGCACCGGCTTCCTCGCCGCGCCCGGCGACGCCGGCGACCTGGCGGAGAAGATCGTGCGCTGCATCCGCAACCGCTCGGCCCTGGGCGCGGCGGCGCGCGAACACGCCGCCGCTCGCTACGGCTGGGCGACGGTCGCCGAGCGTCTGCTCGAGCTCTACCACACGCTCACTCCGGCCGCCCCCCAACCCCTGTCGCGGCCGAGCGCGCCAAAACAGCGCAGCGTCGCCGGCTTTCTCTGACGCGCCGCAGGCATCGCAATGGCGCGGCGGAGGCGAGACGAGTGGATGCGGCGGCTTGACACCGCGCGGCACACGGTGTTGACAGGCGGCAGGTTGCGCGGGTCCAGCGGCATCTCGAACCACCGCGCCGGCGCGCGACCGTGGAGGAGGCTCAAGTGCCGCGCGCATTGATCACCGGCATCACCGGTCAGGACGGCTCGTACCTGGCAGAGTTCCTGCTCGCCAAGGGGTACGACGTCTTTGGCATCGTGCGCCGCGCCAGCACGGAGAACTTCGCCCGCATCGAGCACCTGCGCGATCGAGTGACGCTGATCCAGGCCGACCTGCTCGACCAGCTGTCGCTGATCGACGCGCTGGAACAGGCGCGGCCGAACGAAGTCTACAACCTGGCGGCCCAATCCTTCGTGCCGACGTCGTGGCAGCAGCCGGTGCTGACGGCGGAGTTCGACGCCGTCGGCGTCACGCGCATGCTCGAAGGCATCCGCCTGGTCGACCGCGGCATCCGCTTCTACCAGGCGTCCTCGAGCGAGATGTTCGGCATGGTGCGCGAGGTGCCGCAGAAGGAGACGACCCCCTTCCACCCGCGCAGTCCGTACGGGGTGGCCAAGGTATACGGTCACTTCATCACGGTGAACTACCGCGAGAGCTATGGCCTCTTCGCCTGCTCGGGCATCCTTTTCAACCACGAGTCGCCGCGGCGCGGGAAGGAGTTCGTCACGCGCAAGATCAGCGACGGCGTCGCGCGCATCGCGCTCGGCCTCGCCAGCGAGCTGCGCCTCGGCAACCTCGACGCCAGTCGCGACTGGGGGTTCGCGGGTGATTACGTGCGCGCCATGTGGCTGATGCTGCAACACCACGAGCCGGGCGACTATGTGGTGGCCACGGGCGAGGCCCACACCGTGCGCGAGTTCGCGGCGCTAGCGTTCGCCCGCGTCGGCCTCGACTGGCAGGCCTACGTGCGCGAGGACACCAGCCTGCGCCGCCCCGCCGAAGTCGAGCACCTGATCGGCGACGCCAGCCGCGCCCGCACGACGCTCGGCTGGGAGCGCGAGCTCTCCTTCGCCGCGCTGGTGGAACAGATGGTGGACAGCGACCTGGCGCTACTGCGGCCGGCCGCCGCCGGCAGTGGCCGCCCGAACGCCGGCGCGCGCCGCGCCTGATTTCGCCAGCCCGGCGCGCGGCAATTGATGCGAGCCACCGCCTCGACGACTCCGCTGACGGTGTTCCGCTCCTTGTGGAGCCACCGTCACCTGATCGGGCAACTCACCAAGCGCGAGGTGATCAGTCGCTACCGCGGCTCGATCTTCGGCCTGCTGTGGTCGCTGTTCAACCCGATCCTGATGCTGGCGGTGTACACGCTCGTTTTCGGCGGCGTCTTCGGCGCCCGCTGGGCCGGTGAGCGGAACGGCATTGGCGACTTCGCCGTCATCCTCTTTTGCGGCCTGATCGTGTACGGGATCTTCTCCGAAGCGGTCAACCGCGCCCCGGGGCTGATCATCGGCAACGTCAACTACGTGAAGAAAGTCGTCTTCCCGCTCGAGAGCCTGGCCTGGGTCGCCCTCGGCTCGACGCTGTTTCACGCCGCCGCGAGCCTGGCGGTGCTGATTGCCTTTACGCTCGTCGTGCGCGGCGCGTTGCCATGGACCGCGGTGTTCCTGCCCTGCGTGCTGGCGCCGCTGCTGCTGCTGACGATCGGCTGCTGCTGGTTTCTCGCCGCGCTCGGCGTGTACGTGCGCGACGTCGGACAGGTCGTCGGCGTCGCCACCACGATCCTGCTGTTCCTGAGCCCGGTGTTCTATGCGCCGGCGTCGGTGCCGGCCTCCCTGCGGCCCTACCTGCTGCTCAACCCGTTGACGTTGATCGTCGAGCAGACGCGCGCCGTGTTGCTGCGCGGGCAGACGCCCGATTGGCCGGCGCTGCTGGTCTATGCCGCCGTCAGCTTGCTCACCGCCTGGCTCGGCCTGCTGTGGTTCGAGCACACCCGCGACGGATTCGCCGATGTCCTCTGATCCCGCCGTCCGCGTCGATGCGGTGAGCAAGTGCTACCACATGTACGAGCGGCCCGAAGACCGATTGAAGCAGATCCTGTGGCGCGGGCGGCGGCAGTTCTACACGGAATTCTGGGCCGTGCGCGACGTGTCGTTCGAGGTCGCGCGCGGCGAGACCGTCGGCATCGTCGGACGCAACGGCAGCGGCAAGAGCACCTTGCTGCAGATGATCGCCGGCACCCTGACGCCCACCACCGGCAGCGGCGCGGTGCACGGCCGCGTCGCGCCGCTGCTCGAGCTCGGCACCGGTTTCAACCCCGAGTTCACCGGGCGCGAGAACGTCTTCATGAACGGCGCCATCCTCGGCCTCTCGCAGGCCGACATCACCGCCCGCTTCGACGAGATCGCCGCCTTTGCCGACATCGGCCCGTTCCTGGAGCAGCCGGTGAAGCACTACTCGAGCGGCATGGTCGTGCGTCTCGCCTTTGCGGTGGCCACGGCCGTGAACCCCGAGGTCTTGATCCTCGACGAAGCCCTGGCGGTCGGCGACGCGCGCTTCCAGCTCGCCTGCTTCGAACGCCTGCAGCGCATGCTCGACGGCGGCATGACGCTGCTATTCGTCAGCCATGATGGCAACGCCGTCAAACGGCTCTGCCACCGCGCGCTGGTTCTGGAGGGCGGTAGCAAGGTGTTCGAGGGGGTGCCGAACGAGGCGCTGAACTTCTACAGCCACCTGCTCTTCCGCGGCACGGTGGCGCCCCGGCCAGAGCCGGCAGCGGATGCGCGCGACGAGACGCCGCCGGCCGCCGCGTATCAGATCGGCCCGCAGACGACGGCGAAGGAGTACCGCTACGGCTCCGACAAGGGCGCGATCACGGGCGTCGTCATGCTCGATGAGCGCGGCGCGCCGGGGCTGGTGTTCGAGACCGGGGCGCCGGTCGTCGTCCGCCTCGCCGTCGACGTCCGCGCCGCGGTCGATGCGCCGGTGCTCGCCATGACGCTGAAGAACGCCAAGGGCGTCGAGGTCTACGGCACCAACACGCTCTTCCAGGAAATCGCCATGCCGCCGCTCGGCGGTGGCGAGCAACTGGTGGTCGATTTCATCCAACGCATGAGCCTGATGCCGGATACGTACTTTCTCTCGCTCGGCTTCGTCGAGCTGGTCGGCGACGAGATCGCGCCCATCGATCGGCGCTACGACGTCCTGGAGTTCCAGGTCACCCAGCTCGACCGCAGCTTCGGCATCGCCAACCTGCACTCGCAGATCGTCATCCGCACCGCCGGCGAGGCGCCGCCGCTCGGGGACTCCCGCGCATGACCGACCCGACGGCAGACCCTCACGCGGGGCGCACCGTGTTGAGCCGCCCGCTGCCGGCACGTGACGGGATCTTCGTCGAGCGCGCCGGCGCGGCGTACTCCGACATCGGGGCTTTCGAAGAGGAGCAGCTGCTCGCGCAGCTCCCGTCGGGCGACTGGCGCGCGTTGCTCGCGCGCACCTATGCCCGCACGCGGCCGTGGCTGTACGACATCATCACCAACCCGCGCCGGGCGGCGGCGCTGTCGATCCTCGACGTGGCGCCGGACCACGAGTGCCTCGACGTCGGCAGCGGTTGGGGCCAGCTGGCCGTGCCGCTGGCGCGCATGGCGCACGTGCACGCGCTCGATCAGACGCTCAACCGCGCCCGCATCCTGGGCGAGATCGCCCGCCAGGAGGGCGTCGCTCTGCAGCGCTACGTCGGTGACTTCCTCACCCTCCCGTTCGCCGACGCCGCGTTCGATCTCGTGCTGATGAACGGCTCGCTGGAATATATGGGCGTCGGGCGCAGCGCGCCGGCGTGGGAATGCCAGCTCGCCGCCCTGCAACGAGCCCAGGCCCTCTTGCGCGCCGGCGGCCTGCTCTACCTCGGCATCGAGAACGCCCTCGGCCTCAAGTACCTGTTCGGCACCCCGGACGATCACACGGGGACGCCGCGCGGGACTCTCGCCGGCCTGCGCGGGCGCGACTGCCGCGAGCCCATCGCCGTGTGGAGCCTCAGCCAGTATCACGAGCTCTTTGCGCGCGCCGGCCTCGCGGTCGAGAGCGCGTACGCCGCCTTCCCCGATTACAAGTTGCCGCACTTCCTCGTGCCCCTCGAGCAGGTCGACGGGTTCATCGAACGGGCCTGGCACGCCCTCGTCGAACATTCGGGCGTCGACGGCCAGCCGCTGCCGTTTCAAGCCGACCTGGCGCTCACCTACCGCGGCCTGGCGCGCGAAGGCATCGCGCGGCACTTCCCCCCGTCTTTTGCATTTCGGCTGCGAAAGCCGGATTGAAGGGGCCAATGAACGCCGTGCTGCGCACCGCCCTGGCGGAAGGGCTGGGCCTCGCTCCCGAGGCGACGGACGCGCTCTCGCTCGTGCTCTGCGTCTCCGGCACCGGGTGGTCGCACGGCGGGCCCGGCATTCGGTATTTTGCCTACCGCGACGGCGAGGTGGTCGCCAGCGTCAAACAGCTCCCCAGGTCGCGTCAGCCGGATATCGCACACGTGCGGGAGTGCTATGAGCGCTTCGCCGCCGCCGACGGATTCCGCGTCCCAAAGCTGCTCGCGGCGCGCGAGGATGCCGAGCACTTCTACCTCGTCGAGGAGTTCGCCGCGGCGCCCAACCTGACCACTCTGGTCGCCGCGGAGCAGCTGTCTGCCGCGCAGGCGGCGGAGATTCTCGAGCGCGTGCTGTTGGCGGTCTGGGCGCTGAGCCGCCCGGCCGCCGCGGAGCTGGTCGAGCGCGCCACGGCCGACCTGCGCGCCGCCGCGGCCGAGCTCTTCGATGGCCAGCCGGTGCTCGCTCTCGTCGAAGGCGCACTGGTGGGCCTGCGCGCCGAAGGCGCCGACGGCCTGCGCCGCACACTGACCACGCGCGACATCACGGCGGCCAACGTGCTGTACGACCCCGACGGCACGGTCTGGTTGACCGACTTCGATCTCGCAACCGAGACGCCCTTTTTCGGCCTCGACTACTACCGCGCCTTCTTTCTCTCCGCCCCGCTCCAGCCACCGCGGCCGCCGGCGTTTCTCTCGCCCGGTGCGTATCGCCTTTGCGAGCTGCTCTACCCGGTGTTCGAGTATCAGATCCAGGCACCGCACATGCCGCCCTACGAGCGCGAGCGCCTGCGGCGCTATGCCCTGGACCTCTTCGCCCGGTTGGCAATGCCGGCGTATCACGCCGACGCGACGTTTCGCGCCGAGTTGCCCGCGCCAGCGCGTCTCGACGCCCAGGTCTTCTGGGCCGCCACCCCAGCGGAGTTCAGCGAGGCCGACTCGCTGCGCTTCCCCTTCGAGCTGCGCGACGGGGTCGTGTCCATTCGGGCCGTCGTCACGCCGCACACGCCGGTGCGTTACCTGCGCCTCGACCCCATTGATACCGCCGGCGCGCTGGTGATCGTCAAAGAGTGGCGCGTTGCCGTCGAGAGCGCCGGGACGGTCGCCGAGCTCGATGTCGCCGCCTTGTGCCAGCAGGGCGATGACGAAGAGCTGGGGCACCGCGTGCGACTCGTCAACCTGCGGCCCCTCAGCGCCTCGCCCGGGGCCTACTGGTCGGCCACCGAGGACCCGCAGATCGTCGCGGAGCTGCCGGCGATCGTGGGCGACGCCCCGCTACACCTGACGGTCAGCGTCGAGATCGAAGTCGTGCGCGAGTGGAAACGGCGCCCCGGCTACGAGCCCATCGCCCTGCTCGGCCCGGAGCAGGATCGTGTCGCCCGCATGGAAGCGGCAGTGCAGCAAGCGCGCGACGAGATCATCGCGCTGCGCGCCGAGCACCGGCGCGCGCAGCGCCGCGAGCGGCAGCTGCAATGGAGCGCCGCCCCGACGTTGGCGCCGGCAGCCCCGCTCGCAGCGCGCGGTCTGGTGCGCTGGCCGCCACCGCCGCCGCGTGAGATTGCGCGCCAATCGCTCGCCATCGCGGCGCAACTCGCGCGGTCGCTGGGGAGCCGGGCCATCGCGACCATTCGCAATGGCAGCGGCAGCGGCGCCCAGGCGCCAGATACGGCGCCGCATCTGGCGGTGCGACTGGTCCCGGCGCACCAGTGGCCGGCGCCGCACGTCAGCATCCTGTTGCTCCTCGATGCCGTCGAGACCGGAGCCCGCGAAGCGACAGTGCGCCAGTGGCTCGCGGGGCAGTCCTGTCAGTCAGCGGAGATCGTTGTCTGGTCCGCCGCAACGGCGCGCGCCTGGGACGCCGATCACCCGCACGCGCCGTGGGCAGCCGAGTCCTGGACGGCGCTGCGCGAAACGCTGCACGGTCGGTACGTCGCGGTGGCTTCGACAGATCTGGTCGCGCAGCTGCCGACGTATCTGGAAACCAACCTGCTCGCCCTCGAGACCGAAGCGCTCTGCTTCACCGTCAACGTCCACGGCGATCCCACCGCGGCGCTCAGTCAGCTCGCGGCGGGTCGCACCTGCGGCAGCGCGACGGCGCCGCTGCTGCGTCAGCTCGCGCGCCCGGAGTGCCTCACCGAGCGCCTTGCCGTCGACGTAGACGCGTGCCTGGTCGCACACGGGGGAGCGAGCGCAGTCGTCGGCAGGGTCATCACGCATCCGACCGCCGATCCCGATCGCGCGGGCCCCGTGCCGTTCGATGCCCGACTGCCGGGCCCCGCCATCATTCCCATCGGCAGCCAGCTCGTGGCCTCACGCGCGGACACCGCCCCGGCTCTGATCGACCACGGCGTCGCGCTGGCGGATGAGCTCCTGCGTTTTCCCCCTCTCGACTGCGCACGGCCCACCGTGCTCGTCGTATTCTCGTTTCTCGCCGTCGGCGGAGCCGAGCGCGTCGCGCTCGACGTCATGCGCCAACTCAAAGAGCGCATCCGCTTCGTCGTCGTCGCCGTCGAAGGGCACGACCCGCGCCTGGGCACCACCGCCGATCTCTTCCGCGCCATCACGCCCTACGTCTACACGGCGCCCGATTTCCTGCTGTCGCCGCTGAACTTTTCTCTCTTCGCCTACCTCATCGGCCGCTTCGCCCCGCAGACCCTATACATCGCCAACGGCGCCACCTGGATCTACGACGCCCTGCCGACGATCAAGGCGCACCACCCGACCCTGCGCACAGTCAACCAAGTCTACGACTACGCGCACGGTTGGATCGACCGCTATGACCCCGTGCTCGTCTCGGCCCTCGACGCGCACATCGGCTGCAACGCCCGCATCTGCGACGCGTACCGCGCGCGCGGCGCGGCGGCCGAGACGGTCCATCTCGTGCCGCACGGCATCGACACCGCCGACTTCGACCCGGCGCGCTACAGCGACGCGGATCGCCGGGCGTTGAAGCAGCAGTTCCAACTGCCCGCCGACCGCCGCGTGGTGTCCTTCCTCTCGCGCCTGCATCCGCAGAAGCGCCCGATGGACTTCGTCGAGCTGGCGCGCCAGCTGGCGGCCGACCAGTCGCTGGTGTTCTTCATGGTCGGCGACGGCCCGCTGCGCAGCGAGGTCGAGGACCAGATCCGCCGCAGCGGGCTCACCAACATGGTCTTGCGGCGCTTCCACCACCCGAGCCGCGATCTGTTCGCCGTGTCGGACGTGATCGTCCTGCCGTCGGCATACGAAGGCATGCCGCTGGTGGTGCTCGAATCGCAGGCGATGGGCAAACCCGTCGTCTGCACCGACGTCGGCAACACGCGCGAGATGATCGAGCGCACCAGCGGCGGCGTCATCGTGCCGGCCATCGGCGACGTCGGCGCCCTGCGCGCGGCCGTGCACCTGGCGCTCGAACAGCCGCGCGACCCGCAGGCCATGCGCGCTGCCGTCGCTGACGCCTACGGCATCGCCACCGTCGCCGACCTGTACAGCCGCGTGCTGCTCGGCGAGACCCTGCCCGTAGCGATCGCTCGCGACGCGCGCGCAGGCACCGCACCGGCATGAAGGTTTCCGTCGTCATTCCATCCTTCAATCACGCGCGCTTCATCGGCGAAGCCGTGCGCAGCGTGCTCGATCAGACGGAAACAGACTGGGAATTGATCGTCGTCGACGACGGTTCGACCGACGCGTCGCTCGAGGTCCTCGGTGGACTTGGCGATCCGCGCATCCAGATCGTCGCGCAGGAGAATCGCGGCGCCCACTCCGCGATCAATGCCGGGCTGGAGCGAGCCGCAGGCGAGTACCTCGCGATCCTCAACTCGGACGACGCGTATCACCCGACGCGCTTGGCGCGGTCGGTGGCGGCCCTCGACGCCGAGCCGGGTGCCCTGCTAGCCGGCTCGTACATCGAGATCGTCGACGCGGACGGCCAGCGCCTCGGCGTCAAGCACGGCTATCGCGACTGCGAGCCGTGGGCCCTGGCGCATCCCGAGCGCAGCTTTCGGGCGGGGGCCGATCTCCGCGCCGCGTTGCTGGCGGAGAACTTCTGGTCGACGACCTCGAACTTCGTTATGCGTCGCGCGGCGCTCGAACGCGTCGGGGCGTTTCGTCCGCTGCGCTACACCCACGACTGGGACTTCGCCCTGCGCCTGGCGCTGTGCGGGCCCTCGATCCTCCTGCCCGAGCCGTTGCTGCGCTACCGCGTGCACGCGCACAACACGATTCGCGACAACGAAGCGGCGATGGTCTTCGAGATCTGTTGGTGCCTGGCCGTGCACCTGCCCGCACACATGGCCGATCGCGCCTGGTTCGACACCGTGCCGGCGGAGACGCGCGTCGACCAGCTGCTCCACTCCCTCCACACATTCGGCTGCGAGCGCGTGCTGACGGTGATGCTGGCGCATCGCCTGAGCGAGCACCTCGACGAGGCCCTGACGCTGCTGACCCCGGGCGACCCGCGCCGCGCACGCTATCTGGAGGTCATCGAGCGCCAGCTGCCCGCAGCGGCAGGGCGGGAGTCGCCGGTGCCGCCAGGGCCAGGTTGGCTCGCACGCCTCCTGGGCCGCCAGTAGACGCATCGGGTTCCTACGCTACAATGCCGCCGATGCCCGCCCTCAGCCTGGTGATGCCCTGCTACAATCGGGCGCACGACCTGTCCCGGGTCCTCGAAGCCTATGATCGGCAAGAGGGCGACGAGCCGTTCGAACTCATCGCCGTCGACGACGCCTCCCGCGACGCGACGGTGGCGGTGCTGCAGGGGTTTGCGCCGCGGCGTTTTGCGCTGCGCGTCGAACGTCTGCCAGTGAACTCGGGCCCGGCGACGGCGCGCAACCGCGGACTGGAGCTGGTCGATTCGCCCCTGGTCGCTTTCGTCGGCGATGATATCGCCCCGGCCGCCGACTTCGTCGCCGGGCACGTGCGCGCGCACACCGCGCATCCCCAACCCGAGGTCGCCATCCTCGGCCGCGTCGAGTGGCCCGCCAACATGCCCCGCAACACGCTGATGGAGCACATCGACGGCGTCGGGGCGCAGCAGTTCTCGTATCACTACTTTCAGGACGGCCACGAGTACGATTACCGGCACCTGTACACCGCCAACGTCTCGCTCAAGCGCGACTTTCTCCACACGCACGCGGCGCGTTTCGACACCGATTTCCCTCACGCCGCCTTCGAAGACGCCGAGCTGGCATTTCGGCTCGCACAACACGGCCTGCGCATCCTCTACGACGCGTCGATCGTCGGGTATCACTACCACTACTACACGATCTGGACCTTCTCGCAGCGGCAGTATCGCTGTGGGCAGATGGCCGGCATCTTCGCACGCAAGCATCCGAGGCTGGCGCCCGATTTGCGCATCACCAAGACCCGGCTCCTGGTTTTGCTGGCGGCGTTGCACACCGTCGATCGCGTCCGCCCCGGCCAACGCGATCAAGCGGCGTGGATCGAGCGGCGCGCGCTGGACCTGGCGAGCGCGTACGAGTGGGCGCCGCACGCGCTGCTGGACGGGCTGTACCTGGGCATTCTGGACTACTACTGGCAGCGCGGCTTGATCGACGCGGTGTTTCGCTCGCCGGAAGTGGCGCGCCGGGTGCGCGACGCCCATGCTGCGGCGGCGCTGGGCCCGTTGCTGCGCAGCTTCCTGGAACGCGCGCCGGCGCACGGCGTCGCCGTTCCGTGGCCCGGTGTGCAACGCCTGCGCCAGGAGTTGCGCGCGGCCGAGCCGCTGCTGATGCGCAGCGCGCTGTTCAACCGCATTCTGCCGGCCTGGGGCCGCTGGCTGTATCAGCGCTTCTGGTACACGCCGCTCTCGGCGACCTGAGCGCGCTTGCCCCTCCTGCCCGGGGGGGCTAAGACGGCCGCGCATGGGCAGACCGACACCTCCGCTGCCCGCGGTCACCGCTGTCGTCCTGCACTGGGGTGCACCGGAAGCGACCGCGCGCTGCGTGCGCAGCCTGCAGCAATGCGGGTATGCGAATCTGTCGGTCGTCGTCGTCGACAATCTCGGCGGGCCGATCTGGAGCGGCGTCGACCCCGCCGACCGAACGCTCGTGCTCCGCCCGGGGCGCAACGAGGGATACGCCGGCGGCAACAACCTCGCCCTGCAACAAGCTCGCGCCGCGGGCGCGCGCTATGCGCTGCTCGTCAACAACGATGCGACCGTGCGCGCCGGCGCCGTGGACGTGCTGGTGGCGACGGCGGAGTCCGATCCGCGCATTGCCTTTGCCGGGGCGCGTCTGGTGGACCCGGACGATCGCGGCGCACCGCACGGCAGCCACGGCAGCATCACCTACGGGCCGTTCCTGGTCGCCATTGCTCCCGACGTGCCGGAGGAAACCGCACGCGACGTCGACTGGGTGAGCGGCTGCTGCCTCCTCGTGCGGCTGGCGGCGCTGGAAGAGATCGGCACGCTGGACGAGGAGTTCTTCCTGTACTGCGAGGACGTCGACTGGTGCGAGCGCGCCCGTCGGCTGGGGTATCGAGTGGTCTACGAACCGCGCGCCGTGGCGCTGCATCGCGCGACGCGGTCGTTGGAAGTGACCTGTCGGCGCGCGTATTTCCTCGCCCGCAACGGCCTGCTGTTCGCGCGCAAGCACGCCACCGCCGCGCAGCGCCTGCGCACGGTCGCGTTGGCGCTCGCCCTGCCCGTCGCCTCGGTCGCGCGGCGATTGCTCTACCGCGAACCGCTTTTGCCGGCCGTCTGGGTGGCGCGCGGCGTCTTCGACGGTCTGCTGCGCCGCCCTCCCCGGCTCGAAAGCCTCGGCTTGCGGCCGACCGCGGTGAGCCGCTGACCCGTTCGCCAGTGCACGCCGGGGCTCGGATGACGCGAGTCGCGTTGGACGGGTTTCCACTCCAGGTCCGCTCGGCGGGTGTGGCCGTCTACACCGCCGCGCTGGCGCGCGCGCTCGCCGCGCAGCGGCCCGAGGTCGAGCTCGTGCTTTTCGGGCTGCGCGCGCCCGGTCTACGCAGCCCATCACCCGACGGCCCGACCCCAACGCCGGCGAATCTCCGCGCGCAGCAGTCGTGGCTCTATCCCCTGGTCATGGGCCAGCCGTTGCCGCTGCGGCGCATCGCGCTCGAGCACGCGCTCGGCGGCATCGATGTCTTTCACGCCACCGCCTACGCCGCACCCATCGCGCGCCGCGCCGCCGTGGTCGTCACCGTGCATGACCTCGCCCTGCTGCGCGTCCCCGAGCTCGGCACCGCAGCCCTGCGCCGACTGGTCGCGCGCACCGCCGCCTCGGCGGTCACGG